>NZ_JAACSD010000004.1:149186-571337 GCF_009994065.1 Shewanella vesiculosa
CCAACTGAGCTAATGTCGCGTACTGTTGCTTCATTATTAAGTTAGCAAGGTATCGTCTTTCAACCTATGCCAACTGAACTAATGTCGCATACTTTCAAATTTCATGACAACTTCCTATACCTCAGAGTTTGGCGCTCTGTAGAAAGTTGAGGCCGCATTATAGGTAAATTTTACTATGCTGCAACCCCCTTTTTGAAAAAAATTGTTCAATTGCTTAAATTTTAAATACTTCACTGCGATAAAACTGCATTTCGGCAATAGACTCTTTGATATCTTCTAATGCTTGGTGAGTATTTTTCTTGCTAAAGCCATTCATTGTTTCAGGGCTCCAACGACGAACCAACTCTTTGATGGTGCTCACATCAATGTTGCGATAATGAAAATACTCTTCAAGCTCTAACATGTATTTATTCAAAAAGCGGCGATCTTGACCAATGCTATTGCCACACATTGGTGATGCGCCTTTAGGCACGTACTGAGATAAAAAATCAATCGTTTGTGTTATCGCATCTTGTTCAGAACATTTACTGGCACGAACACGCTCAATTAATCCTGACTCTCCATGATGTTTTTGGTTCCAATCGTCCATCCCAGCTAACACATCATCTGTCTGATAAATGGCTAGAACAGGGCCTTGAGCAATGATATTGAGGTCTTGGTCAGTCACTAAAGTTGCAATTTCAATGACTCGATCAACAGCGGGTTCTAAGCCTGTCATTTCCAAATCAACCCAAATTAGATTATTCGCATCAACAGCCATTTATGCCGCCTTATATTATCTGTAGCCTAAATTCAGGCATTTTTATAAAAGAGTGTGTATCATACTGTTTTTTTGATACACAAAAAAACACCTATTTAATGAAGATAAGCCTGTGAGTAAAAAGAAACCCCTAAGTCAGGGCCAATTACGCCGAATGCGCGCCAATCAGACTAAACGATTAAAGCGTAATGACGATAATAGTCAACATGCCGAATTACAGGATAATTTGTTAGGTCCTGAACAAGCCGGTGTGGTGATTTCTCGTTTCGGTCAGCATGCCGATATTGAAACTACAGATGGCATGGTCTCGCGCTGTAATATTCGCCGAGCAGTGACCAGTTTAGTCACCGGTGATAAGGTCGTGGTAAGACTCGCGACTGAAGTTCAATCGGGCTCCAGTATTGGTGGTATTGTCGTCGCCGTTCACCCGCGAAAATCCTCTTTAACTCGACCAGATTTATACGATGGCGTCAAAATTATTGCCGCTAACATCGATCAAATCTTAATTGTGTCTTCAGTTTTACCTAGCTTTACCACCCAAATTATTGATCGATATCTAGTGGCTTCAGAAGACACAGATATTACGCCGATCATCATTCTCAATAAAATTGATTTATTGGATGACACTAATCGTGATGAAATCGAAACGGCATTAACGCGTTACCAAAATATTGGTTATCAAGTTTTCCGTGTCAGTAGTCACACTGGTGAGGGCGTTGAAGACCTCAAAGCATTACTCAATGACAGCGTCAGTGTTTTTGCCGGTCAGTCTGGTGTTGGCAAATCATCTTTGATCAATGCATTAATGCCAGAAGCTGAACTATTAATTGGAGATGTATCCGATAACTCAGGTTTAGGTCAACATACCACCACGACCGCAAAGTTACTCCATTTTGTTAGCGGTGGGGATTTAATCGATTCACCCGGTATACGTGAATTTGCCTTATGGCATTTAGACGCTATCAGGGTCGGTTGGTGCTTTATTGAATTTAGAGAATTTTTAGGCACCTGCAAGTTCCGTGATTGTAAACATGGTGACGACCCAGGATGTGCTTTACAACAAGCACTAGCTGATGGAAAAATAACTCAAGACCGCTTTAGCAATTATCAGCGTATTATTGCCAGTTTAGATGAACAACGTCATGCACGACACTTTCGTGCAATTGATGAATTAGACTCCTAGAGTCAGTAACCTTTAGGAATACTATTCCTAGTTCAACCTGCTTAGAAAAAAGGGAAAAACATTGGACTCAATTAAAATTGCCTTGCAATACATGTTGCCAAAACACTTTCTGTCGCGCTTAGTCGGTAAATTTGCTGCTGCTGAAGCTGGAATGATTACCACGGCAGGGATCAAATGGTTTATCAAACAATATAAAATTGATATGTCTGAAGCACAGCAACCTGAGCCCGAAGCCTACAAAACCTTTAATGCATTTTTTACCCGAGCATTAAAACCTGAACTCAGACCGATAAACCAAGACAACAGCGTTATGGCACATCCGGTTGATGGAGCTGTGAGTCAATGTGGCCCAATTGAAGCTGGCAATATTTTTCAAGCCAAAGGGCACACTTATACCTCTGAAGCATTGTTAGGTGGTGATAAATCTGATGCGGCACGTTTTGACGGTGGCGATTTTGCAACCATTTATTTGGCGCCCAAAGATTACCATCGCATTCACATGCCTATCACCGGCACATTATCAAAAATGACTTACGTGCCTGGCGACTTATTTTCGGTTAACCCACTGACTGCGCAAAATGTACCCGGATTATTTGCTCGCAATGAGCGCGTAGTTGCCATCTTTGAAACCGAAGTCGGTCCACTTGCAATGGTATTAGTCGGTGCAACAATTGTTGCTAGTATTGAAACGATATGGTCGGGTACTGTGACACCACCAGGTGGCAAGCAAGTGTTTAGCTGGGATTATCCCACTACAGGTCCAGAAGCGGTTACGTTAGAAAAGGGCGCTGAAATGGGTCGCTTTAAATTAGGCAGTACTGTGGTGATGTTATTTGCACAAGACGCCATCGAAACATTTGCCGATGGGGTCGAGCCAGGTGAAACCACGCGTATGGGCCAACCGTTTGCTAAACTGACTCAAGCATAATCAATATAATTATCAGGATACTGACTCCAGTATCCTGGTGTTATCGCTACATCAAGCCGTACTGTTTTTAAGCAGTACGGCTTTGTTTTACTGCCTCTCTCCATTTTCTTTTTACCTTGTGGGGTTGCAGAAATACCTCGCATAATCACCATTAACCACTAGTTAAATAATGACTCGAAGACGATTACAGCACACTTGCTTTAGATGCCTGAGCCTAATCAAATAGCAAAGCATAGTTGCTTATATTGGCCAGTGACGTATTCCCTTTTATACTTAGCTCATCATGGCAATCATCATTGCGCGGCTCATCAATAAATAAACATCATACCGCTTGCAGGTGAAATAATTATTGTGGAATCAACTTTGCTTGAAACGATCTAAAGTCATCAAAAATATAGATTATAATCATTCAAATTTGCTACCATGTCCTGACTCCAATCTGGGCAAAGTATTATGTTACGTTTAGCGTGTTTATTCCTGTGTTTCCTTATAGTTAATACACTGTCAGATTCTGTATTTGCTAGCACTCCCCTAACCCTTGATAAACGATTGGGGCTAAATAGCCAAGCCGAAAATCAGCCACTTGATATACCATCGCAAATTGCCGAACTGCAAAGCAGTATTGAAAAACTGCAAATAGAACAGCAAACTTATACCAATATCGAACGCTCTAACAGTGAAACCAAGCTCTCATTGGCAGGACAACTTCGTGAAGCACAAATCCCATTAAGCCTTGATGATGATATCGATCTGGATCAGCAGGCTTCAATGGCTTATTTCCATTTATCAGAATTAAAAGAGACTGAGTCGAGCCTCAATGAGCAATTACGAACTATTTCACAACGTCAAAGACAACTACCTGATTTAATTGTTCAAGCAGAAAATGCCTTAACTCAGCACAATAAAACCCAACAAGTACCGATTGAGACACCTTTAGGCCAACGAAACCAGCTTCAAACCGAACTGCTCACTCAGCATATTGCGACCTTACAGGCGGAACGATTAGCGAGTCCGAAACAACTCGAGATTACCCAGCTTCAACAGCAGCTCAACCGCTTGTTATTAAGCCAACAAGAAAGCTTTATTGAGCTTATCAACAAACACAATATTGAATCTCGTCAGCAAAAAACCGCTGATACTATAGCCAATAACTTAGTTGATGCCCAAGAGCTAGCCGATCCTTTATCTCAAGAGCTGAGTAGATCAAACCAACAATATGCTGAACAATTACAAACGCTCACCAGTAATATTAAATCAGCAATAGAGAAGCAACAGCGGGTTGAGAAACGCTATCAGTCTCAAAATGCACAGCTTTCAAACGTACTAGAACAAATTACTTGGGTAAAAACCAACTCGGCATTTGGCGACCGTTTTTTGCAAATGCTGCAATCATTACCTAAACCGCCCAACCTAGACAAACTGCAAACAGAATTAGCTGATGCACGGCTGGAGCGCTATCAATTAGAGCAACATCAAGCATTAAACAGTCAACAACTTGATGACAGTGAAATGTTTAATGAAACCCAGATAAAACTCTTACAGTCACAGCAAGTACTCATAGATCAACTATTACAAAGTTATGATCAATATTTAGCTGAGTTTGCCAAGTTACGTATTGGTTATGAGCAGCTAAACCAACTACATAACACATTAAAAAACACCCTTAATGAACATTTATTTTGGGTACCTAATGCCCCCAGCATTGGTCCATTGTGGCTCATCGATTTAAGTCACAGTAGTGTATGGTTACTGCAACCTAGCCAGTGGCAAGCGTTACAACAATCATGGTCTGAAAACAGCAATTATTGGGCTTGGTGGGGCATTTTATTATTATGCTGCTTGATGGCCCATGACATGCTTACCCCTAAGTTTAATACCGCAATTAGTCGCTATGCGGTATTTGTTGGTAACGTGACGCAAGATAAATTTAAATACACCATCAAAACCCTCATCATCAGCTTAGTGTATGCCTTAATAAAGCCTTTACCGGTTATTGTGGCCGGTTTTATTTTCTCCCGTTCTGAGCAAAACATGGTTCATGCCGTGGGAGTCGGTATTTTAGCTATTGGTGTCAGTTATCTGATTTATCAATTCTTTTTCTTGTTAACGGTAGAAAAAGGTATTTTAATCAGCCACTTCAGACGGCCGAAAAAAATAATCAAACAAGCACAGCAAACCTTGGCTTCATTTGTGATCATTTCGGCACCCTTAATTGGCTTAATGGGCTTCACTGAAGCATTAGATACTTCATTAGTACGTAACAGTCTTGGCCGTGGGGCGTTTATCGTTTTCTGTGTTGTGCTGTTTCTCCTGTACAAAGATGTCATGTTATTGATTGGCCAATATCGCCAAAATAAGCCTAGCGCGACGAATATGGCGATCATTCACAAAGCCCTATGGGCCATCTTGATTGTTACGCCTATTTTTAGCGCCATCTTGGCTGCGGTCGGCTACTACTTCACGGCTTTCCAGCTTCTGTTACAACTGCAAATATCAGTATTATTAGGCTTAGGCTTTTTACTAACTTACCAGCTCATTAAACGCTGGATGCTGATTGAACGCCGTTTAATCGCATTCGATCGCGCTAAAGCCAAACGTGCAGAGCGACTTGCGCAACGTGAAAGAGGCGAGTTGCAAAACAATGAGCCAATAGAAACCTATGAAGAACCAATTGTTGATTTAGAAACCATCTCCAGTCAGTCGCTCGGCTTAGTGCGATCGATTTTATTTTTAGCCTTTTTTGCCAGCTTATTGGGTATTTTGTCGCAGACTCATACCGCAGTATTCTCATTTTTAGATGGCATCACCTTATGGACCACCAACAGCAATGTAAATGGTATTGAGCAGCAAGTGCCAATCACATTAAAATCAATTTCATTCGGCATCATGTTAGTGGGCTTCTCGGTGGTGATTGCTAAAAACCTCCCAGGATTAATGGAACTGACGTTATTGCAAAGATTAGATTTATCGCCAGGTACCGGCTTTGCCATTACCACTGTGAGCAGTTATTTGGTGGTATTTTTTGGCATACTGTTTGGCTTTTCAACTCTTGGAATGGAGTGGTCTAAATTACAGTGGCTAGTTGCCGCATTATCAGTGGGTTTAGGTTTTGGCCTGCAAGAAATTTTTGCTAACTTTATTTCTGGTTTGATCATCCTATTTGAAAAACCCATTCGAATTGGCGATACCGTCACGATCCGCGACCTGTCTGGAACGGTCAGTAAAATTCAAATCCGAGCCACCACGATTGTCGACTGGGACCACAAAGAAATTATTGTGCCCAACAAAGCCTTTATTACTGAACAACTGGTTAACTGGTCGCTATCCAACCCGATAACTCGCGTCATCGTCACGGTATCGGTATCTCGTGATGCCGACCCAACCAAAGTGGAAATGCTACTGCATCAAGCGGTTCGAGAATGTGAATTATCGCTAACCATGCCAGAACCAGAAGTATGGTTTGCCGGTTTTGGTCAGCATACTCAAGATTACGAAATTCGCTCTTACGCTAAAGACATGTCGGCTCGGTGGCCGCTACGCCATAGCCTGCATAAACTGATTAATAAAAAGCTCAAAGAAAACAATGTTGAACTTGCCTACCCACAAATGGAAGTTCATATTAATCATACCCCTAAAGAATCTACTGGATTATACAAAGGCTAAGCTAGCTATTGATTAAGGAGTGCTATGCTCGTTTTTGCTCACCGCGGCGCTAGCGGTTATGAACCTGAAAACACCTTAGTTGCGATGGATAAAGCACTCGACTTGGGTGCCAAAGCCATTGAATTAGATGTGCATTGCGTTGAGGGAGAATTAGTCGTGTTCCATGATCGCCGCTTAGAAGGCAAATCAACCGGAACTGGGCTGATCCACTTAACAACAAAAGCAGCACTGGCTCAGTTTACCGTTAGCGGGCAAGCTATTCCCACCCTGTGGCAAGTTCTCGAACGAGTCAGCGTTAAAAGCAATGGCTTGTGCAGTGTTAACATCGAATTAAAAGGTGTTGGCTGCGTACAACCCTTTATTGCCTTATATCCGCAACTCCTTAAACAGTTGAAGTATGCTCCAGAGCAGCTATTAATCTCATCATTTAATCACCCGTATTTAGCGGCGATAAAACACGCCTTTCCACACGCGATTATCGCGCCATTACTCGGCGGGATCCCGCTCGACTTGGCGAAAATAATGACCACTCTCAATGCCTATTCGATCAACCTAGATCTAAGTTTTGTTAGTCAAGCCATTGTTGATGATGCCCACCAGCGTGGTGGCAAAGTGTTTGTTTATACCGTGGATAACCCAAATGATATTCAAGCGTTAAAAGCCATGGGAGTAGATGGTGTTTTCAGTAACTACCCAGACAAAGCCATTGCAGCAACCATGATGCCGATAACAATGGATTACACTGGATGGTTTGAGTAAGTAAGCTGTTCTTCAATGCATGCTAACGGGGGGAATGTGGCACATAAACTATTATTGCTCACCAGAGAGAATGATCAATATCGGCAATTGCTGGCACAACAATCATTATTCGATCTAGAGATTGTCGAAGACATAACAGATCACATTGGTGATCGCCCAGACAACAGTATTTCAGATAACATTCATCAGGCAGATATTTGGTTAGCTGAACCTCATTTAGCGGCTGCTATGCTGCCGCATGCAACTAAACTTAAATGGATACAATCTACTTTTGCCGGTGTCGATGCCTTGATGAAGCCTTCGTTACCACATGATTATTTACTTACTAATATTCGCGGTGTATTTGGCCCATTGATGAGTGAATATGTTTTTAGTTACCTATTAAGCCATTATCGACAGCACGCCCAGTATACTCAACAGCAACATCAGCAACTTTGGCAGCCAGGTCAATACCGCACTTTACAAGGATTACAACTGCTGATACTTGGTACAGGTTCTATCGCTCAACACCTTGCTCGAACCGCTCATCATTTCGGTATGATTGTCAGCGGCCTCAATCGCCAAGGCGCGCTCGTTAATGACTTTGATCGTATCGATACCATAGATAAATTAGCAGATTACTTACCTGCCGCTGATGTGATTGTGAGTGTATTGCCCAATACCCCACACACCACACATGTATTAAATGCTGCTAATCTGTGCTTATTAAAACCCGATGCCATGCTATTTAATATTGGCCGAGGCAACGCAATTGATTTGGCAGCGTTGCAAACTGAGTTAACACTATGCCCTCAGCGACGCGCGATTGTCGATGTATTCGAGCAAGAGCCTTTACCAGCTAATCATCCCCTGTGGCATTGCGATAACGTCACCATTACACCGCATATTGCAGCTCCAAGCTTTCCTCAACAAGTGGTACAAATATTCACCGAAAATTATTGTCTTTGGCAGCAATCTAAACCATTACAATATATCGTCGACGCTAATCAAGGCTATTAAAGAAAACTGAGTTACCATGATTTGATCTTTGCTTGTGAGTCAAAGATCAAATCATCATTCCAGTTCGACTAAGTAACTTAAATTCGCGCCACTTGATCGCACTTAAGGATGACATTAATATACCTTGAGCAACAATCATCAAAACCCTAGATGATTGATTTAATTAACATTAAAGCATATTGCTCTCATGCCATCTCAATCTCTCATCACAGCGTGCCATTTTGATAAAAAAGTGAAGCTGATCAAACTGTATTAAAAATAATCATTCTTTGTGAAAAAAGTTATTGCCAATGATAACTGTTTTCATTTAGAATTAGATTACTTTCTTAGCCCTAGTCCATTTTGAATGAAGAGGCTTTCTCTATGTACGTTTGTCTTTGTCATGCCATAACAGATACTCAAATTAAAGCTGCCGTTAGCTTAGGTGACAGTTCACTGGCTGACGTAAAGAAACGTCTTGGCGTTGCAGACCAATGTGGCAAATGTGCCCGTATGGCAACTCAAATTATTCAGACTCAACTAGAGTACGAACCTAATTTTTATGAAGTGGCCTAATCCCCCGTCCACTTTTGTATAAAAAAATGCTGCTCATATGAGCAGCATTTTTTTATGCTTAAACGGGGTAATTTATTAACCGGGGAGCGGCTTAATGCTTCATCCCCGATTAAGCTTATATGCCCAGATTATCGTCTTGAACACTCTCGTCAAGCGGTCCCATCTCGACTTCAACACTGTCTACGCGCTGTAATCCTCGTGGTAATTTAGCTCCGCGACGGCCACGCTCACCACGATAATGCTCTAAATCACTTGGCTTCAAGGTTAGCTTGCGCTTACCAGCCCATAAGGTCACAGCCTTATCATGAGGTACTACATCAAGATGCAAGAGTAACTCTTCGCGATTTTTAGCACGATCGCTAGGAATACCAATAATTTTATTGCCTTTACCTTTTGATAACTGCGGTAAAGCATCCAAGCTAAACATCAGCATCCGACCTTCTGAGGTAATCGCTAACAAAGATTGATCGCCAGATTTATTAATTAACTTTGGCTGCATAACGCACGCATTTGATGGCAGGCTCAGCAGTGCCTTACCGGCCTTATTACGACTGACTAAATCTGGATAGGCGCAAATAAAGCCGTAACCGGCATCACTTGCTAATAAGAAAAATTGTTCATCCTCACCCATCAATACATGCCGCATTGTCGCACTCGGTGCCATATTAAAGCGCGTCGTAATCGGCTCTCCTTGGCTACGGGCTGACGGCAACGTATGACTGTCGGTAGCAAATGCGCGACCGGTAGAATCAATAAATACCGCCGCTTGATTACTCTTACCCATCACACTACACAGGTAACTGTCGCCAGACTTATACGATAAACCTTCTACATCGACGTCATGGCCTTTAGCACAACGTACCCAGCCTTTATCAGACAAGACAACAGTCACTGACTCTGTTGGGGTTAACTCCTGTTCAGTTAGTGCTTTGGCATCAATACGCTCAATAATTGGTGAACGACGATTGTCACCATAAGTCTCACCATCTTGAACTAACTCTTTTTTCACTAAGGTTTTTAAACGACGATCTGAGCTTAGCAATAACTCTAACTTATCGCGTTCTGCTGCCAGTTCATTTTGCTCTGCAGTGATTTTAAATTCTTCAAGCTTGGCTAAATGGCGTAACTTTAATTCTAAAATTGATTCGGCTTGTTTATCTGACAAGCTAAAGCGAGACATCAGCTCAGCTTTAGGCTCATCGTTAAAACGAATAATCTCGATCACTTCGTCAATGTTTAAAAACGCAATCATTAACGCTTCTAAAATGTGCAAGCGCGCTAACACTTTATCGAGACGATACTGTAAGCGGCGGGTAACTGTGGTGATACGGAACTCTAACCATTCCGTTAACAGCGTTTTTAACCCTTTCACTTTAGGACGGCCATCGAGCCCCAACACATTTAAGTTAACTCGGAAGCTTTTCTCCAGATCCGTAGTCGCAAATAAATGGGTCATTAACTGATCGCAATCGACACGATTTGAACGCGGTACAATAATTAATCGCACTGGGTTTTCATGATCAGACTCATCACGCAAATCAGACACCATCGGCAACTTTTTCGCCTGCATTTGATTAGCTATTTGTTCTAAAATCTTGCCACTACTGGCTTGATGCGGCAATGAAGTAATGACAATCTCGCCCTGCTCTTCACTGTAAACCGCACGCGCTCTAATTGAACCACGGCCCGTATCATAAATCCGCTCAATATCCGCTCTAGGAGTGATAATTTCAGCTTCGGTTGGATAATCAGGACCAGGGACTAACTCCATTAACCGTGCTAATTCGGTTTTAGGGTTATCGATAAGCTCAATACAAGCTGCGACTAATTCGCGCACGTTGTGCGGCGGAATATCGGTTGCCATGCCCACAGCAATACCGGTAATACCATTTAATAATATATGCGGTAATCGAGCTGGTAAGGTTAATGGCTCTTTCATGGTGCCATCAAAGTTAGCCCCCCATTCGACAGTACCTTGACCTAACTCCGACAATAATACTTCAGAAAACTTTGATAATCTGGCTTCGGTATAACGCATTGCAGCAAATGACTTAGGGTCATCTGGCGCGCCCCAGTTACCTTGACCATCAACCAATGGATATCGATACGAAAATGGCTGAGCCATTAACACCATTGCTTCGTAACACGCACTATCACCATGGGGATGATACTTACCTAAAACGTCACCCACAGTACGGGCTGATTTTTTGTGTTTAGATTGCGCTGATAATCCTAATTCGCTCATCGCATAAATAATACGACGCTGTACAGGCTTGAGACCATCACCAATATGCGGCAAGGCGCGATCCATAATCACGTACATGGAATAATTTAAATAAGCCCCTTCAGTAAAGCGCCTCAGCGGCATCTGCTCTACACCATCAAGGCTTAATTCAATCGCATCACTCATTATTTCATTTCCTGTGATTGTTCGGGTGCGTTATAAAACAAGCGGTAAATATTACCTTTTAGATCATCTGAAATGTACATGGCACCATCGGGCGCATTAATTACATCAAATGGACGTGCCACCGGAAATTCTCCATCCAAAAAACTCACTACGGTTTCACGTTTACTGACTTGGCCATCTGTAATATCAAGCATCACAATTTGATAACCGACTTTACTTGACCGATTCCACGAACCATTTTCAGCAACAAACAGCTGATTACGATAGCGCGGAGGGAATTGCTTGCCGCGGTAAAAACTTAATCCGGTTGCCGCTACGTGAGCGGGTAATTCAAATACTGGCAAGGTGATATTTAAATTTTCCGGCTTGTCATAGGCGGGTTCAACTACATCTGAGCCATGTAAATAAGGAAAACCAAAATGGCTGCCTTTAACGTCTAAACGGTTTATCTCATCAGCAGGAAGATTATCACCCATCCAATCTCGACCTAAATCGGCAAACCATAATTTGTTGGTATCGGGTGACCAATCAAAACCAATAACACTGCGAAGACCAGAAGCAATTTGTTCACTGGCTCCGGTATCGACATTAATCGCCAAAATACTGCCAAAGGGTGAAGCGGCTTCACACACATTGCATGGCGAACCAATGGATATATATAAACGTCCATCGGGTCCAAAATGCATTGAGCGAGAATACTTTTTATCTAAGCTTGGCAAATTCGCATACACTTCACGCGCACGGCTCGGACGGCGCAAACGAGATTCAATTTCTTCAAAGCGAATAATGCGATCGTCTTCTGTGACATAAAGCGCACCATCATGAAAGGCTAATGCTTCCGGATAGTCCAAACCTCTGGCAATCAAATAACGTTTATCCACTTGGCCATTTTGGTCACTATCAACTAGTGCATACACGGTGCCACTTTTTTGCGAACCGACAAAAAGAGTACCTTCATCGCCGACAGTTAATTGTTTAATATCACCTAAATCAGAAGCATATAGACTTAAACCAAAGCCCTTAGTGACTGTGATCATTACCGATTGTGCCGCAGAGGCAGCAGTAGAAAATAGGGTGAAAAATAGCACCCCAATGAAGGCTAACCGCCCACTAAAATTGGAGTAAGAGCGTAATCTAATATAATGCATGTTAATTATCTTTCGCCTTATGTTATTTATTATTGGCATTAAGAAACACGACTAAAGTAACGCTAAGTCACCTTTAGTTTCTAACCAGCTCTTTCGATCAGGAGCACGCTTTTTAGCAAGTAACATGTCCATTAATGCCACGGTTTCATCCGCATCATCTATGGTTAATTGCACCAAGCGTCTAGTATTAGGATCCATCGTAGTTTCACGCAGTTGCAACGGGTTCATTTCACCCAGACCTTTAAAGCGAGTGACTTGTACTTTGCCTTTTTTATTCTCGGCAGCGATACGGTCTAAAATTGCTGTTTTTTCTTCCTCATCAAGGGCGTAAAAAACTTCTTTACCAATATCAATACGAAATAGCGGTGGCATTGCAATGTACACATGACCATTATCGACTAACACACGATAATGCTTTAAAAATAAAGCACACAATAAGGTGGCAATATGCAGTCCATCAGAGTCGGCATCCGCTAAAATACAAATTTTACCATAACGTAATTCTGAAATATCATCGCTGTCGGGATCGCAACCTATCGCAATCGAAATATTATGAACCTCTTGCGACGCTAACACTTGTCCAGAATCGACTTCCCAAGTATTTAATATCTTGCCTCTTAACGGCATGATAGCTTGAAATTCACGGTCTCGAGCTTGTTTAGCACTACCACCAGCAGAATCACCTTCGACAAGAAATAACTCACCTCGCATTGGGTCTTGACCACTGCAATCGGTTAACTTACCTGGGAGTGCTGGACCAGACGTGACCTTTTTACGTGCCACTTTCTTAGCCGCTTTCAAACGACGCAGAGCATTACCAATACACAATTCTGCTAGTTGTTCAGCTAACTCAGTATTGGAATTTAACCATAAAGAAAACGCATCTCTAGCGATACCCGCAACAAATGCAGAGCTTTGACGACTCGATAATTTCTCTTTAGTTTGCCCAGCAAATTGTGGGTCTTGCATTTTTATCGACAGGATAAATGCTGCACGATCCCAAATATCTTCGGGCGACAGCTTAATGCCTCGGGGCACAAGATTGCGAAACTCACAAAACTCGCGCATTGACTCAAGTAAACCTTGCCTAAAGCCGTTGACATGGGTTCCGCCAAGTGGGGTAGGAATTAAGTTAACATAACTTTCACTTAAACTGTCGCCACCTTCTGGCAGCCAAGTAATGGCCCACTCAGCAGCCTCTAATTTACCTTTAAAACTGCCTACAAACGGCTCTTCAGGTAGCAAAATAGAGTCTTTAATCGCTTCTTTGAGGTAATCGGTTAGGCCACTTTCGTAGAACCATTCGTGCACTTCACCATTGTGTTTATTAGTGAACTTAATACGTAAACCGGGGCACAATACTGCTTTGGCTCTGAGTATGTAAATTAACTTGCTGACCGAAAAATTAGGTGAATCAAAATAACTCACATCGGGCCAAAAATGGACTCGAGTACCAGTATTGCGTCGTCCACAAGTACCGGTTACAACAAGCTCTTCAACCTTAAAGCCATTTTCAAAGGCCATTTCATATATCTGTGCATCACGGCGAACGCTAATTTCAACTCGAGTGGATAAGGCGTTAACAACAGAAATACCCACCCCATGTAACCCACCCGAAAACTGGTAGTTTTTATTGGAAAACTTACCACCTGCGTGCAACTTGGTCAGAATGAGTTCAACCCCAGGCATGCCTTCTTCAGGGTGAATATCCACCGGCATACCACGTCCATCGTCGGTCACTTCAAGGGAGTTATCGTTATGGAGTACAACTTCAATTTTAGTCGCGTGCCCCGCCAGAGCTTCATCAACACTGTTATCAATGACTTCTTGCCCGAGGTGATTAGGTCTAGAGGTGTCGGTATACATACCTGGACGGCGTTTTACCGGGTCAAGTCCATTAAGGACCTCAATAGCGTCAGAAGTATATTGGTTGCTCATAGTCCACACATTTGGAGTTAAATAGAGCCAAAGTTAGCTCAAATTGATCATTGTATGTAACGGTATTACGTTACAACTGAATAAATTTACATATTTTATCTAATTGTTGTTCATAGCCGACAAAACTGTGGTCGCCATCAGGCTCTAAATGTAATTCACAGCTATGGTACTTATGCAGTGCTTGTCGATAATCTAACACTTCGTCACCAGTTTGCAACAGCACCAGGAAACGATCGGGGTGACGGATCACGTGAGTATTATACAAGGCAACATCATCTTGATGCTGCGGTAACACCTGATAATGCTCATTGGTGTAGGGATTATATTGAGGCCCGATAAACTCTTCAAATAATTCGAACGGTTTTACCGCCGGATTAATCAATACCGCTCTGCCACCATAGGTTTCGGCCAAATAACTGGCAAAATAGCCACCTAACGACGAGCCAATAAAGCGCAACACCTGACCTTGCTGTTTAGCTTGCTCAGTGATGTTGCACAGTAACATCATTGCGGCTGTGGGTGATGACGGTAATTGTGGTTGCTGAAAATCGACTTGTGGATAATGTTGCTGAATATACAGTGCGGTTTGCATGGCCTTGTCTGACCGCGGGGAACTATTAAAACCATGTATATAGAGCAGCATATTCCCTCGCGAGACGGTTAATGAGTACTAAGCGCCTCCTATTTTACATAAGATGACGCAGTAAACTAGTATCCGCTGGCCTCATTATCTGGCGCAAAACGATTACCAGGCACGCGATATACGTTAGTACGAATGCTACCATCGCCTGCCAACTCCAGCAAACGATAACCAGGTTGAAGATGATCTAAGGCGAAATAGGATGACAATGGCTTAAATTGTATACACGTTGATGGTGTCGCCATCAATGGAATATGGCCATGAGGCCCAAGATGAGTTCTATCGACTTGCTGATGAACATGTCCCCACAGAATGCCTTTTACCTGCGGATAACGGCTTGTACGTTGCAAAAAGTCTGCTCCATTCATCATGCAATGCTGATCTAACCAGGCGCACTGCATTAAAATAGGATTATGATGCATCACTAACAGTACATGCTTATTCGGTTCAGCCTTGATAGCTGCGTCGATTAAGGCAAACTGCTGCTCGCCCATATAACCACCAGGCTTACCTGAAACAGTGGAGTCGAGCATAAGTATCAGCCAGTTGCCAATGATAATTCTTTGCTGACCAAACACTTTTTCACCTTGCATGCGCAAGCTCATTAAGCGAGGGTCATCATGATTACCAGGTAAATAATGGCAAGGCAGATCTAACATCTCAATCTTATGCACAAAATGCTGATAAGATTCAGGTGAATAATCTTGGCTAATATCACCCGTAGCCAATAGAAGATGGGCTGGATATTGAGTGGCGATAAAGGTATTTAACACGGCTTGAAGGCTTTGTGCCGTGTTAACGCCCAATAATTGACCTTCAGGATCAGCAAAAAGATGCGGATCAGTAACTTGTACTAATCGCACAGGCTCATTTTCAGCAACAGAATAATGCACTGCGTCTTTAAGCACAAAAGATTCCTAACATGGTAAAAAGAATAAAAAAGCTATGATTGGAAACTCACTCTCCTAGACCCAATCTTCAACAGCTCCTCAAGGAATGCATTCACTTGAAATTTTTCATCGCTATGATGCATATGTAGATTAGGATAATCATACACTGGCTTTAAACGATAAATCTGTTGGCTAGTTAACACTTCTGCTAATTGCGCATCATGATAGATACGAACAATGGCTTTTGGAGATTTAAAAAAATGTCCATTTGGTATCGGGCGCGAAATTTCGATTAACTGAGTATACTTAGTATTTTCAATAAGATTAATCGATAAAGTGCCAAACTCACCGTCAACCTGCCACGGCACATTGACGTTAATTTGTTCAGGTAACCACTTTAAAATATGCGCATAATTTCGACCACAGACTGCTAAAAAAGCACTGATGTTGGGTTGATATTTTTGCTTTTTTTTGAGGTTAAACTCTGCCACTCGATCGTTCCTATCTTGATCATTATCACGTTCAATAACTAAAGTGCCTGACGAATTCTTTGGTAGTTGAGCATCAACCATTGGATACCTAATACCGTCGAAGCATTGTCAATACGGCCATTATTAACCCACTCATAAGCTTGTTCGCGACTGACAACATGGACTCGAATATCTTCATTTTCACACTCAAGACCGTGTATACCGCTAGCTTTGGTTGTATCAACATGCCCCCAGAACAAATGAAAACGCTCAGAAGTGCCACCAGGACTGACTAAATAACTGTTTATAGGTGTTAACCCTAATAAACTTAATCCGGCTTCTTCGGCTAATTCACGTTCAGCGACTTGTTCTGGTAATTCGCCAGGCTCAATCATACCTGCCACTAACTCAAGAAGCCAGATTGATTTAGTGGTTGCTAATGCAGGAACCCTAATTTGTTCAATCAGTACAATTTCATCACGAACAGGATCATATGGCAGTACCACCACCGCATGACCTCGTTCAAACACTTCACGGGTAACTTCACCGCTCCAACCACCTTTAAACAACTTATGTTTGAAGGTGTATTCGTCTAACTGAAAAAAACCTTTATACAATACTTTTTTAGATATAAGACTAAAACCTGACTCTGCGTCAAAGCTTGGGACCACGGGTTGCTCGAACATATTTATCCTTGCCTATCAAAACGTAAACAGTCTTATCATTTTGACAGTTTAAATTAACATAATTAATAACTAAGCATTTAAGCTTGCCTAAGCAAAAATAGGCCGAATTAAAATAAAATCTGTTACACTTCAAATTTGACTTGAAAATGAAAAAATCACTACTATTAAGTAGTACACAATTAGTCGTGAGCATAGTAGTGCACAATTATTAACTAGTGCACAATATGTCGATAATCAGCATATCGCGAACAACATATTGTGAACATTAATAATGAGCAATAAATCTCGATATTGAACCACGATATCTTTAGCAAATTATTGTACATAACCATAAAACAAGTCAGTTAACGCAGATTGCCGCGTTAAGGATGAATGATGTTAACTCATTCACTTAATGAAGGGCATGACCAAATTTATAAGTTACTTAACACCTCAGCATACCGAGGCATTGTCTAAAAAGGGCAGCAAATGAAATTCAAAATTGGTTCATTATACGCAGCATTAGCATTTGCTATCGCAGCACCAGCAGCACAAGCTGATGATTTACTTCAAATATATCAGCAAGCACTTACTAGCGACCCTATCGTTTTACAAGCCAAAGCACAGCGTGATGCGTTATACGAAACCATTCAAGAGAATCGTGCACCGTTATTACCAAAAATAAGTGCAAACGTTGGCTATGCTAAAGCGTGGAATGACCCTTTAGAAGACACCGACGGTTTAACCGGTGGTGTTAGTTTAACTCAAGTTATCTACGATCACAGTGCATGGGTTGGTTTAGACCTTGCTGAAATGGCAGCATCTCAAGCAGATTCTGCTTATGCATCAACATTACAATCACTCATTACCCGTGTCACGAAAGCGTATTTTGATGTTTTAACCGCTAAAGACAACTATGAATTCCAAGGTGCTGAGAAAGCGGCAATTGAACGTCAACTTGAGCAAACTAAACAACGCTTTGCCGTCGGTCTAACCGCCATTACTGATGTTCATGAAGCACAAGCACAATATGACTTAGCTTCAGCATTGGAGATTCAAGCGCAAAACACCTTAGACAACAGCTATGAAGCATTACGTGAAATTACTGGTATAGATCACAAATCAATTAATATTCTTGATACTAGCCGTTTTTCAGCAGGTTCTCCTGCCCCAGCAGCATCTGCTGGTTGGTTAAAAATGGCTGAAACAAATAGCATCGATTTAATGACTCAGCGTATTGCTAAAGATATCGCCAACGAAACCATTAAATTGTACAAAGCAGGTCATATGCCGTCATTGAACTTAAATGCTGGTTACAACAAAGGTGTTGATCAAACGCCAGGCCCAGATTACGACAATGCTAATATTGGTGTGACCTTGAGCATTCCACTTTTCGAAGGCTTTAAAGTGACTTCGCAAGTGAAACAAGCTCAATTCAGATATGTTGAAGCTAGCGAGAAACTAGAACAAACTCATCGCAGCGTGACTAAAAACGTGCGTAATAACTTTAACAACGTTACCGCTTCTATCAGTTCAATTAAAGCGTATGAGCAATCTGTGATTTCGTCTGAAAGTGCACTGAAAGCGACTCAAGCGGGTTTTGAAGTCGGTACTCGTACAATTGTTGATGTACTGAACCGCACACGTGACTTATATGATTCAAAGCGCCAACTATCTCAAGCACGTTATGGCTACATTAACTCAATACTAGCCCTTAAACAGGCGGCTGGTACGTTAAACGAAGATGATGTTATCTCGATTAACAGCGGACTGATTGCTCAGTAGCCATTAACCGCACATAAAAAAACCGCCTATTGGCGGTTTTTTTATTGGCATAATATTGTTAATCAATTTTATGCTGATTCCCTAGTACGGTTTAACGCTATGTCGAATTAAAAAACTAATTCTACACCAGCAAATGCGCCACTAAACTGAGTATTTTGTGACACACCAGAGAAGTTATTCACATCAAAATTAAACTCGCGGTAACCAACACGAACAGAAGTATCAACAGCTAAACCGTCAAACTGCCATCCTAAACCAGCGCCGTAGTCATACACATTAGATTCATCTAAACCTAACATCACATCAGCAAAGCCAAATAAGCCTAAGCCAATCATACCGACTTGTGCACTGGCGTATCCCATTACAATACCACTGTCGATATTGACTTCTTCAGGGTGGCCAGCATCACTAATGCGTAATGAACCATTCATTAATTTATAGGCAGCGCCTAAATCAACAGACACTAAATCGTTATCAAGAATTTCATAATACAACACAAAGTCAGTATTACTTAAGTCATTAGTAACCGATGTTGCACCAGTAAAATTGTGACCGTTAAAGTTAAAATTGGCATTGGCAATACCAGCGCTCGACTCAAGACGATTTTCACGAATTTTAACATTAGGCACAAATGGTAATGGATGCTCAACGGCAATCCACACGCTACCTTGTGATGAATCATCATTAAAGCTGTGAGCAACACCACTATCATCATTAAATGTGTTTGTGGTGTCAGCCTGCCAGTAATCAGCGCCTACTTTAAAACCCAATACAGTTGCCGCATGCGCCGATGACACACTTAATAGGCCCACTACTGCTGTGGCAAGAAGAGTCTTTTTCATCATTATCCTTGTGAGAGTAAGTTAGTTAAATCAATTACCGCGGCATTTGCACGCGAAATATAATTAGCCATCACCAACGAGTGATTAGCCACTAAACCAAAACCATTTCCATTAAGAACCAAAGGGCTCCAAACTGTTTGCTGAGTTGCTTCAAGTTCACGAATTATTTGACGTAAACTGACCTCAGCATTTTTCTTTTCTAATACGTCGGCAAAATCCACTTCAATGGCACGCATAAAGTTCAATAATGCCCAAGCTGAACCACGACTTTCATAAAATACGTCATCAATTTTCCACCAACTGGTTTTAACTTCATTACTTGTTAAACCAGGAGTCGATTGACGAGCAGAGATATCACCTGCTAAATCAGTATTCAATCGCTCTTGACCCACACTGGCAGATAAATTTTGTGACATGCTGCCTAAGCGTTTCTGAACTTCTTTAAGCCATTCATTCAAGTTGTCTGCACGGGCATAAAACTGGGCATTATTGTTATCTGAATCGCTGATTTTAGCGCGATAAAGTTTCAGCAATTTGATTGCATCACGATATTCACCTTCGGCACTAGGCACTAACCAGCTGGTGTTATCGATGTTTAATTTCGAGTGTGCCGCTAATAAATCACTATCTGCAGAAGACTGCGACTGTGAGCGACTAAACTCTTTACGCATTATGAGCGCTAAATCGCGCACTTGCTCTAATGCACCAAATTCAAATGCAGGCATATTATCCATCATTACCGACGGAGGCATAATATCATTAGACAGCCAACCACCTGGTTTATCCAGCAAGGTTTCCATGGTGGCAATTAATGACGTTGTTGTAGCATAGCCCACAATTAACTTGCCACTATCTGTTTGCTGCGATGCCGGTTTAATCGGATCCGGTTCAATACTCCACCATACACTGACAAAATAAAGTACTAAACCAATCACACCAACAACGGCTAAAATCTTATTCCTTGTTACTTGCATCAATATAACTCCTTAATGATGGTGATGATGTTCAGCAGTTTCGTCATGTTGAGTCGCGGCTTGTTTAAGCACGGGAAGCTCAATCATAAGTTGCTGACCATCTTCAAAAATTAATTCTAAAGCCACATTATCATTTACGGCCAAAGGCGCAATTAACGACAACAACATCACATGGTCACCAGTAGGTTGCAAGGTTAACGCCCCGTGAGACGGTATGGTAAACCCTTCAACTTGGCGCATTTTAATCATGCCATCTTCTTTTAGAATTGTGTGTAACTGTGCCACTTTTGCCGCACTTGTCTTCACGCCAACAAGCTTAACATCGCTATTGTTGTGATTTTCTAAGGTAAAATAAGCAGCGGTGTTAGGCACACTCGCAGGCATGGCTCTAACATACCCATCAACTAACATTACGTTAGCTGTGGCTGCGAATGATATTGATGATAACACTAAAAAGTTAAACAGATGTTTGAATATTGCTTTCAATGTCTTAAACTCCATGCAATTCCACTCGCGTTCATTAAAGGAAACTACGAATGAATCATATTCAGGTAAGAGATGATCAAGGCGTACGTATCATCAGTTTTAATCGTCCAGAAAAGCGCAATGCCTTTAATCTAGAAATGTATCAGCAATTTACAGAATACCTGATCCAAGGTGAAGCAGACAATGATATTCGTGCCTTTATGTTTCATGGTACAGAAAACTGTTTTACCTCTGGTAATGATATCGTAGATTTCCTCCAAAGTGGCGCCTTAGATGATAATCATCCAACCGTTAAATTCTTGTTTTGTTTATTAGATCTTAAAAAACCTGTGGTCGCTGCGGTAACGGGGGCGGCGGTGGGAATTGGTACAACTTTGCTGCTGCATTGTGACTTAGTGTACGCCGATAATAATGCTAAATTTCAAATGCCTTTTGTTAATTTAGCCTTGGTACCAGAAGCCGCTTCGAGCATATTATTACCATTAATTGTTGGCCAACAAAAAGCAGCCGAACTCATTTTACTTGGCGAAGCCTTCGATGCACAAACTGCGGCGGATTTAAATATTATTAACCGCGTGGTGGCCCAAGACGAGCTGATTAGCTTCAGTTTAGCCCAGGCAAAAAAATTGGCTGCACTGCCACCCTTATCTATGCAAGCATCAAAACGGCTTTTACGTCATAACCAGGCTGAAGTGAAAGCCCAGATGAAATTAGAATTAGTTGAGTTTGCAGAGCGTCTACAAAGCGATGAAGCAAAACAGCGCTTCCAAGCTTTCTTAAAAAAATAAATCCATTGACACTATAATCTCTCTGCGGGGAAGCTACTATCCCCGCTTACCCAACACTGGGTAAGCCTTAAAATCGAGATGTTTTTTGACTCATTACCACTGCAATCACAAAGTACGCTAACAAACTAATACTTGGGTTTGTTAATACTAATCCTATCGTTACGACTCGGGTCCAAAGTAATGACCAGCCATATTGTTTCGCTAACTTAGACGAGACCCCACACACAATTCGGGTTTCATCTCGTAATCTATTGATTAAACGGTTCATATTATCCTCACGTATTGAACAAAGTTTATTGTTGTAAGTCATGACTTATCGGTTAAGCTTGGTCATTAATGCTTGGCCACAACAGCCAGCTGACTAACGTCGCACACAGTGCAAAACTGATAACTGGCAATAACAATAACGACATTAATGGCAGCACCAAGCCTATATTTATCAGCCAATCCATTACTTATTCTCAGCAGCAACAGTGGCACTAACTTTTGGCTGTTCAAAACTAGCAAACTCTAATGCCGAATTAATTTCATAAACTTGTTCAGCAATTTGGGTTTGTAACGACAGCATTAACTCTTGCTTCACATTTGAAATCATCTCCTGGCTCACTTGAGTCATATTTTGCTCTAGCACTGCAACCGTGTTAGAAATTGAAATTTCATCAGCTTGTGCCGAAGCACTGGCAGTGACAAGTAATGCTGCAGCAATTGATAATTGAACACTACGGCGAATCACGTTGGTTAAAGTAAACATAATGGCATCCTTTCTTGTGTTGGTTTGTTGCAACTAAACACCCGCTTAGTTGATTACACAATAGGTATTACAAACGCCGTGCCAACTTTTAAAAATAGTCATAAGCATATAATTTTAAAAACAAATAAATTAATTATTATTTAATCAACTGAACTAAATCCGTGAGCAAAAAACCAACAGGTAGTAAAATTCACCAGATAGTTAGTAAAAATGACCACCGATACTTATTCGCCGTGATACACGCCATAACGTGTGACAATAAATGTTCAGATATCTGCGAGGGTTACTGTGGTAACAATCCATTAATTAATGAGTGATGGCCGCTTAAGGGTAGGAGGATTGTTGAGAGTTATGCTAAAAATAGCACTAATAATCATCACCTTAAATGAAGGGTTTATTGCCACGATGTTACTTAAAGGAACAAACGAAAAAGCGCCTAACAATAGGCGCTTTTTCTCTGACAATAGCAGTTTTCAACATGTACGTTTGGGCGTTTATTTCACCACATATTCTTGTGAAATAACCAAAGCGATATCAAATAGCTTGGTCACTGCTAAGGGCTTCAGCATCAACAAACTCAGCAGCGGTTAACACAACCCCAATATCAGCATTAGGTTTATGAGCATTCTCACTTAAATGACGACGCCAGCCACGGGAACCCGGTAACCCTTGGAATAAACCAATCATGTGACGGGTAATATGGTTTAAACGACCGCCCTGGGCTAAATGAGCCTCAATATACGGCAACATTTGCTCAATCACTTGCTGACGAGTAATCACTGGTGTATTGAGTCCACACAACTGCTGATCCACTTGCGCCAATATATAAGGATTTTGATAAGCTTCACGCCCCACCATCACTCCATCTAGCTGGGCTAAATGCAGCTTAGATTCTTCAAGGGTTTTAATGCCACCGTTAATGCTAATGTTCAAGTGTGGATAATCACGCTTTAACTGATAAACCCGTTCATAATCTAACGGCGGAATTTCACGGTTTTCTTTCGGGCTTAATCCTTGTAACCAGGCTTTACGCGCATGAATCGTAAATGCACTACAGCCTGGTGCGCTGACAATTTCAATAAAATCAGTTAAAAACTGATAACTGTCTTGCTCGTCAATTCCAATACGGGTTTTTACCGTGATCGGAATATCGGTGACTTGCTTCATGGCATCAACACATTGCGCAACTAACTCAGGCTCGGCCATTAAACACGCACCAAAGCGACCATTCTGCACTCTATCAGATGGACAGCCTACATTGAGGTTTACTTCATCATAACCGCGCTCAGCAGCTAACTTAGCACACGCTGCCAAATCCACCGCGTTAGAGCCCCCCAACTGTAATGCCACTGGATGCTCTTGCTCGCTATAAGCTAAATAGTCGCCCTTACCTTGTAATATGGCACCCGTGGTAATCATCTCGGTATACAGCAACGCCTTGCTCGACATTAAGCGGGCAAAATAACGATAGTGGCGATCAGTCCAATCCAGCATCGGTGCTATGGAAAAGGTGCGATCAAGTGTATCTGTTGGTATGACTAGCTTTGGCGTTGTATTCACTGAATTTTTTACACTCATAATTTGCGGTATTGATGCACGTTTTTAGCTGCATTTAGTTAATCGGTTATGCACAAGGAGCCAGTAAGGAAGTTATAAATTAAGCAAATACAACTAGGCAGCCCTAAATAATGGCTAATTATATCATTAACCCGTCATCGAGTAACAAGTGTCTACGGATTTAGGTTTCGGAAAAGTTAAAGGTGCGATCTAGCATATACGTTAGTATGACTAGCTTTTTCGTTGTATTTAAAGAATTAACGGCTTTCACATTTTGAGTTTATTTACACGTTTTTAGACGCTAAGGAACCATAATACATTGGAAAAATGGAAATGGAGAACCAGAAGTGATGACGTCTTAAAGCATTCAAAAAAGTGACAAAGCTAATGGTGCAAGTAAGTACCGTTGCTTAATTCGCAAAAAAGGCTATCTATTAGTAGCAACGGTTATTGTTTAGTTTGTTTAGTTTGTTTAGTTTATAATTGTTTTAATTCAGACCTAAGCGCAGATATTTGACGGTCTATGGATTCGACTTCTGTACTTCCCTGTTGCATCACAGCGGTCATTTCTTGCGCTAAACTTTGCTGCCAAGTTGCCCCTGCTAAATTATTATTAGCTCGCTTACCTGTTGTACGCAATTGCTCGATCTTGTCATCACGATCTTTGAACGCTTTTTTCCTTTCTTTTTCAAGGTTTCTAATTTCACGTTCAATTTTTTGTTTACGTAAGTATTGAGCGATTTCAGCTTTTTTATCACGCGGATTAACACTAGTATCCTGCAGCCTTGCATCTGTAGTCTCGTTAGTTAGGTTTTCAGGATAACCTCTTGATGGTGCAACTACGCTACCTACATTACTTAAATCTAACGGTTCGCTTTGGTCGTCGCACGGGTCAGCTTGATATTTACCATCCGCACACTTATATACTTCTGCGGAAGCAGAAGCAGACACCATGATTAAAATAACGATTAATGATTTTCCATCCATAGAACACCTCTTATTTAGTTATTTTTATTGTACAACGGTATGATTTCTGAACAAAACTAAATTGAAATTTATGAAACCTAATCCAAAAAAATAGTTTAAGGTTGCAAAAACAGAGAAAACGAAGGTTTATCTTCTTACCACTTTTTCAAGACGGCAGTTTTCACGATAGCACTTTTGCTTAACCAAATAGAAAAGCTCTCGCCTACGGGCACTTAACCCAGTCTCACGCGACCTATCTTTATTTGTTATATACCGTTTGGTTGCTCGATACTATGCTCAGTTGGTTGCGGTGTTATGGTCATGACTTTAACACCTTTTGGTGATTCAAAACGGTGCCAAACATCTTTGGGGATAACCAACATTTGCCCCGTCGATAAAAAGCTACGTTGCTCTACGTTACCATCCAAAAGGATTAATGTAGTTTCTCCACCTAAAACCTGAACAAACTCATCACCTTTTGGATGCTTTTCCCACTCACTAAACCCAGAATAATGAGCGATATATACTCCACCATCGCTATACTCAGATAACAGTGCAAAAGCATTTTTTGCTTGTTCATTAGTGGTTTCTGGCGTTCTATCTTTGAGAAACTCAACTCGTGAAAATTGATCGTTTATGGTGATTGCTACAGATTTCGACACTTGCTTGATCCTTGTGCTACATAACGTTCTAGTATTTGTGTACTGCGCTGTTTGCAAAGCATAAATCACTTATTGGACTTAGCCATTGCCGAGTCCAGATTAGTTGGTACACTTTATACTGTAGGAGTTTTGTTTTTTGAGCGCGGTCTCACGCTTACAAAGCAGGTTTGAATAGATTGATACTGACAAGTGTTTAAGTCTTTCATTGAAATCCCTTTTTTTATTGCTGTGTTCCATCACACTGTTTTTAGTTTAGCTGATTCAATGAGGATAATACACTCAATTGAAGCTCCATTTAGCTCAGCGCAGCAGCTTAGTTCAACGCGGTAATGAGGTATGAGCAACGCCAGCACCGAAACTATTGCACCGTAAACATAAAACCCAGCCTTTAGCTGATAATGCCAAATGTTAGGAACCATTCTTAAATGCTTTATTAGCATTCTGGTTTAAAGTGGTAATCCTGAAGCTTTTGAAGCCCTTTACCCATCAAAACTATGACAACAGAACCGACTAATACAGGGGTAACCAAAAACAACCATCCTTGCCCTGAAAGCATAATTAGAATTGGATTTGCTCCAGCAGGTGGGTGGGTTGTTTTGCAAACCAACATACTGGTAACACCTAACCCCGTCGCTATTGCGACTGTAACCGGAGTTACGCCTATGTATTGGTAGAAAAACACTCCGATAAATGCCGTTATCAAATGTCCAAAAATAACATTTTTTGGCTGAGCCAATGGACTACTTGGCACACCAAATACAAGCACTGCAGTAGCTCCAAATGGAGCCATAATTAATACAGCATTATCCATGTTAGCTTCAATTAATGACAATAAACCAATGGTAAATGACGCCCCGATCCCAGCAATTACAGCTAACAAATAACGATTCATATAAACACCCAAAAAGTAGAACGACTTGTCTACCGGCAATTGTAGACAAGTCGTTCTACTTTTGTCAATATAAGGACAACTAGTTTTATGGAAATCATGATGAGCAAGAAACGTGAGCTACTGTTAAACACAGCGCTAGATCTTTTTTACCGACAAGGTATTAACTCAATTGGAATTAACGAAGTCATTAAGGTATCAGGAGTAGCTAAAAAAACTCTATACAATCACTTTAACGGCAAAGACGATTTGATCATGGCTGCGTTAAACCAAAGACATCAAATCTTCATGAACTGGCTAGAGCGTAAGCTAGGACAAACAACAAGCGACCATGAGTTAATCGATGTTCTATTCCAATCGTTACACAGTTGGTTTAGTGGAAATGAAGCTGAACTAGGTGGTTTTAGAGGATGCTTTTTCATCAATACGTCAGCAGAATTTAGTAACCCAGAAAGCGATATTTCTCGCTATTGCTGTTACCACAAAGAACAAGTACGCCAGCTTATTCAAAACAAACTAAACAATGCTTCACCGGATCTCATAAATGCTATCTGTTTACTTAAAGAAGGCGCCATCACGACTGCATATATGACAGGGAAAAGTGCTGAAATAGTCCAGAGTAGTGTAAATATTTTGCATCGCCTTGAGTGCTAACGGCTTATGTAACGGACGTTCTGATAACCTCTGGCCGTTTAACACCATACCAAACAGCTCAAACTCTTTATCTGTGATTAATTTAATAAAGAGTACATCTCAAGTGTTTGGGCGGGTTTCACACTTGAGATAAGAACGCCACTTCGCGCGGCCTATCCTTATTTGTTAAACGAAGATTTGCTGCTGTCCAATCTCTTGAGCAAAACCACCGACCAACACCTTGAGAGTCGCTAATTCATTTGACTCAACTGAAGCTGTAATGATTGAAACACAGTTCATTGCCCTACCTTGCTCGAAAGTAAAGTCAGTCATATGTTCACTACTAAGGTATTTACTTAGGTAGCATGCTAATGCTCCGCTAGCACTCCCTGTAGCTGATTCCTCTGGTATGCCAAACAAAGGCGCAAAGTTACGACAACTCGCTGTCAGGCCGCTTTTTCCCTCGCACAATTCAAAAGCATGCAGACCAACTAAATCATGTTTTTTACAGAATTCACTGAGTAAATGTTCATTTACCTGGATTTTATCAAGATACCCAAATGGCACTGGAACCATAATATCAGGCAGGCCTGTTGAAATAACCTCGATTGGTAATTGAGTTGACGCTAACGTTTTCACGTCAATGCCAATTAACTCTGATATAGCCTCGTACCCAAAAACCCCAAGATATTTAGGTAGCTTTTGCTCCATCACTATTTGACCATTAGACGCTATAGTCACAGCAAGTAAACCGACTTTAGTCCTTTGGACATATCGCCCTGCGGTGATGATTCCTTTTTTATACATTATTGAGAATGCAGCTAAGGTAGCGTGCCCACAGAAGTCAACTTCACCCGTTATGGTAAAAAAAGACAAGCCAAAGTCGACTTCGTCATCTTGAGATACAAAAGCAGTTTCTGAATAACCAACAACCTGTGCTATTGCTAACTTTTGTTCGTTAGACAAATTATCTGCCTGCAATACTACGCCTGCAGGGTTTCCTCCGCTTCCATTGGCAGTAAAGGAATTAACCAAAAAAGCGTCAACTTTCATCAATCTCTATTTCTCCGTATTAAGCTGATTGAACGGCTCGAGCGATAAGTTAACCCGCTTAAGCTATTGATTTATCTCATCCTAGATTGACCATATTATTGATACAAAACGATTAAATTATCAACAAGATAGGCTTAAGAAATCAGTAATGTAAATACATTATCAATGTGTAAATCTCTCAATTTCAACTTAATATTTATTTTTGCAACTGACGTCTCTTTCAATTTCATTTTTGTGTTCTAAGCTTGAAGCTGTATTCCATTTTGCTGATATAGTAAGCATTTATAAAAATCAGTAACTATGATGGTTTATCATGATAGGGTCGTGTAACGTGATGTTCTGTCTATTCTCTGCCTATGACCTATCGCCAATTTTTGAATCTAGAAGGATCGCTTAGCCTATGAACGTTGAATTCATTAACCCATTCCTTGTTTCTTTAATCAATGTTATCTCAACCATGGCAACTATTGAGTTAACGCCTGGTAAGCCACAATTGAAAAATCATGATATTGCAAAAGGTGACGTATCAGGCTTAATGGGCATGATAAGTCCTAAAACCCGCGGCTCACTGTCGATTACCTTCGAACAGTCATTAATTCTTGAAATAATGAACAATATGCTAGGGGAAAAACCAGAATCCATTAACGAGGACATAACCGATTTAGTCGGTGAAATAACCAATATGGTGACGGGTGGAGCTAAAAATTTATTAAGTGAAAAAGGGTATGATTTTGATATGGCCACTCCGGCCGTCGTCTCTGGCAAAAATCATACTATTTCCCACAAAGCCCGCGGCAAAAAAATTATGATGCCCTTTAGTCATAAGCACGGCAATGTGTTTATCGAAATTTGTTTTGAAGATGTATAAGCTTGTAAAGACGAATGATATTTCAGCTAAAATGGTGCCGCATAAACTAAAATGCCCAAGACGCAACAGCGTATTGGGCAAAACGCAGCATGGTTACGTTGCTAGTCAAGTAACTCAACCACTACCCGTGGGGTTAATTTAGTCACTAACTCATAAGCAATAGTGCCAATATGCTCAGCCACTTCCTCTACCGCGAGGGTTTTACCCCAAAGCTGCACGCTGTCACCGACTTTATCTTGCGCATCTGCGCCCAGATCTACCGTTAGCATATCCATCGATACTCGGCCAACAATTGGCACCCTGCGGCCATTAATCCACACCGGTGTACCTTCTGGCGCATTACGCGGATATCCATCACCGTAACCCATAGCCACTACACCTAAGCGGGTATCTTGTTTCGCGGTCCACACGGCACCGTAGCCCACGCTATCACCGGCTTTATGCTCACGAACAGCAATTAAATTAGACACCAGTTCCATAGCCGGAATCAGTTGATGGTTAATCCCTTTGTCGCCAACAACTGGAGATATGCCATAAAGTGCGATGCCTGGTCTTATCCAATCGGCTTGGCTTAATGGCCAAAATAATGTTCCGGCTGAATTGGCTAAAGTACGATCGCCATCTAAGTGACTTGTCAGTTGTTCAAAGGCATCCATCTGCTTTTGAGTCAGCTGATTATCAGGTTCGTCTGCACAGGCAAAATGGGTCATCAAATGGATCGGTTTAGCCACTTGTGGGCAAGCCATTAAACGCTGATATATGCCGGAAAACTGCTCTAAACTAAAGCCGATACGATGCATACCGGTATCGATTTTTATCCATACGGTGACCGGATTATCGAGCTTAATGGTTTCAAGCATTTGCAGTTGTGATTCATGATGCACGACAGTGTCGATATTATGGGTGACCAACAACGGCAAGTCGGACTGGCGGAAAAAGCCTTCTAATAATAGAAGCTTACCTTTTACGCCGCCGTCTCTGAGCTCCAATGCTTCTTCCAGCCTTGCTAAACCAAAGCCATCGGCGCCGCCGTAATATTTACCTGCACTTTCTATAAAATTTAATATACCAACACTTTCTGCAACGTTTAGCAGACCATGACCGTAACCATTGGCTTTAACCACAGCCATAATTTTGCTATCTGGTGCAATAAGACGCAGTTGTGCTAGGTTACTTTGTAATGCGTAACGACTGATTTCTGCACGGGGAAAAGGTTTCAATAGATTGCCTTAATTAACAATAAATAACATGGCGCGGCTTGCTGCCTGTTAGGAGGTTTAGTGCCATAAAGAACCCCTCACTAACAGAGATAAACTCGTATCATAAATAACGATACTAAAAACACAAATATAATCTAATCAATGATTAATCTTCTTCGAATTGCGGCCCAGCATAATTATCAAAACGAGAGAACTGACCTTGGAATACCAGTCGAATTCGCCCAATCGGCCCGTTACGCTGTTTACCAATAATGATTTCAGCGGTGCCTTTATCTTCTGAGCTGTCGTTATACACTTCGTCACGATAGATAAACATGATCAAATCGGCATCTTGCTCAATAGCACCTGATTCACGCAAGTCAGAGTTAATTGGGCGCTTATCGGCACGTTGCTCTAGCGAGCGGTTAAGCTGTGATAAAGCAATAACAGGCACTTCTAACTCTTTGGCTAAAGCTTTTAATGAACGAGAGATTTCTGAAATTTCTAAAGTACGATTATCTTTTAACGCTGGCACCTGCATTAACTGCAGGTAATCGATCATGATCATTGATAAGCCGCCATGCTCGCGCGCAATCCGTCTGGCACGACTGCGCACTTCTGTGGGGGTTAACCCTGAGCCATCATCGATGTACATTTTACCTTGCTCAAGCATAATGCCCATGGTTGATGACACGCGAGCCCAATCTTCATCATCTAATTGACCGGTACGAATTTTGGTTTGATCAACCCGGCCGAGTGAGGCCAGCATACGCATCATGATCTGTTCTGATGGCATCTCGAGACTAAAAATAAGCACTGGCTTATCTTCATTCATGGCGGCTTGTTCGCACAAGTTCATCGCGAAGGTGGTTTTACCCATCGAAGGACGTGCGGCAACAATAATTAAGTCGCCAGACTGAAACCCGGCGGTCATTTTATCTAAGTCATTAAAACCACTTGAAACGCCGGTAACCCCGTTATGAGGATTGTTATAAAGCTGTTCAATCCTATCGACGGTTTTTTCAAGAATACTTTTAATGTTTTCCGGGCCTTCATTGGCATTGGTTCGCATTTCAGCAATTTTAAAGACTTTGGTTTCTGCTAAATCTAATAATGCACCAGAATCACGCCCTTCAGGATTGTAACCTGCATCAGCAATTTCATGGGCTACAGCAATCATGTCACGCACCACGGCACGTTCGCGCACGATATCCGCATAAGATAAAATATTACCGGCACTGGGAGTATTTTTGGCAATTTCGCCTAAGTAAGCAAAGCCGCCAGCATCATCTAATTGGTCTTCAATTTCGAGTTGTTCAGATACGGTAATCAAATCCAGCGGTTGGCCAGATTCCATTAAACGTTGCATTGCCGTAAAAATCATTCGATGAGAACGAGAATAAAAATCTTCTGGCACAACCGCTTCAGAAACACGATCCCACGCTTCAGCATCTAGCATCAACCCACCTAACACGGATTGTTCAGCTTCAATAGAGTGAGGAGGCAATTTTAAGGCATTAACTTCTACATCTCTCTGCCTGTTTCTTGCTTTAAAAGCACCTTGCTGTGACATTAACACTCCCAATTTACAACGACTTTATAAAATATGGTATAACACCGTGGTGTAGCTTATTTCGCTGTCATTACGAATTCAAATGACAACTTCGTCAAACGCAAATAATCATTTAAGGAAAAATACATGCGTATCATACTCGTTGCAGCACTGGTGCTGACATCTGGCCTAGCTTTGGCCGATGAAGGCCAATGGCAGCCATATCAAATGCCATCCATTGCAGACAAACTTCAGCAACGTGGTATTGATATTCCCGCATCACAACTGGCCGACTTAGGGCAGTACCCAATGAATGCAGTCGTCAGTTTGGGCTATTGTACCGCCAGTTTTGTATCCCCCCAAGGCCTAGTTGTCACAAACCATCATTGTGCTTATCGCGGCATACAATATAACAGTAAAAAAGAACATAATTACCTCGCAAATGGCTTTTTAGCAAACACCCAAGCAGAGGAACCTTCCGCAGGGCCGAATGAACGTTTATACATTACCCAAGCAGTCACCAATGTGACCGATGAAGTAATGGCTAACTTAAGCACCGAACCTATGGCTCGCTTTGAAGGCATAGAAACTAACAGTAAAGCCTTAATTAAACTTTGTGAAGCAGATGACAACTATCGATGTTCGGTTAACAGCTTTCATCATGGATTAGAATATTATCTGACAAAACAGTTAATTATTAGAGACGTGCGTTTGGTGTATGCACCACCCAAGAGTGTTGGCGGATTTGGCGGCGACATCGACAACTATGAATACCCTCGTCATTCTGGCGATTTTACTTTTTTACGCGCCTATGTGGGTAAAGACGGCAAGCCAGCAACGTTTAATAAAAATAACGTGCCATACCGGCCTAAAAGCTATTTAAAAATTAATGCCGATGGAGTAAAAGCTGGCGATGGTATCTTTGTTGCCGGTTTTCCAGGTTCTACCAGCCGTTACAATTTAACCAGTGAACTACAATTTGCCAGTGATTGGATATACCCAACTTACGCAAAACGCTACCAGTTACAAATTGACACTATCACTTTAATGGGTGATGTCGATAACGATATCGCGCTTAAATATGCCGGTACAATCGCCTCTATGGCTAACCGGATGAAGAAACTCAATGGCTTATTAGATGGTTTCAGCGCCACCGATATTGTCGGCATTAAGCAGCAACGTGAAAATGACTTTCTCGCTTGGCTTAAAAAAGATCCTGGCGCTAACCAAGAGTTAATCAATAACCTTGAAGCGTTACTCGCCGAACAACATCAACAAATGCAAACCACTTATTTCTTTAAAAATGCCCAATCTAGCGAAATGCTCCAAGCCGCGAGCAAGCTTTACCGTTTAGCTCAAGAAAGAAAGAAACCCAATGATCAACGTGAATCTGGGTTTCAGCTTCGTGATATGAAAATGTTTAAAGCGGCACTTAAACGTATCGATAGTAGCTTTGATCCGGTGGTTGATAAAATCTTGTGGTTACAAGACTTACAAGCCTATATCAGCCAACCACTTAAAAACAAAGTGTTTGATAATGCCTTAAGCATTTCAGATGATTTTGAAGAGCTAGAGTCAAAAGTTGAAGGCTTATATGCACTCACTGAGCTCACTGATCAGGCTAAACGTCTTGCATGGATGAGTAAAACAGCAGAGGAGTTTGAAGTTAGCGGAGACCCATTTATTCGATTAGCTGTGGCTATTTACGATACCAATATGGCCATGGAAAAGAGCGAAAAATTACTTTACGGTAAGCTTTCATCTGTTCGTCCGGAATACATGAAGGCGATTATTGACTATTACAAATCAAATAACTGGCCTGTATATCCTGATGCTAACCGTACCTTACGCATAACTTATGGCATGGTTGATGGTTACCAATCTAAAGATGCGTTATACAAGCAGCCATTTACTCTTTTAGCAGGCATTCTAGCTAAAAACACCGGTGAAGCGCCCTACAATGCCCCGACTAAGCTGTTAGATGCAATTAAAGCTGACGACTTAGGCAAACATCGCGTCACTTCAGTCTATAGACAGCAAAGCAGTTGTCAGTTTATGTCTTGTTTAGATAAGCCTGCTGATTTTAACTCTGTACCGGTTAATTTTTTATCCAGCGCCGACACCACTGGCGGCAACTCTGGCTCACCGGTATTTAATGGTAAAGGTGAATTAGTTGGGCTTAACTTCGACTCAACTTATGAAGCGATCACTAAAGACTGGTTCTTTAACCCCACGATCACTCGCGCCGTGCATGTCGATATTCGTTATATTTTGTGGATGATGGATAAAGTCGATCACGCTGATAACTTGATAAAAGAATTAACCTTAGTGACTAATACTGCAGGAGAAACCGAGATACCAGCAGATACAGCAACTGAGGCCACTATCGAAGCGAATACCAATGTTGATAATGAAACAATCACTGAGTCAGTACCTGAATTAACCACCACAGCTGATACTGAAGATAAAGCTGAGTTCTTTGACCAAGCAATTGAAGCCACGACAGAAGCACAAGTAACAACTGATCTCAGTGATGAATCAGCACCTGAATTAGTCCCTACAGTAGATATTGGAGATGCTGTTACTGAAGATGTAGATACTGAAGATAGAGTTGAATTATCCAACCAAGCGACAACTGAAGTCGCGATTGAATCTGAACTCGCGAGTGAATCAACACCTAAATTAGTCTCTACAGAAGATACTGAAGATCAACTTGAGTTATCTAACCAAGCGCCAACTGAAGTCGTTGCAGAGGTTGTAAATGAAGCCGCCAATGAACCTCAAGCAGCAACTGAAGCCTTCAATGAAGCAACTGATGAAGCAGAGGCTGCAACAGAACTTGCGATTGAATCTGAACTCTCGGGTGAATCAGTACCTAAATTGGTCCCTACAGTAGATATTGAAGATAAAGCTGAGTTACCTAACCAAGCGACAACTGAAGCCGCTGCTGGGGTCGCAAATAAAGCCGCCAATAAACCTCAAGCAGCAAGTGAAGTAGAAGCTGAAGTCATCAACGAAGCAACTAATGAAGCACAAGCAGAATCTGAACTCTCGAGTGAATCAGCACCTAAATTGGTCCCTACTGTAGATATTGAAGATAAAGCTGAGTTACCTAACCAAGCGACAACTGAAGCCGCTGCAGGGGTCGCAAATAAAGCCGCCAATAAACCTCCAGCAGCAAGTGAAGTAGAAGCTGAAGTCATCAACGAAGCAACTAATGAAACACAAGCAGAAGCTGATCTCGCAACTGGATCAGTAACTAAAGCTGTCACTGACATACCAGAAAAGAAACCGACTGTGGTTGATTGAGCTTAAATAAACCATAACCAAGTGAACCTTATAGCAATGTTTACTTGGTTAACATTCATTAGATAACACATTTAAACGACCGCGATATAACCAGATAGTGCATGGAAGTGTTGTTGGAAGTGGATGAGTATTAAATGATACACATAAAAAAACACCGCCCGGAGGCGGTGTTTTTTATGGCGCTAAAACGTAATTAAGCTTCTGCAACGATAGAAATCTTAACAACAGCTTTAACTTCAGTGTGTACTTGAACTTCAACTTCGAAGCTACCAGTAGTGCGTAAAGCACCTAAAGGTAAACGAACTTCAGATTTAGCAAGTGCTACGCCAGCTGCAGTAACTGCATCAGCGATATCACGGTTGCCAATTGAGCCGAATAATTTACCTTCATCACCTGCTTTAGAAGCAATAACAACAACTTCTAATGCAGTTAATTTTTCAGCACGAACTGTCGCAGCAGCTAATTCAGCAGCTACTTTAGCTTCTAATTCAGCACGACGAGTTTCAAATACTTCAGTGTTTGCTGCGTTTGCTACAACTGCTTTACCATAAGGTAAAAGGAAGTTACGAGCATAACCAGCTTTAACAGAAACTTGGTCGCCTAGGCTACCTAAGTTTGCAACTTTATCTAGCAAAATAACATTCATTATCAAATCCTCTATATTCTATTAGGAATTAATACTGCAATATTACTGATGTAAATCAGTATATGGCAGTAGAGAAAGATAACGAGCACGCTTGATAGCGCGAGCTAGTTGGCGTTGATATCTAGCACTGGTACCAGTGATACGGCTAGGAACAATCTTGCCGCTTTCAGTGATGTAGTTCTTTAAAGTAACGATATCTTTATAATCAATCTCCACAACACCTTCAGCGGTGAAGCGGCAGAACTTGCGACGACGGAAATAACGTGCCATTTTGACAGTCTCCTAAGTTTTCAATTCGACATTTTCAGCATGCAAGACTAAACGGTTTTGTCCATTTCGCCCTTGTTGTAGTGAAAGAAACCCTTCAACATCAACTTGCACACCTGCTTGTAATTTATTTGCTACGCTATTAAAGCGCGGACCACTTAATATCACTTGGATCAAACAGTAGACGTTTCTCAACATTTCTACTTCTTGCCGCTGTGATTTATGCTCTACCGTTATCACCACATGGGCAATCCCGCTTGGGCTATCTAATCGTCTTGTACGAGTTATCGTGCCAGACAACACTAAGTGATTATTCAAAAAAATTATTCAGCGTTTTCTTCAGCGCTTTCTTCTGCATTACGGTCATCAGAAGGTGAACGACGTGAATCACGTTCGTCTCTTGCTTTTGCCATAGGAGAAGCTTCAGTAACGGCCACTTTAGTGCGCATTACCATGTTACGCAGAACAGCGTCGTTGAAACGGAAAGCTGTTTCTAGTTCTTCGATAGACTCTGCAGATGCTTCTACGTTCAAAAGAACATAGTGAGCTTTATGTAGGTCTTGGATCGGGTAAGCCAATTGACGACGGCCCCAATCTTCTAAACGGTGGATTGTACCATTAGCAGCGGTGATAACACCGGTGTAACGCTCAATCATACCTGGGACTTGTTCACTTTGATCTGGGTGAACCATAAATACGATTTCATAATGACGCATTTATTGCTCCTTACGGTTAAGTAGCCTCTTTTCTGGCTCAGTCAGACCAATGTGGAGGCAAGGAACGAATTAAAGTGACTGATTTGAGCGCGCGATGATACATAAAGTGTACGATAAACTCAAGCACTAACTCACTCTTTTCAGCAATCTTGATTACAGGTATGATGGCCGCAGTCCGAAATACCGCGTTTACGCCATCAAGAATAAAACACTTTAATGATGACCATGAAAAACATAGTAACAACATGCTGCCTCTTTTTATTGTCTGCTCCGGCATGGGCCTTAGTTCCACCTGATTATCAGGAACCACCCAGCAGTTTTAATGCTGAGGTAGAAGCTGGCTTGCAATTAAATAGCGGTAACAACGAAACTAAAAACTTCAACGGTCGAACTTATTTAACTTATGATTCGAAGAACACTAAGCAAGAAGCAACATTAAAGGCCTATTATGCTGCTGATGGTAATGAGTCTACTGCTGAGCGTTACGAATTATACTTACAGTCTAACTACAAGCTAGAGCGCGGTTATATATTTGGCCGTGGTGAATTTACTTGGGATCAATTTGGTTCGTACACTCGAATATCTACTATTTCAACAGGTTATGGTTTTGATTTAATTAAGAACAATAGAACAAAACTGAGCCTTGAAGCTGGTCCGGGTTATCGTTACGACCAACCACAAGGCAGTGTTGCAGAACCCGATCCTGATGCAAACCGCGATATTATTTTACGTTCGGCGGCCAAATACACAGTTAAACTGCAAGAGTACACTAGCTTTAATGCTGATGTGACAGCTGAAACAGGTCAGACTAATAATACCTTAACCCTTGATATGAGTTATAAAAACACCTTTATTCAAGATTGGGCATTTAAAATAGGTATGAACATCAAGTACACTGAAGTGGTTCCTGATGACAGTAAAAATACTGACACCATCACCACATTCAACTTGTTGTATACGTTTCAATAATTATTGACCTTAAATGAAGCGAAACAAGACCATTAATCAATGAGGCAAACGAGGCCTTACTGAAAAAATAAAGGCCAAGTTATGGACAGCCCGCTACGCAGTTTTGCCTCATTATATAGCACCACCTTTTTGATGGTGCTTGCTGCAGGTCTACTGACCACATACTTAGGCCTAAGTCTTACCACAATGCAGGTGCCACAAATATGGATTGGTGGCATGATGTCAGCTTACTATATTGGCCTAGTCTGCGGCTCTAAAGTTGGCCATAAACTGATTGCGCAAGTTGGTCATATTCGTGCTTTTGTTGCCTGTGCGGGCATAGTGACTGCCTCTGCATTGGGTCATGCCCTCATCGATAATTTAGCCATTTGGCTAGTATTGCGCCTCGCAGTAGGTATGGGAATGATGTGCCAATATATGGTATTAGAAAGCTGGCTCAACGAGCAGGCAGAAAACAACCAACGTGGTACTGTTTTTGCGAGCTACATGATCGTATCTTACTTAGCGCTAATGGCTGGGCAAGGAGCCATTAGTTTATATCCCGATTTAGGCTTAGAGCCACTGCTGTTGATTGCCATCTGTTTTGCCTTATGTATCGTACCGATTTCGATCACGCGCAGAATTCACCCCGAACCGTTAACACCAGCCCCATTACAAATGGGACTCTATTGGAAAAGAGCGCCCCAAGCTCTGACAACCATAGCCTTAGGAAGCATGATAGTCGGCTGTTTTTATGGTTTGGCTCCCTCTTATGCCACGGCTAAAGGTATTGATCCTGAGCACGTTGCGCTCTATATGTCGTGTACCATTTTTGCAGGATTGCTAGCCCAATGGCCAATGGGTAAATTATCCGATGTCATCTCTCGTAGCTTATTAATTCGAATTAACTGCGCTTTATTAGGCGTCATAGTGTTGATCATTACGATAATCCCGTTCCACGCAGTGTCTTCGTTAATATTAACCAGCTTATTTGGTATTTTAGCGTTTACCTTGTATCCATTAGCAACTGCATTAGCCAATTCGCGCGTTGAACAACATGAGCGGGTAGGGCTATCTGCCACAATCTTAGTCACCTTTGGTATTGGCGCAAGTATTGGTCCTTTAGTCGCTTCTGGCTTAATGCAAGCATTAGGTGATCAAATGCTATATGGATTTATGGCGATGTGCTCATTCACCTTACTGGCAAGGCTACTGTGGATTAATGTGCGTCAAAAAGCTGAGCAAACAAGTACTGGAGATTACATGATGGCCGGGGGCGACTTAGTCAGCTCGCCATTAGCAGCATCATTTGATCCACGTGTTGACATTGAAATGGTCAACGAACAAATGATCAATCCCGCTGAAGATGCATTCGATGTCCAACCGGAATCAACCAATGATGAGTTTGATGATGCTGATGAGCAAGCTGAATATAATACCTCTTATGCCAGTGTGAGCGAAGAAACCTTGATACCAGAGGAGTTAGATGACGAAGATGTCGATAACGAAATTGGCAGACGCTAATGTTTACTCTGGCTTTGATTGTAAAAGCTAAAGACTGACACCCATCAATAACCCAACACAAGCTGAACTCGAGATAATAAAAAACGGCGATAAATATCGCCGTTTTTTTTATGTCGTTCTACTGCAGGCAATAATTAACCTAAACGCTGCCTGACGGCTTCAAATAAGCATACCCCAGTGGCAACGGACACGTTAAGGCTCGACACACTGCCAGCCATTGGGATTGAAACCAACGAATCGCAGCCTTCGCGTGACAAACGACGCAAACCTTTATCTTCAGCACCCATAGCAATCGCTAGAGGCCCTTTAAGGTCCGCTTGATATACATTACCATCTGCTTCGCCTGCTGTGCCGACAATCCAAACACCTTTGTCTTGAAGATGGCGCATGGTACGAGCAAGATTGGTCACTTGGAATAACGGTACCGTTTCTGCTGCGCCACAAGCCACTTTGCTGACGGTTGAGGTTAATCCAACTGAATTATCTTTAGGTACAATCACCGCATGTACCCCAGCGGCATCAGCATTACGTAAGCAAGCACCAAGATTATGTGGGTCGGTTACACCGTCTAAAATGAGTAAAAAAGGCACTTCTGTTTTATCAAGTAATGCGTCTAAATCAGTTTCTGTCAAAGGTTTTACCGCTTTTACACGCGCGACAATACCTTGGTGTTGTGAGCTACCCGCTTTGTCGTCTAACACTTTACGTGCAGCACGTTGCAATGTAGTACCAAAAGTTGATGCGATATTAATCAATGGCGTTAAGCGTTCGTCATCACGGCCTTGTAACAGCCAAAGTTCAATCACACGTTCAGGGCTATGATTTAATAATGCTTCAACGGCATGAATGCCAAAAATGGTATCTTGTTTTTTCATTTAATTACTTTCTCTTGCTGCGCTTGGCAGGGGTTTTCTTAACGCTAGAATTCGGTTTTGTGGTATCAGCTTTTTGCTCTGCCGCGGTGGACTTCTTTGCCGCCACTGGCTTGCTCGCAGGCGATGACGCTTTATTGCTTGAGCGACGTTTACTGGCCTTAGGCTTATCCGACTTAGATTTGTCTGACTTAGGTTTATCTGTCGACTTACCTTTACGTGCGGCTTTAGCCCCTTCAACATTCACTCGTTCACGAGCCGTTGAAGGCTTGCTGCCTTTACGTGCCGATTTGCCTGCGCCTTTACTATTGTCACCCACCATCAACAAGTCAATTTGACGATCATCAAGATTAACCGCAGCAACCTTAACAGTAACAGCGTCACCCACTTGATACACTTGGCGAGTGTTTTCACCAACCAGTCGTTGACGCATTGGATCGAATTGGTAGTAGTCGCTGGCAAGGCTTGATATGTGCACTAAGCCATCAATAAATAATTCGTTTAATCTAACAAACAGACCAAAGCTGGTGACTGAAGCAATGACGGCATCAAAGGTATCACCGACGTGATCTTGCATGTATTCACATTTTAACCAATCACTGACATCGCGAGTGGCTTCATCTGCGCGGCGCTCGGTGGTTGAACATTCTTCACCTAATAGATCTAACTCTTCAAGCTGATAAAGATAACCGCCATCTTGAGTCCACTTGTCGGTGACATCGCCCTGCTCTTTTGCGAGTAAATACTTAATCACTCGATGTAAAATCAAATCAGGGTAACGACGAATTGGCGAAGTGAAATGCGAATACGCTTCTAATGCTAAACCAAAATGGCCTTCGTTATCTGGGCTGTAGACTGCTTGGCGCATTGAGCGCAATAACATCACCTGAATTAACTCAAAGTCAGGACGGTCAGCAATTTTTAACATCAGATTTTGATAGTCAGTCGGGGTTGGCTCTAAGCCACCGTCCATGCTTAAGCCGCGCTCAGCAAGAAACTCTTTAAAGTTAGCCAGTTTTTGTTCTGACGGCGCTTCATGCACACGATACAGCACCTCACCTTTGTGTTTTTTGACAAACTTTGCCGAAGCCACATTGGCTAAAATCATACATTCTTCAATGATTTTATGCGCTTGGTTGCGGCCTCGTGGGACGATTTTGTCAATTTTACGCTGCTCATTAAAGATGAACTGCGTTTCTAAGGTTTCAAATGCAATAGCACCACGTTCAGCACGACGCTCATCTAAAGTGAGATATAACGACTGCAAACATAATAAATGTGGGAATAGCGCTTCATGCTCAGGGGCTATTGGGCCACCTTCTAGCATGTCAGCAACTTGGGTATAGGTAAAACGAGCATGAGAATGCATTACTGCTGGATAAAACTTGGTGCCCGATAACTTACCCGCTGCAGAAATTGTCATCTCAGCAACCATACATAAACGGTCGACTTTTGGCTTTAATGAACACAAGCCATTAGATATTTTCTCAGGTAGCATAGGAATAACTTGCGACGGGAAATACACCGAATTACCACGTGCACGCGCTTCAGTATCTAATGCTGAATCAGTACGTACATAATGACTCACATCAGCAATCGCCACCCATAAACGCCAGCCGCCACTTGGTTTTGCTTCAGCATATACCGCATCATCAAAATCACGGGCATCTTCGCCATCAATAGTGACCAAGGGTAAATGGCGTAAATCGACGCGACCTAATTTATCTTCTTCGGTGACTTCGTCAGGAATACGTTTGAGTTTTTTCTCAATAATCGCTGACCAAGTGTGGGGTAAATCATAATTACGTAAGGCAATTTCAATTTCCATACCCGGTGCCATGGTCTTACCTAAGACTTCGGTCACTTTCGCTGCCGCTTTAACAAAACGACCAGGGCGACGGGTTAACTCAACCACCACCACATCACCGGCGCGGGCGCCTAGGGTATCTTCACTGGCGATTAATATTTCTTGGGTGATGCGTCTGTCATCTGCAATCACAAAGCCCATACCGGCGTCGACGTGGTAACGGCCAACTAAGGCAGCCGTTCGCTCATGAACTAAGCGCACAATTCGAGCTTCACGACGACCACGACGATCAGTACCCGCTTTTTGTGCTAGCACTTTATCACCATGAAAATACATCAGCATATCGCGATTACTGATAAATAAGTCGTCACCGCCTTCATCAGGCTTAAAGAAGCCAAATCCATCGCGGTGGCCTAAAACGGTACCAGACAATAAATCCATACGCTCAGGTAAGCCATAGCTTTGCCCGCGAGTAAAGACTAGCTGGCCATCACGTTCCATCGCACGTAAACGACGACGAAGTGCTTCTAATGGCACTTCGTCGGTAATGGATAATGCTTCAGCTATTTTATCGCGGGTAACAGGAGACTTTTGGGCACGCAAGTATTCTAAAATATACTCACGGCTAGGAATAGGATTGTCGTACTTGTCTTGTTCTCTCTCAAAATGAGGATCGTTGATCATTCAATTTCCAAATAATTCGCTCCATATTGTGGAGCCTTTAACGTGTGTACAGCTGTGGCTGCTGTGCCCTGGCCACTATACTGGCAGGCATTTTTGCAGCGAGCATCTGTAATAAAGACGAAGCTTTTTTCTGTTGAGCATCGTCATCAAATATACTGTTATATAACCAATGATAGCCAAGTTCGTAATCGGCAGGACTTCCATAGCCTTCACCAAACAAACGAACTAATGTCATTCTTGCGGTTAAATCCCCATTAGCTGCCGCAGGCAACACATATTGCACTGCACGATTGGGATCTTTAACCACTAGTTTACCGCGATAATAATAATCTGCCAATTTTACCATCGCTTCGGCACTGCCTTGCTCGGCAGAAGTTTGCAGCAATGCCATACCGCGTGAAGGATGAGCCTTAACACACACACCGTTATTAAGCATTTCACCCCATAAAAACTGATACATGGGTTGCTGTAATACTTCAGCACGGGCTTCAATATCTTGAACCAACTGACAGTCGTCTGCTTTGACGCGTTGTAAATATTGATTTGAGCGGATGAGCGAAATCAATTGTTGATCGCTATAGATATCGACGGCTTCTGTCACCGCAAATACATTGATGGAAACGACACTCAATAACAATAAACAGATACGCAACATAAGGATTCTCGCTGACACTTTCATGGTTTATCCATCGGCAGTATAGCGTATTTCTTGAGTAGAAACTGTTACAAGCGTTAATTAGGCTCATTAAAAAGGCCGCTTATCGCGGCCTCTTTAGTTTACTTGAACGGACTAACCAAAATCATGGTTTCATTTCTGTCCGGCCCAGTAGAGATAATATCAATAGGCGTCTCTAATAACTCTTCAAGACGTTTGATATAGTTCATTGCCGCGGTAGGCAACTGCTCGATTGATGTAGCACCAAAAGTGTTTTCACTCCAACCAGGCATAGTTTCGTATATTGGCGTAACTAAATCATAACCTTCTGCAGCCAAAGGAGTTACCTTAGAAACTGTTCCATCAGGATATTGATAGCCAACACAGATTTTAACTTCTTTTAGACCGTCTAAAACGTCTAATTTAGTTAAACAAAAACCACTAACGCTATTGATTTGAACCGCACGGCGCATGGCCACTGCATCCAACCAACCTGGACGACGTTTACGACCAGTCGTTGCACCAAACTCTTGGCCTTTCTCACCAATATAATCGCCAATTTCGTTGGCTAATTCTGTTGGGAATGGACCAGCACCGACGCGAGTCGTGTAAGCTTTCATGATGCCTAAAACATAGTCTAAATGACGAGGACCAAAACCTGAACCTGTCGCTACACCGCCAGCTGTTGTGTTTGATGACGTCACGAATGGATAAGTACCGTGGTCGATATCCAATAATGTGCCTTGAGCGCCTTCAAATAGAATCGGCTCACCCGCTTTACGCGCAGCATCAAGCATTTCACTGACATCAGTACACATACTTTTCAGATAATCAGCAATCGCTAATGCATCATCAAGTGTTTGCTTATAATCAACAGCTTCAACTTTGTAATACTCAGTTAGCATGAAGTTATGATATTTCATCACTTCTTTTAACTTAGTTGCGAAAAGTTCTGCATTAAACAAATCACCGATGCGTAAACCGCGACGAGAAACTTTGTCTTCATATGCAGGACCAATACCACGTCCAGTTGTACCAATGGCTTGATTACCGCGCGCTTTCTCGCGAGCAATATCCAATGCACAATGGAACGGAAGGATAAGCGGACATGCTTCAGAAATTAATAAACGCTCTTCTACAGGTACGCCACGTCCTTTGAGCATGTTGATTTCTTTCATCAACGCATCAGGAGCAACAACCACACCATTACCGATAATGCATTTTACGTTATCACGTAAAATCCCAGACGGAATAAGATGAAGAACGGTTTTTTCACCATCAATTACCAAAGTGTGACCAGCATTATGGCCGCCTTGGTAACGAACTACGTATTTTGCCTGTTCTGTTAAAAGGTCGACAATCTTACCTTTGCCTTCGTCACCCCATTGAGTGCCGAGTACGACTACATTTTTGCCCATTATTAGCTGCAACGTCTTGTGGTATAAAATAGAATTTTAACAGGTTTTAGGGGGTTATAGGCAAGTATTTTATTGAAAAATGATCAATAAAACGGCTCCTGTTGTTACTAAGCAGCCACCTAAGCGTCTGAGAACATTTTGCTTTTGTGTCGAAAGCTCTAATAAATATTTTTGCCACTTGTTAGGAAAAAGTAATGGACCTAGCCCTTCAAGGATTAAAACTAACCCAAATGCACTCATTAATAACGGTATATTCATGTTTTAGCCTCTCTTTTATTGAGCCTTATTATATTCAATATCTGCTTGATTAGCCTAAGAAGACGTTAAGCATGATTGGCAACTGCGTTTAATCTGCCTTATAAATACATTACCTTAATACGCCAAGTCCCTTACTGTCTTAAATCAAAACGTTCAATCTAGTGAGCACTATTAGTAGTACATCTTTATTCAATGCATTTCGACCTTATAAGTCACAAGCTTGTAAACCTCATGCCTAATACCTAATGCCAAAAAAGTTAACCTGAACGGGAAATAAGCGCTGGTATAAGAGATGAAACTAAGTAAGGTAAAATAACCACTTTCGGCCTATGTCATATCAAACTTGCGACTTGTTTTACGGGTAAGGAGAAGTGACTTATTCCAGACTCGGTTAATATCCAGTGTATTAAGAGCTGAACTCGCAGGACAAAAGAGCGCTTGATAGCTGCTGATGAATAAAATTGCTGCAGTGTAAAGTGATAAAATTTAGGCAATAAAAAACCCAGCATAAGCTGGGTTTTTTGAATCCAAAAAACGAATTAACGCTTAGAGAATTGTGGCTTACGACGTGCTTTACGTAGACCAACTTTCTTACGTTCAACTTTACGAGCATCACGGGTAACAAAACCAGCGGTACGTAGAGTAGGACGTAAAGCTTCGTCTAGTTGCAATAGTGCACGGGTAATACCGTGACGAATTGCACCAGCTTGGCCAGTAGTACCACCGCCCTTAACTGTTACATAGATGTCTAATTTATCAGTCATTTCAACTAATTCTAATGGTTGACGAACAACCATACGAGCAGTTTCACGACCAAAATAAACATCCAAAGGACGTTGGTTTACAACGATATTGCCACTACCTGCTTTAGCGAAAACGCGAGCTGTAGATGTTTTGCGACGGCCAGTGCCGTAGTACTGAGTTGCAGACATTTGCTTACTCCTCCCGTTTAGATATCAAGAACTTGTGGTTGTTGTGCAGCGTGGTTATGTTCTGTGCCAGCATAAACTTTAAGTTTACGGAACATGGCACGGCCCAAAGGACCTTTTGGTAACATACCCTTAACTGCTTTCTCGATGATCATTTCAGGCTTATGAGCTTGAAGCTTCTCAAAGCTGATTTGCTTAATGCCACCAATGAAGCCTGAATGAGAGTAGTAGATCTTACCGGCTGCTTTATTACCAGTTACAGTCACTTTTTCAGCATTGATAACGATGATGTAATCACCGGTGTCAACGTGTGGAGTGTATTCTGGCTTATGCTTGCCACGTAAGCGAGTTGCGATTTCAGTTGCGATACGGCCTAAAGTTTTGCCTTCAGCGTCAACAACAAACCAGTCACGAGTTACAGTTTCTGGTGTAGCAGTAAAAGTCTTCATTATTACAAAAACCCAAAGTTAATTTTCTGTCTCACATGCCGACTGCAGGTTGCAATCAACACAAAATTACCGATTCTTGCCCCTTCGAACATGAATATTGGCTTACAACTTCCGCCCAAATTGGCGGATTAACGCGGGCAGGTCGCAGATTATACGCAAAGCCACAGCAAAGATCACCTGATTTCTGATAATATTTTAAATAAACTGCTCTATTTCGGCTGAATAATTAACCGCCTGCTTTTTTTAAAAATCTCACTGCTAGCCTATGGTAAATGTTCCAGCGCCAGATACTCTCTCGATTGCATTTCAATCAGTCTTGAGCGACAACGTCTGAACTCAAACGTTAACTGGCCATCGGTATAAATCTGCTCTAATTCCACTTGCGCAGAAATAATCAATTTCACATTTCGCTCGTAAAACTCATCAACCATGGCTAAAAAGCGTCTGGCAATATCATCACCAGTTTGCTGTGAACCCATTTGCTCTAATCCACTCAGCAGCACAGTATGATAAAGGCATGCCATTTCCATGTAATCTCGCTGTGAACGAGGGCCATCGCAGAGATCACGAAAATTAATTAACAGAACACCTTGTGACTGTTGACGAATGCGAATGGCACGGCCATCAATTTCTATCGGGGAGGTCAGTCTTTCTGATTCGGTTGCGAGTTGATCAAAGTAATGCAACAAGTTGATGTCTGCTTGTTCATCGAGTGGATGATGATAAATCTCAGCCTGCTCTAAGGTGCGAAGACGGTAATCGATACCTGAATCGACATTGAGAATTTCACATTGTTGATTAATCAACGCAATCGCAGGTAAAAAACGCGCTCGCTGTAAACCGTTTTTATATAATTCATCGGGGATGATGTTTGAGGTAGCCACGAGTGCAACCCCTTCTTTGAACAATGCTTGAAATAGAGTCCCCAACAACATGGCATCGGTAATATCTGAGACAAAAAACTCATCAAAACAAATAATTTTATATTGCGACGCCATCTTCTTGGCTATAGACAATAGCGGATCTTGTACACCTTTTAACTCGCCTAAGTCATGATGGATTTGATGCATAAACCGATGAAAATGAGCTCGTAGTTTTTGCTCAATAGGCAATGAATCAAAAAAAGTATCCATTAAATAGGTTTTGCCTCGACCAACGCCGCCCCATAAATACAAGCCTTTTACCGCTGCTGGTGTTGATTTAACCCTAACGGCAGCAAACAATTTATTAATACCAGATATCGGCTTAACCGCGACCATTAATTCATCGTAAACGCGTTGTAATGATTTTACCGCTTTTTCTTGTGCGGCATCATGTGAAAAATCTTCTCGGGTAAGGTCTTGCTGATAATGCTGCCAAGGGGTTAACTGCGACACGATTACGACTCTCTTACATCAAATAATTGCTGCGAATAATAACATTAAACAACAAATACGAGTAATGGCTTCAAAGGATCAAATTAACCTTTGTTAATAAAAATGCAACTAACCAGATGAGCACTACTCTGATTGATTATCGTCAACTGACTTATTTTTTACTTACTTGTTATTGCAAACGAACTGATTAGCTCACCATTTCAAAACGGGCTCGCAACAGCACTAATATAAATGATTAACGATATTTAACTTTAAAATAATGCCCTCAAGCCACATATTTTATGTCATCAAACCACATATTTTAATGTCATAAAGCTTGAATGCATACAGGAGCTATCCATAGATGAAAACCAAATTAAGTTTACTTTCTGCTGCGTTATTAACGGCATCGTTAGCCATAGCACCAACACTATCGCTCGCTGCCATTCCACAAGCGGTTGACGGCCAAGCTATTCCTAGTTTAGCGCCAATGCTAGAACGCACTACACCTGCGGTGGTATCAGTAGCAGTATCTGGTACTCAAGTATCAAAACAACGCGTCCCTGATGTATTTCGCTACTTCTTTGGTCCAAACGCTCCACAAGAACAAGTTCAAGAACGTCCTTTTAGAGGGTTAGGTTCAGGGGTCATTATCGATGCTGATAAAGGCTATATCATTACTAATAACCACGTTATTAACGGTGCAGACGATATTAAAGTCGGTTTACATGATGGTCGCGAAGTCACGGCTAAACTCATTGGCGCAGATAAAGAGTCTGATATTGCCCTGCTGCAAATTGAAGCGAAAAACTTAGTCGCGATTAAGCAAACTGATTCTGACGACATCCGCGTTGGTGATTTTGCAGTTGCCATCGGTAACCCATTTGGGCTTGGCCAAACCGTAACGTCAGGAATAGTCAGCGCACTCGGCCGCAGTGGTTTAGGCATTGAAATGCTAGAAAACTTTATCCAAACTGATGCCGCGATAAATAGTGGTAACTCTGGCGGTGCATTAGTTAACTTAAAAGGTGAACTCATCGGTATTAATACCGCGATTGTCGCCCCAAATGGCGGTAACGTTGGTATTGGTTTCGCTATCCCAGCCAATATGGTTAACAACCTTGTTGAACAGATTATTGAGCACGGTGAAGTACGACGCGGCGTATTAGGGGTATCAGGTCGCGATCTTGATAATGAACTTGCCAAAGCGTTTGGTTTAGATACCCAGCACGGCGGTTTCGTTAATGAAGTGATGCCAAAAAGTGCTGCAGATAAAGCAGGATTAAAAGCGGGTGATATTATTGTCAGCCTCAATGGGCGGAGTATTAAAACCTTCCAGGAATTACGCGCAAAAGTAGCCACTATGGGTGCTGGTGCCGAGGTTGAATTCGGAATTATTCGTGACGGCAATACGAAGAAGATTAAAGCGACACTAGGTGAAGCAGACAAAGTTGAGGCTGAAGCCGGTAGCGTACATCCTATGTTACAAGGCGCGACACTTGAGGACAGTAAAAAAGGTATTGAGATCACTGATATTGCTCAGGGTTCACCAGCAGCAATGAGTGGCTTAGTCAAAGGAGACTTAATTGTGGGGCTTAATCGCAGTAAAGTGACTAGCCTTAAAGCATTAAAAGAAATGCTAAAAGACAATAAAAACTCTGTGGCACTGAAGATATTACGTGACAATAACTTACTCTACCTTGTTTTACGCTAATACAGTTGACGCTAACATAGTTGGCACTTAATTTACCTCATCACAGCTATAAGAATCATCAGGTTATAGTCTGTGATACCCGTTCAAGAATGAAGCATCGGCCAACTTTTGGTCGGTGCTTATTTATTTGAGCTATGTTAATATAACAGCCATTTTTTTTAACAATTATTCAAGCCATGAACCTAAAAGACACTTGCATCTATATAACTAAAGCTGTGGTATTTGGTCTAATTATGGCTGCTGTTTTTTTAGCCATAACAGCGTTAATGCAAAATTCCTCATTCAACAATAGCCTCACAAATGTCAGCAATAGTGGCTCAGAATTATCTTTCGCTAAAGCCGTTCGTCGAGCCGCACCTGCAGTAGCCAATATTTATAGCCTTAGCATTGATCAACGTAATCCGCTCAATTCAAGCTCACTTCAAGGCCTTGGCTCTGGCGTGATAATGAGTAAAGAAGGCTATGTGCTCACAAATTATCATGTGATAAAAAAAGCCGACGAGATTGTTATTGCGCTACAAGATGGGCGTAAATTTACTGCTGAAGTAGTTGGTTCTGATCAAGAGACAGATTTAGCAGTACTTAAAATTGAAGGCGATAATTTACCTATAGTACCGATTAATCTCGATAAACTAGCCCAAGTAGGCGATGTGGTGCTAGCCATTGGTAATCCATACAATATTGGCCAAACAATTACTCAGGGTATTATTAGTGCAACAGGACGTAATGGCTTAAGTTCAGGTTACCTCGACTTCTTGCAAACAGACGCAGCCATTAATGCTGGTAACTCAGGCGGAGCACTAATCGATACTGGCGGTGAATTAATCGGTATCAATACCGCGGCATTCCAAGTGGGTAATGATAGTGGCGGCAATGGGATTAGTTTTGCTATCCCCATTAAGTTAGCCCACAGCATTATGGATAAATTGATTAAACATGGCCGAGTTATCCGTGGTGCTTTAGGTATTTCAGGTGAACCACTTAATCCGGTAATGGCACAGATACTCAACCTGCCCGATTTAAAAGGTGTGTTAGTGACGGGTATCGATCCTGACGGACCAGCGGCTCGTGCGCGCTTAACGCCAAGAGATGTCATTACCCAATATAATGATGAAGATGTCCCGGGGGTTGAAATGTTGATGGACAGAATTGCAGAGACCCCCCCAGGAACTAAAGTCAACATGACCATTATACGTGAGGGTAAGCGTCAAATACTGCCAGTCATTATTGCAGAAAAAGCCACAGCGCCTGAGTAAGACCTACTACTAATTAAATCAACGTTATAAAAAAGCCATTCATTTGAATGGCTTTTTTATGAGGTATTTTCTGCTGAGAGCGAGATAAACCTAAGAGTTCTTCACGCGAACAACTTCAGCACCTAAACCTTGAAACTTGGCTTCAATATGCTCGTAACCACGGTCAAGGTGATATATACGATCGACTGTAGTTAAGCCATCAGCCATTAAGCCTGCAATCACTAAGCTGGCAGAGGCGCGTAAATCTGTCGCCATCACTTGGGCACCGTTTAAACGCTCAGTACCATGGATGATACAAGTATTACCTTCTTGCTCTATGTCTGCGCCCATGCGGCTTAATTCAGGAACGTGCATGAAGCGATTCTCAAAGATAGTTTCAGTAACACGACCTGTGCCTTGAGCAAGTGCATTCAACACACAAAATTGCGCTTGCATATCGGTTGGAAACGCAGGATAAGGTGCGGTTTTAATATTAACAGACTTTGGACGTTGGCCTTTCATATCAAGCTCAATCCAATCTTCGCCAGTTGTGATCTCAGCACCGGCATCTTCAAGCTTAGATAATACCGCTTCTAAGGTTTTAGGATCGGCTGATACACAACGAATCTTACCGCGAGTGACGGCTGCGGCAACCAAGAATGAACCGGTTTCGATACGATCTGGCATGACGCGGTATTCACAACCCGATAGACGTTCCACACCTTCAATCGTTAACGTGGCAGAACCAACACCAGTGATTTTTGCTCCCATGGCAATTAAGCAATGAGCTAAGTCAGTCACTTCAGGTTCACGGGCCGCATTTTCAATGACTGTCGTGCCATCAGCTAATGCTGCAGCCATCAGCAAATTTTCTGTTGCACCGACACTGACCATATCCATAAAGATATGAGCGCCTTTTAAACGGCCATCAACACGCGCTTTAATGTAGCCTTCCTTGACTTCAATTTTGGCACCCATTAACTCTAAGCCATGTAAATGCAGGTTCACCGGACGAGCACCAATGGCACAACCGCCAGGTAAAGAAACATCTGCAGTACCATAACGGGCAAGCAGTGGGCCTAAAATAAGAATCGATGCACGCATTGTTTTGACTAAGTCATAAGGTGCGCAATATTCGTTTAAGTTAGAGGTAGAAATACGAATGCGGCTACCGCCGAGGTCTTCAACTTCGGCACCTAAACAACGTAATAATTCACAACTGGTGATCACGTCGCGTAAGTTGGGAACATTTGAGACAATAAAATCTGTTTCGGCTAATACGCCAGCCATTAAAATGGGGAGTGCCGCATTTTTTGCACCAGAGATCACGACTTCACCAGCTAAAGGCTTGCTGGCTTTAATAGTTAATTTATCCACTGTGAATCTCTGTTGTTACATATTGAAAAGTTTTTCACGCTTCCACTGAGTCGGCGTAAAAGTTTTAATTGTTAACGCATGCAATTCACCACTGGCAATCTGCTCAGCTAAAGGACTGTAAATTGCTTGTTGTTGTTTTACCCGGCTCATACCATCAAAACACTCACCTACGGCGACGACTTTGTAGTGACTGCCATCAGAGGTAACGTGCGCTTCAGTGAGCGACAACGCCTCGGTTAAAATTTGTTCTATAACATTGCATTCCATGGAATCAATTACCTTTACTATTCGTTTCTATTTTTGGCTGAAAAAAGCATCTAAATCATAAAGCTCAATCATTTTTTTGAGCTGTTCACTTGGATTAACCAACTGATGTATTACACTTGTTTCTGGGCTACTTGTCGCATGTAGTTTGATTAACGCTAATAACAGTGCAACACCCGCACTGTCGACGTATTCTAATGCTGATAAGTCTACCACTTGAGTTGATGCAGTAAACAATTCATGGCGTTTTGGCCACAATTGTTTTACTTCATCTTGGGTTAAGCGACCGCTGACGATGCAACGTTGATCTTGTTGATTAAAGGTAATCACGCAGCTGCAGCTTCTTTTGCTGGTTGGCGATCAATAGTCTGTTGGGTTTTATCATTCAGCATGGTAATCACCGCTTCAATACCTTGCTGGCGGATTAAATTAGAGATTTCAGACTGTTTAGAAGCCAATAAACTCACACCTTCTGCCACTAAATCGAACGCTTTCCACGTATCGTCTTTTAAACGACGCGCTTTAAATTGAATTTTAATCGGTGGACGACCTTGCTCAAGGATTTGAACATTCACTTCAACTATTTTTTCATTGCTGAAATCACTCGGCGGGTCAAAAGCCACTTTTTGATCAGTATATTCGGTTAATGCTTGTGCATAGGTTGCCACTAAATAGCCTTCAAAGGCATCCACAAAACGATTACGTTGATCGACGGTCGTATCACTTAAATACTGCCCCATCACTTTATAAGCAGCATATTTATAATCGACGTAAGGCATAAGCTCTTCACGAACAATAACTTTTAAATGACTTAAATCATCATTAATTAAGGCTTTATCTGCTTTAAAACGATCAAAAGTCATATTGGCGACTTGTTTGATCATCTCATAAGGATCACGGGTATTGACCTCATCATTAGCAGCCATTGCACCTTGGCTGATAACCGCACTGCCTATTAGGCATAGCGCTATAACATGATTAAAAAATGTTTTCATAATTGGGATCCTATTTATCTTTAGATGACATGCTATATAAAAGCTGACCAATTAAATCTTCTAAAATCAATGCACCACGTGTGTCATGTACTTTATCGCCATCGGCAAGCATCGAAATATCATCGTCCATAAACCCAGGCGTTAAACCAATAAATTGCTCGCCAAGGAGTCCTGAAGTCAAAATAGCTAAGCTGCTTGTTTCCGGAAATTGATCAAAGCGCTTATCCATTGTTAATGTCACTATTGGCACCAACTTATGGGTATCGAGAGTAATATTGGTTACACGACCAACCACCACACCACCCACTTTTACTGGCGAACGTACTTTTAAGCCGCCAATATTATTAAATTCAGCGACCAAGTTGTAAGTCTGGTCATTAGACTTGACTTGAACATTAGCAACATTGAATACTAAGATGCAAAAAGCCAACAAACCTGACAATAAAAACACGCCTACCAATAACTCTATTTTCCGTGTCAACATACTATTAAACCACTTAAATTAATCTAAACAATGAAAAAATCTTAATTTCCAAACATGATTGCCGTAAGCAAAAAGTCCAGCGCTAGAACAGCTAAGCTTGCCTGCACAACAGTTGAAGTTGTCGCACGGCTGATACCTTCTGGATTAGGTTGGACTTCATAACCTCTGTACAAGGCAATCCATGTCACCACCACACCAAAAATAGTACTTTTAATCAAACAATTAACTATGTCTTGTCGCCATTCAACCGATGCTTGAAGAATAGACCAAAATGCACCACTATCAATACCTTTCCATTCTACACCGACTAAATGACCACCAAAAATACCGACTAAACTAAACATTAACGCTAGCAATGGCATGCTGATGACGCCTGCCCAAAAACGCGGTGCAATGATTTGTCTTAACGGATCTATCGCCATCATTTCTAGACTCGACAACTGCTCAGTCGATTTCATTAAGCCAATTTCAGCCGTTAAAGCAGAACCTGCTCGGCCAGCAAATAATAACGCGGCAACCACTGGCCCGAGTTCACGTAATAAGCTTAGTGCCACCATAGGCCCTAAGCTTTCTTCAGTACCAAACCCAACAAGAATATTGTACCCCTGTAGCGCTAATACCATGCCAATGAACAAGCCAGACACTAAAATGATCACCATGGAACGGACACCAAGCACATAAACTTGTCTAACCAGAAGTGGCATACCTTTTTTAAAATTAGGCACACGTACAATCGCGCGCCATAACATAATGCCCGCTCGGCCATAGCCCAACACTATTTGCAGTGCATATTTGCCGATATCGGCAATATAATCAGTTGCGCCCACGAAGTAGCTCCTCTTGATAATCCTCTGCAGGATAATGAAATGGCACTGGGCCATCTGGCGCGCCTTGAATAAACTGAACTAGTTGTGGATTATCAGATTGACGTAATTGCTCTGGTGTACCATGAGCAATGACTTTTTTGTCTGCAATCACATAAACATAATCTGCTATACCCAATACTTCATCAACATCGTGAGACACAACCACCGAAGTGAGTTTTAATGAGTCCGACAACTCACGAATAAGTTTAACTAACATACCCATGGAAATTGGGTCTTGTCCTGCAAATGGCTCATCATACATCACCATTTCAGGTTCAAGCGCAATCGCCCGAGCTAATGCGGCCCTTCGCTGCATGCCACCAGATAACTCGTTTGGCATCATATATGCTGCGCCGCGAAGACCGACAGCTTGCAGCTTCATCAATACAATTGAACGGATAACATCTTCTGGAAGTCCAGAATGTTCTCTCAAGGCAAAGGCCACATTATCGAATACGTTAAGATCGGTAAATAATGCACCACTTTGAAATAGCATGCTCATGCGCTTTCGCAGTTGAAAAAGATCCTTACGCTTAAGCTGATGTATATCATGGCCATCGAACAATACTTGCCCGCTATCGGGAATTAGCTGCCCACCAATTAATTTTAATAGGGTCGTTTTACCAATACCACTAGGCCCCATGATTGCTGTTACTTTACCTTTGGGGATCGACAAAGAAATATCTTCATAGATAACGCGCGAACCATGACTAAAGGCCAAATGGTTAACTTCGACCAAAGGTTTATTATTCGATTTACTCATATCAGACATTGGCGTTGAGGAGATAACAGCCTTCCTTGCATTAAGTTTAAGCGCAAATTGTACTGTAATTGTCGATTAAGCGACAACTATATCCATATAAGCACATATGATTGTCAGTACAATTACTGGGCAATGCTTTCAATTTGATACAAATCCAGCGAAAATGCTCATCAATTAATTACCACTATCGGAATCACATGCTAGTTAATATCCTAATGTTAGTCGTCGGCCTTGCAGTTTTAGTCTGGAGTGCGGATAGATTTGTTTATGGCGCTGCCGCATTTGCGCGTAATTTAGGCTTACCTCCCATGTTAATTGGACTCACTATTGTTGCGATGGGGAGTTCTGCTCCTGAAATGTTTGTTGCTGCCACAGCCTCAATGGATGGCATGCGTGACACCGCGATTGGTAATGTCCTAGGTTCTAACATAGCTAACATTACCTTAATTTTAGGATTAACCGCATTACTGGGTGCGATTAGTGTAGGCTCACAAACCTTAAAACGTGAAATACCTATTATGCTCGCAGCTACTGTATTTGCAGGCTTTACCTTGCATGATAATGTATTAACACGAGTAGAAGGTATCATGCTGCTTGTAACCCTTTTAGGGTTAATGGGATATTTTATTTGGCAAGCAACTCATGACAAAACCACCGACAGCTTAGATACTGAAATGGACTCTGAGATCCCTAAAGATGTACCAACCTTTCATGCTATCATTTGGCTTACAGTCGGTATTATATTACTCCCGCTATCAGCTGGTTGGATGGTTGATGGTGCCGTGGGTATTGCAAAGTTTTATGGTTTGTCCGATCTTGTCATCGGTTTAACCATTATTGCAGTAGGGACAAGCCTACCAGAATTAGCAGCCTGCATTGCTGGCGTGTTAAAAAAAGAACACGATCTTGTCATTGGTAATATCGTTGGATCGAACTTATTTAATATTCTTGCTGTGTTGGCATTGCCAGGGTTAATTTCCCCCGGGGAAATCGATACATCGGCCAGCGGCAGAGACTTCTACATGGTATTAGGCACCAGTGCAGCATTAGCCGTTTTAGTATTATCCAGTGGCGCTAAGCAACAACTGACTCGTTGGCATGGCACACTATTATTAATCACCTTTATCGCGTACCAAGTGATTGTATTTCAGTCTCACTAGATTGGGGCATGAAGGTAAAGTATTCAGCTAAAAGAGAGAACCGTATGGTAAATCAAACTCAATTTCGTCAGTGGGGCCGTAAAGTCATTGATATTGAAAAGGCTGCCCTAGATAATTTATATCAATATGTAGACTCAGTTGAGTTTGGTCAAGCATGTGAACTCATCTTGCAGTGCAAAGGCAAAGTGATTGTTATGGGCATGGGGAAATCGGGGCATATTGGTAATAAAATATCCGCGACCTTTGCCAGCACAGGTACACCGGCATTTTTTGTTCATCCAGGTGAAGCAAGTCATGGTGATTTAGGCGCATTGGCTAAAAACGATATTGTGCTTGCCATTTCTAATTCAGGTGAATCGAGTGAAATACTGACATTAATGCCAGTAATACAGCGAATGGGCGTACCGGTTATCGCAGTAACAGGTAAACCAGACTCTAATATGGCGCGTTTATCTAAAATCCATTTGTGCATTGAAGTACAAGAAGAAGCATGCCCGTTAGGATTGGCACCAACCTCGAGTACCACAGCAACTTTAGCAATGGGTGATGCATTAGCCATTGCCTTATTGCAAGCCAAAGGCTTTACTCGAGATGATTTTGCTTTGTCACACCCTGGTGGATCTCTGGGACGAAAATTATTATTAAAAGTCGATGATGTTATGCATAAAGGCGATGATTTACCCATAGTGCATAATGATATTTGTATTACTGAAACGCTGTATGAAATATCCAAAAAAGGCCTTGGTATGACAGCTGTTGTCGACAGCGAAACAACACTGGTTGGTATTTTTACTGATGGCGATTTGCGCCGAGTTATCGACGCAGAAGTCAACCTTCGCACCACTCCGATAGCTCAGGTAATGACCCAGAATTGTGTCACCTGCCCTAGCGGTATTCTAGCGGCACAAGCACTGCAAATTATGGATGAAAAAAGTATCAACGGACTGATTGTAGTCAATGAAAAACATCAACCGATCGGGGCATTAAACATGCTCGATATGGTTAAAGCGGGAGTCATTTAATCATGTCAGAATCAACCACCAGCCACCAAGGATTTTACGGCCCTATCAGCAATGATATTTGGCAACGCGCTCAAAAAATCAAACTGTTAATCTGTGATGTCGATGGGGTATTTTCAGATGGTCGAATTTATCTCAGTAACGCTGGCGAAGAACTCAAAGCGTTTCATACTCGCGATGGTTATGGTGTTCGATCTATCCTGACAAGCGGAATGCACGTTGCCGTCATTACTGGCCGCAAATCAAAGATTGTCGAAACTCGCATGACCGCGTTAGGTATTAAACATATTTATCAAGGTATTGATAACAAGTTTGAGCCATTTGAACAACTCCTATCACTGTATAATGTCAGCGCAGACGAAGTCGCTTATATTGGCGATGATATGGTAGATCTCCCAGTTATGAAAGCAGTTGGTCTTGCCGTGTGTGTCGGTGACGGGCACCCATTTGTTAAGCAACATTGCCATATGACCACCTCTCTTAATGGTGGCCATGGCGCGTTACGAGAACTCACTGATTTACTGCTTTTAAGCCAAGATAAATTTGCCAGTGCTCATGGTATGAGTATATGAATAGAATCACTCTAGGTATTGTGGCTTTTTTTGGACTTGCTTTTTTCCTCTACTGGCAAGCGCAAATAAAACGCAGTGAAATGGATGCTGTGAAAGTTCGTGGTATTGAACGTCCAGACTTTGTAGCGGATAACCTACGCACCACAGAATTTAATAAACTCGGTTTAATTGCTAGTCGAGTCAGTGCCGAACACATGGAGCATTACGCCTCAAGTGACATTACTCACTTTACTAAACCTGTTTACCTCATTTACCCTGAAAACGGCCAAGCGCAATGGCAATTAAGCGCAGATAGAGGCCAATTGAATAAAAATACCAGCCAAGTCATATTAGAAAATAATGTTATTATTGATGCCATTAATATAGAAGAACCCCTGCAGTCACTCAGTACCCAAGCTGTTTCGGTGGATTTAACCACTATGATCGGCACCTCACAAGAGATGGTGTACATCAAAGGTAAAGGGTTTATTATTCAAGGTTTAGGTCTACATGCTGACTTGAATTCGCAAAAATTATCGCTACTCAGCCAGGTAGAAGGAACATATGAGCCACATTAATCGCCTCAACACTCACGCCAATGTTATGTTATTTGGCAGCATATTTTGCCTGCTGAGTTTACCTACCATAGCGAAACAAGGTGATCTTCAACAAGAGTTGAAAATTGCCTCAGTAAGCCAGTCTGCTGACATTAAAAATAATCAAATTGTTTTTAATGGTCCTGTTACCGTTACTCAAGGCACTATTAACATTAATGCTGATGAGTTACGGGCGTTTACTCCCGAAAACAGTACCAGTAAAAAACTCATCGCTATAGGTAACCCTGCAACGTTTTCACAAGAGTTAGACGACGGTCAAATTGGTACCGCCAGTGCCAACGAAATAAGCTATGATCTTGCTACCACTACACTGACATTGACAGGTAATGCCAAACTGGATCAATCTGGTAGCCAAGTAACCGGTAACCGTATTAAGTACAACATTAACGCTCAAGAGCTGATTGCTGAAAGTACTGGTACAGGGAAAGATCGCGTTATTACTATTATTCAACCTGAGAATTTCCAAGACGAGACTGCACCAAAGCAAAAGCTCCCTGAAATTCCTGTTAAAAAGCAGATCAAACCATGACCCAAATAACCCTAACGGCTGAAAATTTAGCTAAAAGCTATAAAACTCGTCAGGTTGTTAAAGATGTGAGTTTAACCGTTAAAACAGGCCAAATTGTTGGTCTTTTAGGCCCCAATGGTGCAGGTAAAACAACCACGTTTTATATGGTTGTCGGCTTAGTGCAAAGCGATAAAGGTCGGATCTTAATTGATGATGACGATTTAACCGCCGACCCAATGCATCTTAGAGCTCGCAAAGGGATTGGTTACTTGCCGCAAGAAGCCAGTATTTTTCGCAAACTGACCGTATACGACAATATTATGGCCGTATTGCAGACTCGCAAAGAACTCACTACCGACCAACGGATTGAGCAAGTAGAGCATTTACTAGAAGAATTCCATATCACCCATATTCGCGACAGCCAAGGCATGTCGTTGTCTGGTGGGGAACGTCGTCGAGTAGAGATAGCGCGCGCGCTGGCCGCTAATCCTAAATTTATTTTGCTCGATGAGCCTTTTGCGGGGGTTGACCCTATTTCTGTCATCGACATAAAAAAAATCATTCAACAGCTTAAAAACCGCGGCTTAGGGGTATTAATTACCGATCATAACGTACGTGAAACCTTAGACGTCTGTGAGCGCGCTTATATTGTCAGCCAGGGCAATTTAATTGCCGAAGGCACACCTGATGAGATATTGAGTAATCAACAAGTTCGGGCTGTGTACTTAGGTGAACAATTCAAGCTATAGTTACTTTACTGGCCTTTTAGTCTATCTAACTCATTTCATTGAACGATATCTAAATAGCGTTAAATGTCATTGATGTATGTGACAATCGATTACAGTTTTCGAGATTGTCATTTTTATGGAAATCATCTAGGGATAAGCGGTAAATGAAAGCGTCACTCCAACTCAAAATGGGTCAACACTTAACCATGACCCCTCAATTGCAGCAAGCGATCCGCTTACTGCAATTATCGTCATTGGAGCTACAGCAAGAAATCCAACAAGCATTGGACTCAAACCCATTGCTTGAAATAGAAGATGAGTTTTCTCAAGCAAAAGACTCAGTAAAAGAAAGTCGCGACCAATCGGACACCGACTTTAGTGACAACAGCGTGGTCAATATAGAAAAAGACACCTCAACAGTCGACACAGCAGAATCCATGACCAAAGAAACCATGGATGATTTAGCTATGGATACCACATGGGATGAAGTGTACACCGCCTCACCAATGTCAGGTTCAGGCAGTGCTAGCATGCGCGATGATGATATGCCATTCCAAGGTGAAACGACTGAAGGCTTATATGAGCATTTAGAGTGGCAAAAAAATCTCACGCCATTTTCTGACACAGATCGAGCAATTGCTACCGCGATCATTGATGCCATTGATGAACGCGGCTATTTAACCCAAAGCACTGAAGATATTCTCGAAGCCATGGGTGATGAAAGTGTTGAACTAGATGAAGTTGAAGCGGTATTAAAACGTATTCAACACTTTGATCCCGTTGGTGTTGCCGCACGAGATTTAAGCGAATGTTTATTCATTCAATTAGCCCAATATGCCGACACAACCCCACATATAGACAATGCCCGTCTGCTCATTAAAGACTATTTAGATTTAATTGCTGGGCGCGATTTTAGATTATTGATGCGCAAAACCAAGCTCAAAGAAAACGAGTTGCGTGACGCAATCACCTTAATCCAGTCACTTAACCCTCGCCCGGGCTTGTTAGTCACCGCTATTGATGACGAATATGTTATTCCTGATGTAACCGTACTAAAGAAGAATGGCCGTTGGGTTGTAGAGTTAAACCCAGACAATATGCCTAAAATTGGCGTTAATCAACAATATGCAGCCATGGCTAGAAGCAGTAAAAACTCTGCCGATAGCCAATTTATTCGCGGTCATTTACAAGAAGCTAAATGGTTCATCAAGAGTATCGAAAGCCGCAATGAGACCTTATTGAAAGTCGCCAATTGTATTGTGCAATTTCAGCAAGGTTTCTTTGAATATGGTGAAGAAGCCATGAAACCTATGGTGCTCAATGATATTGCTGAAGCAGTAGAAATGCATGAATCAACTATTTCACGGGTTACCACTCAAAAATATATGCACACACCACGTGGGCTATTTGAATTAAAGTACTTTTTCTCTAGCCATGTCAGCACCGACGATGGCGGAGAATGCTCATCTACCGCTATTCGTGCTTTTATCAAAAAACTGGTTGCAGCAGAAAACCAGCAAAAGCCATTAAGTGACAGTAAAATGGCCCAACTGCTGGCAGATCAGGGGATCAACGTTGCGCGTCGTACGATTGCAAAATACCGCGAAGCGATGCTCATTCCGCCCTCAAACCAACGTAAGAGTTTATAACCTACAAGGCAACGGAGGATTTTTATGCTTATCAATATGACAGGTAGAAATATCGACATTACCGAATCTTTACGTGAATACGTTCAAGGTAAATTTTCAAAGCTTGAACGACACTTCGATCAGATCAATAATGTACACGTTGTGCTCAATGTAGAAAAATTACAACAAAAAGCAGAAGCTAAAATCAACCTTAATGGTGCAGAGATTTTTGCCATGTCAGAAAGCACTGATATGTATGCTGCAATAGACGCCCTGATCGATAAACTCGACCGTCAGGTAATTAAACACAAAGAGAAGTATACAAAACACTAACGATGGAACTTTGTACCATTCTGCAGCCGGAATGCACTACCTGTGCCACACCGGGCAGTAAGAAAAAAGTACTGGAACTCATCAGCAATTTAGTCGCTGCCCAGTACCCACCCCTATCTTCGCAAGAGGTTTTTGAAAGCCTATTAGCGAGAGAGAAAATGGGTAGCACAGGTATAGGAAATGGCATTGCGATACCTCATGGTAGATTAACGACCATAGAACATCCGATCGCAATATTTATTAAATGTGAAGAAGCCATTGCCTTTGATGCAATCGATAAACAGCCCGTGGATATTTTATTTGCTTTGTTAGTACCTGCAGATCAGTGCCAACAGCATTTAAGCACGCTATCAAGCGTGGCTCAAAAATTAAGCGATAAGCAAATATTGAAACAGCTTCGTAAAACTCACGACTCAACAGAACTTTATCGGGTTATTACTGCATGAAACTTGTCATAGTATCGGGACGTTCAGGCTCAGGAAAATCTGTTGCTCTAAGAGTATTAGAAGATCTAGGGTATTATTGTGTTGATAATTTGCCTTTACCACTGATTGGCATATTACTGGCTCAGCTCAAAGGTAATAATGATCTAGTGGCAATTAGTGTTGATGTACGCAACATTGCCGAGCAAGGTAAAGTCCTTCAAGATCAACTTGCCTTACTTGAACATGACACTGAAATTATTAGCTTCTTTTTGAATTCTAATGATAAAGTGCTACTCAAACGCTATAGCGAAACGCGTCGATTACACCCGTTATCTAAAAATCATATTTCACTGCAAGAAGCGATCATATTAGAAGGCCGTTTACTTGAGCCTATCGCAAAAATTGTTGATCATTATATTGACACCTCTGCCCTGAATATTTACGAATTAAGCGACCAAGTCAGGCAAATCTTGTTAGGTAGTGTCGATAAAGAGTTAGTGATTAACTTTGAATCTTTTGGCTTTAAACACGGTATGCCAACAGAAGCTGACTTTATGTTTGATGTGCGCTTTTTACCTAATCCGCACTGGGAAATAGCACTACGACCACTCACAGGTTTAGACGAACCGGTACAAGAGTTTTTAGGTCGGCAACCTCTAGTGAATAAGTTTATCTGGCAAATTGAAAACTTATTTGAAACCTGGATGCCGCATTTAGAACGTAATAACCGCAGCTATCTGACTATCGCCATTGGTTGCACCGGTGGCCAACATCGCTCGGTATATATAGCCGATCAATTAGCAAAAAGGTTTAGACATGGCAGTAAACATACAGTTAATGCTCGCCACAGAGAATTAAATTTAACTGATACTGACAGCTAACTGAGCATAGGATCGCGCCAATGATCAAACTTGAACGCCAAGTAACCATTTCAAATAAATTAGGGTTACATGCTCGAGCTGCAACAAAACTTGCTGTTTTAGCGGGTGATTTTGATGCCAGTATCACGTTAACTCAAGGCGATAAAAACGCCAGTGCAGCAAGTGTACTTGGGTTATTAATGCTTGAAAGTGGCATAGGTAAAATGATCACAGTAACAGCCCAAGGCCCAGATGCTGAAGTGGCATTAAATGCCGTATGTGATCTGATTAATGCTAAATTTGATGAGTCTTGCTAAATTATTTAGTGATACTTTCACTAATTACTGATCGTTAAGCCATCATCACTTATTTATTTCCATCTTTAAATGAAGTCGTCATACTAACCAAACTGCCACGATATTGCTGTTCGAAGGTTAACGATCAGTTCCTCGATAATATTAGCCTTTATATTGAAAACGCGCGGCGGATCCCCAGCTGATTAAGTATTCGTTCTCTTAAGAGATATTAGCGTTGTAGCCAATTTCAATCACGGTTCTCGCTTGACCAAACACCGATGTAATCGGACGTTAATTTTTGTGTAAAGCAACATCAGCAGTTCAGACTTTCGTTCGGCGCAAGTCACTCAACGATTTTATTGCTGCATTTCATTTCTTGCCCGCAGATAACAATTCTTGCATCAATATGCCAAACAGAGAAACTGAAACTGCCCAAAATCATTACATACAGAATCATATTCGTATGACAAATAGGAAGTTGATATATGGGTAAAGAGTACCTAGATAATGAAATAACAGAACAACGACTCAATCAACTCGCTCAAGCGTTAGACAGTGGATTGTTTGTTCATGCTCGCAATATGTTACATGCAATGTCACCCAACGATGTCGCCCTCATTCTCGAATCATCACCACCAAAAAATCGACAAGTCTTATGGCAATTAATTGATCAACAATATGCTGGTGAGATCCTGGATGAATTAGGTGAAGAACTGAAAGATTCGCTCATCAGCAGCATGACACCAGAGAAACTCGCCCAGGCCACGATAGGAATGGACACCGATGATCTTGCTTATATTCTTCGCAGCTTGCCCGATGCGGTTTATAAGAAAGTACTCAAGTCAATGCGAAGCCAAGACAGAGATAGAGTAGAACAAGCACTGCGCTACCCGGATGATACTGCCGGCAGCATAATGAACACAGATACGGTTACCCTAAGACCCGATGTTAATATCGAAGTAGTGTTACGCTATTTACGTCAACGCGGTAATTTACCAGATACCACTGATACATTATATGTTGTCGATCGCCATGACCATGTTTTAGGTGGCGTCAGATTAGTCGACTTACTCACATGCGATCCGAGCGTCACAGTTCGCAGCATTATGGACACCGAACTAGAAAGTATTCCGGTTGAGATGTCTGATAAAGATGTTGCGCAAAAATTTGAACGACTCGATTGGATATCTGCCCCAGTCGTAGACAGCCAAGCAAAATTACTAGGACGAATAACCATTGATGACGTTATCGATGTGATCCGTGAAGATGCCGAGCATTCCATGATGGGGATGGCAGGCATGGATGATGATGAAGATACCTTCGGCCCAGTGCTTAAAAGTACTCTGAGACGCTCTCTATGGCTAACCATCAATCTATTTGCAGCATTACTAGCATCATCTGTCAGTAATATGTTTGAAGGCACCTTAGAGCAATTTGCTACCATCGCAATTTTAATGACCATTGTGCCAAGCATGGGCGGCGTTGCCGGTAATCAAACCTTAGCGCTGGTGATCCGCGGTATTGCACTTGGTCATATTGGCCAAAGTAATTCACGTTGGTTAATAGGCAAAGAACTCGGCATTGGATTATTAAACGGCATTATGTGGTCTGTGTTGGTCTTTTTTGCTGTGTGGCTGTGGAAAGACGACATTGCGTTAGGCGGATTAATTGGCAGTGCTATGCTAATTAACATGACAGTTGCCGGCTTTGCTGGTGCCACTATTCCAATCATGCTCAAAAAGCTCAATATAGACCCAGCTCTTGCTGGAGGAATGGTATTAACCACAGTCACTGATGTGGTTGGTCTATTTGCATTTTTAGGCTTAGCGACGCTGTATTTAATGCACTAGAGTATTGCTCTTATCTCTTAACCCGAGTTGGGTTAAATAATATGCCGTCTATAAAACTGTCTACTTTAGGACTCTTTTATGGGCGGCGGACTCTCAAATGGTCACGCTAGCCACAGATTGTCAGTCTGTTAACTCAGCACTCACCTCCCCCTTCTAATCATGTTCAAATCATCCATGTAAATATTAAATTCAATATAACGCCATCTTTATTTTGTCATTGAGGTCACCTTTTTCTGCCATATTTGTCATCTAAACTGCGACCTAGCGATAAGTTTGATAGCGATTCATCTGCAGAACTTATTCACCAAGTTAGTGCAATTGCACCAAACTAATCTGTCGGTAAAAAGTACCTAGGTTAAAGGTTTTAAATAAGACACTGATAAATAACAGATAAAAATATTTATCAAAGTTGGCACAAGCTTTCCATATAAGAACACATACCCACTAAGTGATAGTGTGATTTTACAAGTAGTCCTTGGTAGATGTAGGAGATAGCAATGAATAAAATAACCGGAAGTCGTAGCATTAAGTCAATAAATGTCATGGTAAATAATATCATTTCACAATGCCGCCAGAACATTTTTTTCTTAGCACATCTCGGTTGTAGCCAGTGGGATGAAGTGGAAACTCGCTCTAGTAAACATAAGTAAATTGGCAGGAGATTATTTGATGAATATGTCAAATACGAGACAGTACCCAGTGGACTTACAAAAAGAAGTGATTAATGAAGTCAAAAATAATCAAAGATTATTATCTGACGTAGCAAAACAATATGGTGTATCGGCAAAAACCGTATACCAGTGGGTCAGAAGTAACCAAGTTCGCCAGACAGAAAGTAAGGGCGCAATCGTATCAGAAATAGCCTATTTGCAACAAAAGATTGCCCAGTTAAATCAGCAACTACATGCTATAGCAAGCTAAGGATCCATGTTTAAGAAAGTGTTGGAACGATCTTAAACAATAATTGAAATTCAGTTAACCGTTTTGGCAAGGATGTTTGACCATGCTAACAACTCGTCCCCCAGCAAGTTGTTAACACAGCAACAATCATTCTAATAATAAGCGCAAAATACTTGCATCCTTGCCGCTTTATTGTTTCACCGTTAGCCGTTAAGGACATTGGCTAACATTACAGTTAAGGCGTTATTGGGTCCCCAGACTCTATTATCCAATAACGTCATTTTTATCCAGGTTTTTAGCTTTCGCCATTGACGGCGCTTCTGCAACCATTAGCAGAGCTAACGATCAAAACCGTTTTGGCAAGGATGTTTGACCATGATAACAACTCGTCCCCCAGCAAGTTGTTATCACAGCAACAATCATTCTAATAATAAGCGCAAAATACTTGCATCCTTGCCGCCTTATTGTTTCACCGTTAGCCATTAAGGATATTGGCTAATATTACAGTTAAGGCGTTATTGGATCCCCAGACTCTATTGTCCAATAACGTCATTTTTATTCCACCCTGTGGCTGACAAGCTCAAAATAATAATCTCCAGCTCAGGGTTGGTTTTACAACAGCAAACATAAAAACAATAACAGACAATGCAAACAAAGGCCCCAAAGCAAAGGATGCAATGGGGCCTTTTCATATAGGATGACCCAGACTTAGCCAAACAAGCTTAAAATAACTTCATAATCATATAAAACGCTAACTTAAAAACTAATATCATTACAATAACGTGTACTCGATTAGCGATTTATACTGCAGCCTATTACGAACAAAAAATGAGCACTTTGATATAGAATCGGCTAAATATGCTGATTTTAGCTGAGTTGTCTGCCACATAAATTCATCTTGAATTTAGATGTAATAACTTATTGAATTAAAAAATAAAGATTAAAAAAAGAAAATATTCACTTACCCGTTCACAACATACCTCTTAATTGTCACTTATCGTTAAAACTAAAAAAGTAAAACTATCGACTGATACGATAAAAAAACGGCTTTTTTTGTCACATTCCCAATCAAATAGTTATAAATTCACTACACTTAGTATCATTAACTCATTATTGAAGTGTCCCTATGACCAAGGTGTTAAGCATTTGTTTTTTTATCTTTATCATAACCAGCATCATCAGTTGCGAACAGAGAACACATCAATCCACTAAGATTTCACCTACATATAAAGCATCCATTAAAATTGCGGTTTCTAGCACGCCACTTTCGTCGCCTGTTCTTATTGCCAAACAACTTGGTTACTTTGAAGCGAATGGTGTTAACGTTGAATTAGTTAAATACGACAGCGGGGTAAAATGCTTTAACGCCCTTAATGATAAGCAAGTCGACCTGGCTACCGCCTCGGAAACTGTCGTCATGTTTAATAGTTTTAAACAGAGCAACTTTTCAGTATTAACTAGCTTTGTGGAATCAGATAATGATCTTAAATTACTCAGTTTAATGCCACAAAAATATCATCGGCTGAATAACCTGCAGCACGCCAGAATAGGCATAGTCAAAGACAGCGCTAGTGAGTTTTTCTTTGATAGTTTACTGATCATGTACAATAAAACGGCACAGCCTATCACGCGAGTATATTTGCGGTCAGATGAACTTATTCCAGCATTATTAAATAATGAGGTTGATATTATTTCAGCTTGGGAGCCATTAAGTTATTTATTAACACAACAAGTAACCTCAGATACCAGCGTCATTAATAGCCGCGGCCTATATCACTTATCCTTTAACTTAATTGAGCTTAAAGAGACGACGTTATCCACCACAGAAAGGTTGGCTATACTTAAATCAATTAGTGATGCCACTGACTATATCCACACTAACCCAGAACTTGCTCAGCAAAATATTAGTCGTATTTTGAATATCGATCCATCGCAACTCCGTTACTCATGGAATGACTATACTTTTAGATTATCACTCAGCAATGCGCTATTTTCTAACCTCCAAACTCAAAGCCAATGGGCTATTGATAATCAACTGGTAGATGAAGAAAACAGTGTCGATTTTAGACAGATTTTCGACCGCAAATTATTTGAAACCTTCATGAGCTTAGAGGCAGGATGGTAAGTTATGATGTTATCTAAGCGTCTTAAACTAACCGCTGCACTTTGCTCATTACTGACATTGATCGTCGGTTTATCGCTGATACAAGCTCACCATTATCAACAACAAATATACCGGCAACTCAATTACTCAATGAAATTGCAAGTCAGCATTGATAGTCTTCGCAGTCAGCTATGGCTTTACCAAGAGTATAGCGATGATCGAGGGCTTTCAGAGCTTAATCTGCGCCAAGCCGAATTGGCCAAAGATCTCTCAGAAGATATTCAGTGGGCGACACAGCAAAAACTCATCATTAGCAACATCAATAGATTAAATACCAATATAAGATCACTGATTAATACTCAACATGACTTCCACAGCAAACAAGTTAATGTGGCATCAACACTGACTGCTGAACGATTATTTAAAGCGAAATACAGCATGATTATTGAAGAAATGACCGAAGAAATGTTTCGGCTTCATCAATTCTCGATAAAAAAAGCGAGTCAAAAACAACAAACATTATTATTAATGGTCGGAATGGTCTTATTTCTGTTAGCGATTATGGTAACAGCTTGGTCTATTATGACACTAATTAGGTTTAAGAAAGGGCTCGCCTCACTCAGGATCGGTATGGAAGCGCTCGCAGCAGGCGATCTCGTCAGTCAAATTAATTCTTTTGATACCGACGAATTATCTGCACTCGCTGATGATTTTAATGAGATGAAACAATCATTAGCCCAAATCACGATAAAAAAAGAAAAATTGAAACAAGAAGTTGATATTCAAACCCGCAAATTAATTGAACAGCAAGATAAGCTTATTTTTTTAGCCGAACATGACGAACTCACGGGGATTTATAATCGCCGCGCATTTATTAAGCAAATTGATGCCGCAATAGCACGTGATTTACGCGGAGAACAGCAAGCTGCATTACTGTTTATAGATCTTAATAAATTTAAAGAGATTAATGATTCTCTGGGTCATAGCATTGGTGACGAAGTGATCATGACCATCGCTAATCGTTTGGTTAATAATCTGCGTACTACTGATATTGTCGGTAGATTGGGAGGCGATGAGTTTATCATTTGGCTCGATATGATCACCGAACCTATCGATATCAAAAACAAAATAAAGCAATTATTGAGCAGTATTAAGCAACCCATAACCATCGGCGAGCACACTTTACAAGTTGGGGCGAGTATTGGTATTAGTGTACTGCCTGATGATGGTTTAAACAGTCGTGAACTTATCAGTGCGGCTGATACGGCTATGTATCAAGCTAAGGCTGACCACAGGACTGAATTTTGTTTCTATACTGATGATCATCGAGTATCCGCTTTGGCTACTTCATAGGTTTGAGTATTCCAATCAAAATAATATTCTACCCCTTGCCACTCATAAACAGTGCCATTTTCACGCTGAATCACTTTGGCATTTTCAGGTAAATGATTCAAACCTTGAGCATATTGAATGCTAGTTGTAGTTTGTTGCCGTGGCGCGACTGCAACAGGCTCTAAAACCTCGATAGCTTGTGGCTGGTAGACTGCGTTCAACTGATTTTGATAGGGGTAAAAACCAGATTGGCGACTAGGATAATCATTATTTTTCCAAACCGAATTGTATCGCAAGTTATTAGCATTGCTCCAACTAACGCCAATACTCGGTCCCCAATATTGGTTACCTCTCCAGCCTTGATCCCAACCGATCCCCCAACGCCAAGGGTCACGATGTCGATAATGATTATAATGTTGGCGATGGTTATTATGTTGAGAGCCGACAGAATGAGAAACACGCTGAGAATACTCGTTCGCTAACAGCGGCTGAGCACTGACCAAACTCATCACAGTTAAGGTTACACTTGCACTAAGCCCTAATAACGGCATCAAAACCCACGGTTTGTTCACCCACATAAGTCACCTCCACAATCTGGTTCACAACATCCAGTTTACGCTAAGTATCACTAAAGTCGATATCAACAATATAGGTCTATCAAATGGCTTAACCCTATATTAGAAAAATGCTATAGTGCGCGCCATAGTGGTTTGGATTTGATTTACAGGCGGTAAACATGAGTTTTAAAGATTTACGCAGCTTCATCGATCATTTAGAAGCAAATGGAGAGTTAAAGCGCATTAGCTATCCTGTTGATCCTCATTTAGAGATGACAGAGATTGCTGATCGAGTTTTACGATCAGGTGGCCCCGCGCTGTTATTTGAAAATCCGACCAACCATACCATGCCGGTACTGGTTAACTTATTTGGTACGCCTAAACGTGTTGCTATGGCATTGGGAAAAGATGACCCTTTAGCATTACGTGAAGTCGGTGAATTATTAGCATTCTTAAAAGAACCAGAACCACCGAGTGGCTTTAAAGATGCCATAGCTAAAATACCAATGTTTAGGCAAGCGTTAAATATGCCGCCGAAAACAGTGCGCAATCCACCTTGCCAGCAAGTAGTCAAAAGCGGTGATGATGTCGACTTAACCGCGTTGCCAATCCAGCACTGCTGGCCAGGCGATGTGGCACCATTAGTCACTTGGGGATTAACCATCACCAAAGGGCCGCGACAAAAAAGACAAAATCTAGGTATTTATCGCCAACAGTTATTAAGTAAAAATAAACTGATCATGCGCTGGCTGGACCACCGTGGCGGAGCCCTAGACTTTAAAGACTTTAAACAGCTTCATCCAGGTGAACGTTATCCTGTCGTAGTGGCATTAGGTAGCGATCCTGTGACTATTTTGGGTGCTGTAACCCCAGTGCCAGATTCGATGAGTGAATATGCCTTTGCAGGCTTGTTGCGCGGCGAACGTACCGAGGTCTGTAAAGCCATTAGCTGCGATCTTGAAGTACCAGCCACCAGCGAAATTATTCTTGAAGGCTATATCGATCCTGATGAAACCGCAGTAGAAGGTCCATACGGCGATCACACGGGTTACTATAACGAAACAGACTCATTCCCAGTATTTACCGTGACCCATATTACTCACCGTAAAGATGCCATATATCATAGTACCTATACCGGCCGTCCACCAGATGAACCGGCTATGTTAGGCGTGGCATTAAATGAAGTATTTGTTCCTATCCTACGTAAACAATACCCTGAAATTATTGACTTTTATCTGCCGCCTGAAGGCTGCTCTTATCGTATGGCAATCATTTCAATCCGTAAACAATATCCGGGTCATGCCAAGCGTGTGATGATGGGAGCATGGTCATTCCTTCGCCAATTTATGTACACCAAATTTATTGTTGTGGTTGATGAGGATGTCAATTGCCGTAATTGGCAGGATGTTATTTGGGCTATTACCACACGGATGGATCCTACTCGCGATACCATGATGGTGGATAATACCCCTATCGATTACCTTGACTTTGCATCACCCGTTGCCGGTTTAGGATCGAAAATGGGTTTAGATGCCACCAATAAATGGCCAGGCGAAACCACCAGAGAATGGGGTACTCCCATTGTGATGGATGAGACAACAAAACAAAGAATCGACCAAATTTGGGATGATCTCGGCATAGAAGATGTGCCAACATTGTAACCATAGTGATCCGGTTAGGTCGTAAATAGCTATAATTAACTGATTGATAAAAAATTATAAAAGGGTTTAAAGGACGTTAGATGAAAACGATTCGTTGTCAGATTGAAAAAGTCACCCCGTTTAATGACGCTGTATATCAAGTGTTCCTTAAACCCGAAGCAGCCTTTGATTTTAAAGCTGGCCAATACTTATCTGTGGTCATGGGTGAAAAAGACAAACGTCCTTTTTCCATTGCTTCTGCCCCAAATGCGGCCTTAATAGAATTGCATATTGGTGCAGCTGTGAGTGAAAGTTATCCCATGCAAGTCGTTGAACGACTACAAACGGCAAGCCATATTGATATTGAAGCACCTGCTGGCGACGCATTTTTACGTAGCGAAAGCCACAGACCGCGGATCTTAATTGCGGGTGGTACTGGATTTTCATATATCAAAAGTATCGTTGAAGCACAGATTGCCAACGGCGAAACCATTCAGACTAAATTGTATTGGGGCTGCCGTAACGAAGAAGCCATGTACTATCAAGACATCGCCCGTCAATGGCACGCCGAGCATTCTTGGTTAGAGTTTATTCCAGTAGTAGAACTTGCTGACGGTAACTGGGAAGGTAAAAAAGCCAATTTACTCGAGCAGATTAAGCAGGACTTTGTCAGTTTGAATGGCTACGACATCTACATTGCTGGCCGTTTTGATATGGTTGGCACGGCACGAGAATTGTTCCGTGAGCTTGGGATTGAAGAAGCCCATTTGTATGGTGATGCTTTCGCATTTATAAAATAGGCTTAATTTCAATACCAGCATTTATGCAAAATTGAATCCATAGCTCAATACTAAAACCGACATATATGTCGGTTTTTTTATTGCCAAATTAAATATTTATTTAATCTCTGGTAATGATAATAGCTATTTACTAATATGATCTATATCTTGATATCCACTATAATTGTGAGGAAAGCAGCACAATGACTTTCCCGTTAAAAGTCGAACAATAATGGAAGTATGCCCATGAGACACAAGGACGTAATCGATAAAGAAGTCAGTCTTAATGCTAATGACGAGCTGGTATCAATTACAGACAAACGCGGCATCATTACTTACGCCAATGAGACGTTCATTAAAATCTCAGGGTTCAGTGAGCAAGAACTCGTCACTCATAATCACAATATTGTCAGACATCCCGACATGCCAGCAGAAGCTTTCAAAGAATTATGGGATAAACTCAAAGCTGGTGAATCGTGGCGTGGAATTGTTAAAAATCGCTGTAAAGATGGAAGCTACTATTGGGTTGATGCCTTTGTCTCTCCCCTGTATGAAAAGGGCCAAATTACTGGATACCAATCGGTACGCATTAAAGCAAAGCCTGAATACATTACTAATGCCCAAAAACTTTACAGCCAAATAAAACAAGGAAAAACGGCCAGTTATGTCATGACTAGCCAACATAAACGCTGGTTAGGCGCGTCAATAACCTTGGCTGCAATCATTGGCTGTGGTGTAGTTTTTAATTGGACCATGGCAGCAGTGATCTTCTCTTTAGCACTGGTTAATACACTATTATTTACCAAAGAACTCTTTTCACTGCCGAATAAGATCAACCAATATCAACAACAATATGATTCAGTCAGTCGATTAGTCTATTGTGGTAACGACAGTATTTCAGTATTGGAATTTCAACAGGTTCTGAATCAGGCGAAAATGCAAGGGGTACTTGGTCGCTCACAAGATCAAGGTAACAACTTACATCATATCGCCAATGAACTGGTTCATTCTGCTCAAGAAGCTAATCATAGTATTGAGCAACAAAAAAATAAAATTGATGAAATCGCCAGCGCAATTGAAGCGATGAACTCCTCTGTTGCAGAGATAGCCCAACATGCGATATCGACCTCAGATCATGTAAACAAGGCACAGCAAGTGTGTCTTGAAAGTAGAACGGAAATGCACGCTAACCGTAATAGTATTGAGCGATTAGCGACTTCAGTTTCGGCAGCGGCATCGAATGCGCACTTATTAAATAAAGAAGCAGATAATGTCTCTAATGCCATGCAAGAAATTCAAAGCATTGCTGAGCAAACTAATTTGCTTGCACTTAATGCTGCCATTGAAGCCGCACGTGCTGGCGAGCAGGGGCGTGGATTTGCCGTCGTAGCAGATGAAGTTCGAACCTTATCAAGTAGAACTCAGCTCTCAACAGAGCTCATCTCTAAAAGCGTGCAATCTATGCATGCTATGCTTATTAATTGGACCGACGAAATGCAAGCCAGTAAACTTCAGGCTGATACGTGCGCAAGGGACATAGGATTTGCCTCGACAAAATTTGAAGATATCTATCAAAGCGTGAATGAGATAAACCAGTTTACACAACAAAATACTGTTGCAGCAGAGCAACAAAAACGGGTTACCGCAGAGGTAACCCATAATATCCATACGATTACAGAATTAAGCCACAGTAACTTGGCAAGCTTAAATGTGATTGAAGTTGCTGCATTAAATATTAAAACTCACGCAGATAAAGCCAAAGAACTCCGCCATACTTTCAGAGTATAAAAAATGATTGCCTACTGCAAAAAACATTAGGCAATTTTTTGTATTCTGCTGATCAATTCTTTAAAATTAGCTCACATTATTTTTCGCAGGTAAGCCCATGCAACTCAGCCAATTAACTCAACCGATTTACGATCACTTATACCGCGATATCTTTGAGTTTCGCAGCACATTTGACTTACCCGTCAACGACGAGACCAGTCTTGATCACAAAGCAGACACTTTGCATACATCACTGATTATCGAAGAAATGACCGAGCTTGCCGAAGCGGATTCTCGTATTGAACAAGCTGATGCTATTGTTGATTCTGTCTACGTGTTAATGGGCCGTTTAGTGCACTTAGGAGCGACTCAGGTAAGCGATCGTTTAGAGATAAGCTATCTTGTCGATTTATTGCTTAACGTGGCTAAGAACCGTGAAATAGACTTTATTAAATGTTGGAATGAAGTGCATTCAAGCAACATGAGCAAAGTGTGCCGCAACCAGCAAGAATTAGCTGAAACCATTGCCCACTATGCCAAACAAGGTGTTGAAATTGTTGGTAGTACTAAAGGTGAGTTTATTATCGCTAAATGCGCTAAAGACGTTGATATGGCCGGTAAAGTGGTTCGTCAAGGTAAGGTATTAAAGTCAGTTTATTACCGCCCGGCTGACTTAACCACATTAGTGCGAGACTAATCGACAAATTAGCTCGTGGGCTTAGTTCGCCAGTACTGATTTACTCACAAAAAATGCGCTTTCATCAGCGCATTTTTTATGTGTTTTTGAAGATTACTCAGCCACAGTAACTCTACTATTGTTAAGCGCCTGAATGAACCGCTGCGGACTATCCACACTCAAATACACCGTTTTCATCGGTTCAGGTAACTGACCCATACCACCATGATAAATAACCGCACGGTTTAGAGTAATAATGACATTACATTGTCCGCGGCCAATCATAATCGTTTCTGCTTGATCTTTATTTAATTCGATTGATTCTTGATGTGTCACACTGGCTATATCGGCCATGCTTATCACCATAAATCCCCACAAGGAGTTATTGATAACTAGGTTGTCTCGCATAAAATATAAAGAGTAATAGCGTGACAGTCGATGGTTAGCCACGATAGACATCAAGGTATAGGCAATGATGCTTGAGACAATAATCGCCACCCACTCACTCCACGATGCCAGTAATACGTAACTCAGACTCGACGCACCAACACAACCAATAAGCATTAACCACACATGCCAGCGTGTAGCGCTAACAAGATTGATATTGGCAATTACTGGTGGATGATGACGTGAAAACCATGGGATAGAATAAAACCAGTTAGTCGCTTCACTGGCCATAATAAGCGCGATAGTTAAGCTTTTATCATCACCATCTCGATAGGTTTCCACCGCACCGACTCGAGGATCGCCCTTTAACTTTCGTACCTTAATCAAGCCACGAGCTACGCTGACAATTAAGTACAGTTGGATCACTAATAACACGGCAATAATTGGGTAGCGCAGCCAGGCCACAAACTCAAAGTAATGGGCAATTTCTGCAGGAAAACTTAGCCGTGCAACCAAGCTGCTTAAACTGAAAATAACTATTATTTTCCACAGTTTCTGGGCGCCCATTTTAATAATGCAATACCAATAACACAGTGGTAGCAACACAAAATAAAGCGCTGAAATAATACCCAGCGTCAACTTGTCAGCATGGCTCGTTAACGACGCTGGGGTTAACTGAACGCCTAAGAAAAAACTGCATAGCATTAACACTAAAAAAACTAACCGATACTTAACTGTTGCTCTCATTCAATACTCATCCTTGGGTAATCTCAGTTTAATTAATGCTGCACTGTAGAAATTGATATGGGGGTAAATAAAAATAAAACAAGTTATTAACATATCAGCAAAAATGCATTGTACGCAGATTGATTGCCACAAAAATGGTTACAGGAAATGATTACAGGATATAAAGGATCGACAGTGGACTTAGCTAGATGCTTCGTTTAAACAGCCAAGATAAACCGTGTATTGCCGTGGTTGGAAAAGCCATTGAATGGTCTGCTTCAGGGATGAGCAAAAATTTAAGCTGTAATGTACCTGCTTGAGCAGAAGGGTGAGATTGGAGTAGTTTAAAAAAAGCGCGCGCATCGGTAACCATCTGATGACCATCATGGGTGTAAGGTGGTTTTTCTAATTCGCCAATGCCAATAAACACCTTGGCAGATATTGCTGACGTTTGCTGGAAACGCTGAGCAAACTGCTGCAATAATTGTTTATTATCGAACCATAGAGATGGGCTACCCAACACGTAATACGCAAATAGCTTTGGCTGTTCTAATAAAATATATGCGCCGAGTAACCCGCCTAACGAATTACCCACAAAGGTGTTTTGTTGGGTGTCGACTCGATAGTTTTTTTCAATAAAGGGCATAACAACCTGGCTGATAAAGGCAACGTGGCGCTTAGCCTCGCCAGTAGGTAGTTTCCAACTCGCATCGTGACTTGGGGTATAGTCGCGGATCCGACTCGCCGAACCTTTACTTGGTCTCTGATAGCCAATAGCGACTAAAATAGCTTGCTGCATCATATTGGTGTTCATTGGAAATCGCGTCGCACCAGACACCACTTGCAAGCTATACATAGAATCCGTCATATAGACGACAGGGTAACGATGAGTGCTATTGTGGCGATAATCTTTTGGCAATTTGATCATCACTTGATAGTGGCGATCACCATCTTCAAGCACAAATTGACGGGTACGAGGAATATTAACTAGCGCAGCAGAAGAATGCACATCAGCAGTGTTGTTTGGTAAGCCAGCCAGTACAGCATCATTGTGAGTTGACGCACTGGCGAGGGATAACCAACAACACATTATCGCGACGATTAACCAAACAGTTGTTTTCATGCATCCCTGCCACAAGGTAATAAACCACAAACCTTAAATCATATAATCCAGTGCAAGTGCAATGAACACTACCATGCCTGCCCAGTTATTATTTAAAAAGGCTTTAAAACATGGTGCACGTTCACGACCAAAGATTAATCGTTGCTGGTACACACCAAACCCAATGAAGCTGATAATGCCCAAGCCATAAATAACCCCACGATCGGCCACCAGCCCAGCCATAACAAAACACCCTAGGGCAGCAAGTTGAAATATGCCGATAATCTGTCGATCAAAGCGGCCAAACAAGATGGCGGTTGATTTAATGCCGACTTTTAAGTCATCGTCACGATCGACTATGGCATACATAGTGTCGTACGCTACCGTCCAACACCAATTCGCCATAAATAACCACCAAGCTTCCACTGGCACTTCACCAAGTTGAGCGGCATAGGCCATCGGAATAGACCAACTCCACACAATACCTAAAAACATCTGTGGCATGTTGGTCACCCGTTTCATAAACGGATACATCACTGTTAGCACAATCCCGACCACAGATAACTGCACGACTAATGGATTGAGTAATAACACTAAGCTAAACGCAAGCAAACCTAAGACAGTAAATAAGCTCAGCGCCTCTTTAACAGACACTTCGCCCGATACTAAAGGACGCATACTGGTGCGCTCAACATGAGCATCTAAATTGCGATCAGCAAAATCATTAATAATGCAGCCATTAGCACGCATAATGACTACGCCAACCACAAAAATCACCAGCACCTTAATATCTGGTAACCCTTGAGCAGCTAACACTAAGGCCATTAAACATGGCCAGAGCAGAAGTAAGGTGCCAATAGGTCTATCAATCCGCATCAGTCGCGCATAAGCATGCAGCTTGTCTTGCAATAACATTGGTTTCATCTCTCCCTGATTTTGCCAGCGAAACACCTTAACAACGCTCTAATTTTGCTAATGACACTAACAGCCATTTACTGCCAAAATCGACAAAATTAACTTGTACACGGCCTTTTTCACCAGAACCTTCAAAGCTAGTCACAACCCCTTCGCCAAACTTAAAGTGCTTCACTTTAGAACCCACTTTATGGCCTGTATCATTAAAACCATGAGGTTTTTTAGTTACAGTAACCGCTGCTGCACGAGCAGGGAAACGCTGACTAATTGATGGCGTGACCTGCGCACGAATGCGAATTTGTTCAACAAACTTTTCAGGAATCTCATTAATGAAGCGCGATGGGCTGGCATAATCTTCACGACCGTAAATACGACGAGATTCAGCATAACTGATATACAGTTTTTGCATGGCACGGGTCATACCGACATAACACAAACGGCGTTCTTCGTCTAAACGATCGCCTTCGTCTAATGCCATCTTGCTCGGGAATAATCCTTCTTCAACGCCCGCCATAAACACCATTGGAAACTCAAGCCCTTTTGCAGAATGCAAAGTCATCAACTGAACGGCATCGGTAAAGGCATCAGCCTGACCTTCGCCAGCTTCTAATGCAGCATGAGACAAAAAGGCATTTAACTCGCCCATGTCTTCAAGCTCTTCAGGCATTTCGAAACTGCGCGCGGCTGTGACTAATTCATTTAAGTTTTCAATTCGCGCTTGGGCTTTCTCGCCTTTTTCAGCCTCGTACATGGTACGCAAGCCAGAACGATCAATCACGCTATCTGCCATACGGTACAGCAACATATCTGCCGTATCCGTACGCATTGCAATAATCAGTTCCATAAAGCCATTGATGGCATTAGCCGCACGTCCAGCAAGGACCTTTTCTTCAATTAAACTCACGCAAGCTTGCCACAGAGTCAGCTCATGCTGTCTTGCGGTTGAGCGGATAATATCCAAAGTACGATCGCCGATACCACGAGCAGGGGTATTCACCACACGCTCAAATGCCGCATCATCATTTTGGTTATTAATCAGACGCATATAGCCCATCGCATCTTTAATTTCTTGGCGCTCGAAAAAGCGTAAACCACCGTAAATACGGTACGCTAACCCTTTGTGTAAAAAAGCCTCTTCTAATACCCGTGATTGCGCATTTGAACGATATAAAATAGCGCATTCGCTCAAACTACCGCCTTTGTCATGCCAGTCGCTAATGCGACCGACAATAAACTTGGCTTCATCCATCTCATTAAAGGCGCAATAAACCGAAATCGGCTCACCATCTTTATCTTCAGTCCATAACTCTTTGCCCAGACGGTCAGGGTTATTAGAGATAACCGCGTTAGAAGCATTCAAAATATTCGCGGTTGAACGATAATTTTGCTCTAAACGAATGGTAGTCGCACCGGAAAAATCTTTTAAGAAACGATGTAAGTTTTCTATTTGCGCACCACGCCAGCCGTAAATTGACTGATCGTCATCACCAACTATCATCACATTAGCAGTATTACCCGCTAACACCCGGATCCACGCATATTGAATCGCGTTAGTATCTTGAAACTCATCGACTAAAATATGACGGAAGCGCTCTTGGTAATGGGCAAGTAAGTGTGGCTTATTGAGCCATAACTCGTGAGCACGCAATAAAATCTCAGCAAAGTCGACCAAGCCCGCGCGATCGCAAGACTCTTGGTAAACCTTATAAATATTCAGTAAATTTTGCTCAATCGGAAAACCACCCGCATCAATATGCTTAGGGCGTAAACCTTGGTCTTTTTTACCGTTAATATAGCCTTGGGCCTGACGAGGAGGATATTGCTTCTCATCTAAATTAAGGCTTTTAAGAATACGTTTTAATAAACGCAACTGATCGTCTGAATCGATAATCTGAAAGCTTTGCGGTAAATTGGCATCTTGATAGTGAGTGCGAAGTAAGCGGTGAGCTAAACCGTGGAATGTACCTATCCACATGCGCCCCATGTTTGTGCCCACAACCTTTTCAACCCGTTCACGCATTTCTGCCGCGGCTTTATTGGTAAAGGTCACTGCCAAAATAGAATATGGACTTTGTTGTTCTACTTGCATTAACCACGCAATACGATGAGTTAATACACGGGTTTTACCGCTACCGGCACCCGCTAACACCAACATATTTGAAAGTGGCGCGCCGACTGCCTCACGCTGCTTATCGTTTAGGCCGTCTAATAATGATGATACGTCCATTCTTCCTCCCAGAAATCTGCGGGACATTATATCTTAAATAGCGGCTTAATGGCGTGCAATACTTCAGCTATTTTATAACAACAATTCACTGCTCTGGCTGAGATAATCTAGTCAGCGGAGTAATATCAAAGCCACTAAAATCATCGGGTTGTGATGTTTAACTGCGACAATGAGGCCTAAATTGACAAAGTCGTAAGCGAAAATTACTATACAAATAAAGGTGTTAATTAATTTTAGTATTAGCCAATAGCTCTGATAGTTGCTAAAACGCACTAAATAGATGACTAAAAACAGTAGATTGATTTTTTATACTTGTGGTAAATAAGCTGGGTAATTGTGCTTGTTTAGGACCATTTATTTTAAGTAACCTGTTTACTATCCTTGTTAATACTCAAGCCGATTAAAAATGCATTTATTACCCACAGCATGAGCTGTATAGGTTGTCATATTGGATATCAAAGATTTAGAGTTATTCATTGCGGTAGCAAAGTTAGGCAGTTTTTCTAAAGCTGCAAAATCTTTTGATACTCGCAGAGCATTAGTCAGTCGTCGTATTGGGGAAATAGAAAAACAGCTCGGGGCACCTTTATTTACCCGCACCACAAGAGTAATGACTTTAACCACCGCGGGTCGGCAATACCTTGCTCAAATCGAACCTTTAGTAAATCAATTAAATCATGCTGGTTATGTGTTCAAACATCGTCATGACGAAGTGCAAGGCAAGTTGCGCATTGGCTTACTGCCGTTTGTCGACAAGCTTATGGATAAATATATCGCTCGTTTCATTCATGCTTATCCGCAAGTGCAATTAGAAGTATTAATTGTCTCCGCTGGCAGCAAAGAGCTCAATCGCTTGGGACTCGATGTGATTATTGATGCTAATGAGGTCAATGGGGCCAACCTTGCGGTTCATAAACTGACAACCTTCGAGCGTAAAATCTATGCTAGCCCAGGTTATTTAGAAAAATCATCACTGATAGAGAATACCGATGATCTGCAATATCACTCTTTATTGGGCTTTAGAGATGCCCATGGCCAACTTGAGCAAACTTGGCATTTTCAACACGCTAATGTGCCCACGCACTACAAAGTTATTTGCAGTGATTTTAACTCCCTGTATCACTTCTGTTTAGCGGGAGCGGGTATCGCATTGTTGCCACATGTGATCGCTGATGAAGCTGTCGAGCTGGGGCAATTGATTAACATTTTACCGCAACACAGCATCGGCTTTGCTGATATCAGCTTGGTATACTCCACCAAAAGCCCTCAATCTTCCGTGGCCAAAGCCTTTTGCGAGCATTTGTTTACCGAAATGGCGGCGAATTAGAGTACTAAACAACTCACGGTAATATGTAATAAGCCATAAAAAAAGGTTAGCGAATTTGCTAACCTTTTTTGTGTCAATGTTCACTGCCCTGCGATCAAGAGCGCTTAACCGAGATCACTATTTCTGATCGTCTTTCAAGCCAATACTGTCCATCCAGTATTCAAAATTCACTAAGTTACCCGGTAACACAATGCGGCTATCAGGTTTGCTTAAGCCATCGAGTTGTCTCATATATTGCTCACCGAGTTGCATCCGCAAAGCACTTTGCCCACCTTCAGATGAAATCACCACAGCTAAGCGCTCAATTGATTCAGCCGTCGCTTTAGCTAACGTCAAAATCTCTTGAGCTTTACCTTCGGCCTCATTGATACGGCGTTGCATTTCACCTTCAGAGCGGTTAATGGTTTCCGCCATCACACCTTCTGAACGGTTAATTTTGCTTTGCTTATCACCTTCACTTTTAGCCAGCAATGCCCGGCGCTCACGCTCGGCATTCACCTGCATTTCCATGGCATTTTTAACCGTTTCAGGTGGAGTAATATTTTTAATCTCATAACGGTGAACGCGAATCCCCCACATAGAACCAGCTTCATCGAGCACTTCCACCACTTTAGCTGAAATCACATCACGCTCTTCAAAGGTGCGATCTAGATCTAGGGTTCCGATCACTGAACGTGTTGTTGTTTGGGCTAGCTGAATAGCAGCATAACGGTAATCAGTAATACCATAACTGGCTTTAACGGGATCGGTAACCGAAATATAAATCACCCCATCCACTTCAACATTCACTTCATCACTGGAAAAACACTCTTGCGGCGGTACATCAATGGTTTCTTCCTTTAAGTCGTGGATATAAGCCACTTTATCAAAGAAGGGGATCAGAGCATGGAAGCCTGCATCTAAAGTACTGTGATATTTACCTAAACGCTCAACAATATAAGCTGACTTTGTCGGAACCAGGCAAATAGATTGAAATAATTTCAGCACAAAGATAGCAAAAATAATGCCCCAAATCGCCATCACGATAAGATCGGTATCAATTCCATTAAACGACATTAGCGTGCTCCTTTTTCTGATGAATTGGATACGGCATGAGTCACTTGTTCCATGCCTTCAAAAAAGCCTTCTAACTTAGCCATTTCTGCAGGCACCACTGAGACTTGAGCTTCAGATAAAATCTTACCAACTTGACCAATAAACTGCTCTTTTAACAGCATATTCATTGCATCATTGCCACCATTAACCGTTAAAGATTTACAGATCATTTCCATGCCTTCAGCCTTGGCATTAGCAATAATCGAAATTTCTTGTCCGGTACCTAAAGCCTCATTAATACGTTTCTGTTTTTGACCTTCAGATAAATTAATCGCTTCTTGGCGTTCGCCTTGCGACATATTAATCATTGCCGCTTTTTCAGCATTGGCTAAGGTGATTTCAGCTCGCTTACGACGCTCAGCTTCCATTTGTTTTTCAAGGGTATGAATCACTTTTTGCGAAGGTGAGATATTCTTTATTTCATAGCGTAAGACTTTGATCCCCCAAGGATCGGATGCTTTATCAATTTCACGCACAATCGATTCATTTAAACTGTCACGCTCTGAAAACGTTTGTGTCAATGTCAGCTTACCAATTTCTGAACGCATAGTGGTTTGCGCTAAGTTAACTGCTGCACGGCGATAATTTTCAATACCATAACTGGCAAGCTTACCGTCCATCACCTTAAGGTAGACCAAGCCATCAACCTCTAATTGGGTGTTATCTTTTGAAATACAACTTTGTGGTGGCACATCAAGCACTTCTTCACGCGTGTCGTGTCGATAAGCAACGCGATCGACAAACGGAACAAGAAAATGAAACCCTGGCTCGAGTACGGTACGGAACTTACCTAAACGCTCAATGACATGTACTTCTCGCATTGGCACGATTAACATTAATTTGTACAAAATGAATAATACAAATAAAAAAACAATGGTTAACACAAACATATCTGCTCCCTTTTAATCTGACTTTCCTAGATGACGCTTAATAGCTATCACAGCACTATATTATTAGTTTATTAAATAAAAATGTTGGTTAAGTACAAATCACAATACTCAAAATCACTATACTGAATCAATTATAGGCTCAACAACAAAAGCAATATTATCCCGACAAATAATCCTAACTTTGGTGCCCTTTTTTATCAGAGTACCATCACCTAATGCAGTCCAATTAGAGCCTAAGCAGCTAATTCTACCGGTCTTTTGACCTGGGCCTATGGCTTGCTTTACGATAGCGACCTGGTTATAGAGGTCCACTTCTTCGTCGGTATTATCCACATGAGAATCCCCTCCGACCAAACGTTGGGTCACATGACGAAAACTCAATAACAGCACCATAGAGGCCATAAACCATAGTGTCAGACTTTGCACCAAGCCTTCGACAATGCCAATAGCCAGTGCTGATGCGACGATAACACAAGCCGCACCCAATAAAATAACAATGCCCCCAGGAATGACAATTTCCGAGAGCATTAATAACAGCCCAAGTACTAGCCAGACTGCAATGGGATTTGAAAATTCCATATTATCCTCCATACAATGAGAATGACCTTAAATTTACTATAACAGCTTTATGAACCATTGCGACATATTATGTCAATTAACTTGTTTTATTAAATATGATACGCACCTCATCAACTCAACATTGTCTGCAGATAAAGTAAAAACATTAACTTATATAGCTAGTGAATTAAGCCTCAGTGACCAGTATAAAAATGACACGTCCCCTTCACCATAACAGTGCAAACATATCACCGCTGTGTGTCACATCATATTGGCAGTGTTATTAAGCATTACATTATTATATTAACCACGAAAACAATGAAATCTGTATATTTGGCTCAGTTTTAATTGTGATTTATCACAATATTGAATATATTGCGCCCCATTGTGCACCAACAGAAATAATAGCTCACAAATTTACACTCAAGCGAGCTACAATTAACTCTAAAATGCTCCATTATGGCGAACTTGGCCACTTAACTAACCGGAAGAAAAATGAAAAAAATCTGCCTATTAGCAACACTTATACTTTCTCAAAATGTTTTTGCTGATGATTTAGTGCAATGGTGGGATGTTAGCGCAACTGTCTTGCATGGCGAAAACTATGACTTAGCACCATCAGAAAGGCAAACCACTATTACGCTGGAAACCGCTGGCGGCTGGAAATATGGCGATTGGTTTGTCTTCCAAGATTTTATTAATTTTAATGGCAATAATAACGGTGTTGATAGCACCACTTATGGCGAAATTTCACCGCGTTTTAGTGCGAGCAAAATATTAGGTCAGCCAGTTGGCTTTGGTGCGATAAAAGATGTCTCTTTAGCACTGACTTTCGAAGAAGGTGAAGGCCCAGTTAACAGCATGCTTTATGGTATTGGTTTAGATATTGACGTACCATTTTTTAGCTACTTACAGCTAAACACCTACCGCCGTGATGCTATAAGCAATGGTAATATCAGTGATGGTTGGCAATTCACCCCAGTATTTAGAATCGACATGCCTATCGGTAATGCCAATATAATTGTTGATGGTTTTATTGATTGGGTATTTTCTGCCGACAATAACGGCTATGACGAAAACCTACACATTAATCCGCAAATCAAATATGACTTAGGCAAAAGTTTATTTGGTGATCACAAACAAAACCAGCTGCTAGTCGGTTTTGAATATGATTACTGGCAGAGTAAATATGGTGTTGCTGGTATTGATCAAAATACCTATTCAATCATTGCACAATATCATTTCTAATCCGCGTAGCAATTGATAATAATCAGCTAACAAAAAAGGTGCCTAGGGCACCTTTTTTAATACGTATTTTTACGTAATCGCTGATTAAAAGCGTTAACTTACGCTAGCAATTTTTTCGCTGCTGCGACAACAATAGAAACGGCACTCACTTCAGTTTTCTTCATTGTTGCTTCATCAGGAATTTCTTGCTGTGTACGGTTAACAATAACACCCGCAACACATGCTGCACGCCAACCTTGAGTCGCACACATAGTAAATAGTGTCGCTGATTCCATTTCATAGTTCAGCACGCCCATTGATTGCCATTCTTTCATAGAACCAACAAAACGCTGAGTAATGCGACCAGACACAGTATCGTAACGCTCTTGACCTGGATAGAAGGTGTCAGAAGAAGCCGTGATACCAACATGTGGTTCTACACCTGCATCACGACATGCTGCTACCATAGCTGTAGTACATTCAAAGTTTGCTGCAGCTGGGAACTCAAGCGGTGCAAAATGTAAACTCGCACCATCTAAACGCACAGAAGCTTGGGTGACAATAACATCACCTACATTGACGTTTGGTTGAATGGCGCCAGTGGTACCTACGCGCAAGAATGTTCTTACACCTAGTTGTGCTAATTCTTCAACTGCAATAGACGTTGATGGTCCGCCGATACCTGTTGAACAAACAACCACAGCTTTGCCATCGATATAAGCTAAATAGCTAGTATATTCACGATGACTTGCTAAGAATGTTGCATTGTCCATTAGCTCGGCAATTCGCTTAACACGTTCTGGATCACCAGGAACGATTGCTAAGGTTGCGCCATCTAACATTTTTTTAGTTAATCCTAAGTGAAATACATCGGACATTATGAAAACCCCTTTCATTTTTGAATATTAAATTCTTATATCACAGACTTTAACCTAGTCTTTCGAACGATAAGGTTAACTTGATCACATATAAATTCATAATAGATAATATTGATTCGTTAAATTATTACTAATAAATGACCATAACCCACCAAATACATGGACTTCAGCATAATGGAGGACAGGCATAAACAACAATCTATTTATCTAACCCAAAAAGCATTAACGTGATTTACATCAAGTTAACCTAACAGCAATGATTCTAGGCTGAAGCTAACCACCATCACAGATTGTCAGGCACATACAATAGTCGCTTTAATATATGCCATCTTTGGAAGAGCTGTTGATACTGCTGCAGGGACTCATGATTTTATACAATCAATGTCAATTACCATAATGCCATTAATCTGTTCGATATGAGATCGGCATTGTCAACTTAACTTATAAGGAGTCACGTATGTTTCCAGAGTACCGAGATTTAATTACAACACTTAAAACAACTGATAATCATTTTTTAAAAAAATTTAATGAACATAATCAGCTTGATGCAGAAATTACCGAATTAGAAAAACACAGTAGCAGCGATGCTACACCAGAGCTAAAACTAATGAAAACTAAGCGATTACATCTTAAAGAACAAATATTTGAGATGTTAAAAAGCCATCAGGAATAAAACTAAGTTCAGGTCACAGATAAAAATAAAGGACGCACTAGCGTCCTTTTGTCTTACAAAGAATGATATCTAAAACCAATCAGTTAAAGGTAATAATCTTTAAGTGGCGGAAAACCGTTAAAACAGACTGCCGAGTATGTGGTGGTGTAAGCACCTGCAGTTAACCAATACATGCGATCACCAATAGCAAGATCAACCGGTAAACCATAACTGTAATGCTCGTACATAATATCAGCGCTATCACAGGTTGGTCCGGCAATCACACACTTATCTAACTCCCCTCTGCGGTCAGTGTAGATAGGGAATTTAATGGCTTCGTCCATGGTTTCAATTAAACCAGAGAATTTACCCACATCAGTAAATACCCAACGCTCTAAAGCGGTGTGCGACTTACGTGAAATCAAGACCACTTCAGACACCAATACGCCGGCATTTGAAAGTAATGAACGACCCGGTTCTAAAATGATTTCAGGCAATTCATCACCAAAATCTTCTTCTAGGAAATGCTTAATCTGCTGTGCATAAATGCCTAACTCATTAGTTTTATCCATGTAGTTAGCAGGAAAACCACCACCTAAGTTAATCATTTTAAGTACGATGCCATGTTCTTCTTTTAAACGGTCATAGATACTTTTTACTTTGCCGATAGCAGAATCCCACGCACCGATATCACGTTGTTGTGAACCTACATGGAACGAAATACCATGAGGTTGTAAGCCTAACTCTTTTGCTAACACTAATAAGTCATAAGCCATTTCATTTTGGCAACCAAACTTACGCGATAAAGGCCAGTCAGCGGTGTGGGTACCTTCAGTTAAAATACGTACATATACTTTTGAACCTGGGGCTTCTTCAGCAATCATACGTAAATCAGCTTCAGAATCTGAAGCGAACATACGAACGCCTTGCTTATAGAAAGAGCGAACATCTACACGTTTCTTAATAGTGTTGCCGTAGCTAACACGATCAGTAGAAACGCCTATCGACGTCACCATTTCAAGTTCGTAAATGGATGCAATATCAAAGTTTGAACCTTTATCTCGCAATAAAGTTAAAATCTCTTTGGCCGGATTTGCCTTAACCGCATAATAAATATTTGCGAAAGGAAAATTGGTAACCATATCATCGTATTGTTTCGCAACGATTTGGGTGTCAATAACGACAAATGGCGTTGGCTTATCTTCAGCAAATGCCTTAATGCGGTCAAACGTGTCCTTGTCATAATAATCTGCAACATCAATCGATTGAAATTGGCTCATTAGGCCAGTGCCTCCTGTTAGTTGGGCGAAAAAAGTGTCAATGCTATTGTGTAAAAACATGCGCAGTAAACGATATTTCTAATCATTACGCAACGAATTTTTATGCAGAAAGTGTAGTTTTTTATTCTTTAAAGCAATTTAATCAAAATGTCTAAATTGCCAACCCACTTATCCGCATAATTGATTCGCTTTTGTGCCTAAAAGTATAGTCATTCGTGAAGATAATGCGCATGAAGCCAGTAAAATATTTCACTATGATGGCTTTTACACTCGCCTCAGATTTAGCCCTGAGTATGAAAAGTTGTTATTATCTAGGTTGATATCAACTCAATGATCTTCAATAAGGAACATTAAATGAACGAACCCAGTTTAGATCAAGAGCTCCAACAACTGCAAAATGTTTATAGTCTCATCACTGAGTTTGTCATTGAATATAGTTTTCAAATCGCAGGCGCAATTATTATTTTCTTATTGGGGCTTTGGCTTGCCAGTAAAGCTGCCAGCATAGTCGCCGCTCAACTGCAAAAACATAACATTGATATCACCCTCAGTAATTTTGCCTCAAACTTAGTCAGAATAATCATTATCGTAATGGTCGCGGTAATTTGTTTAGGCAAACTGGGAATTAGCGTAACACCTATGGTGGCTGCAATTGGTGCCGCCTCTCTAGGTGCAGGCTTGGCATTACAGGGCATGCTAGCTAATTATGCTGCTGGCGTTACAATTATTGTTACCCGCCCTTTTGTGGTGGGCAATACCATTGAAATTAAGGATGTTAGTGGTGTTGTCGAGACAATAAAATTAGGCCAAACCATTTTAACGAATGAAGAAGGTGAGCAGATCAGCATCCCCAACAAACATATTATTGGCGAGATTTTACATAACTCATTCGCTTATAAGCTGGTTGAGAATAAATTTAATATTGATTATCAAGCCGATGCCGATCACATTATCCAATTAATAAACGCTGTACTAGCCGCCTCACCTGCGATTTATCAAGAAAAGAAACCCTTGGTTGGCATCAATGGCTTTAATGCTATCGGTATTGAGATTGGCGTACGCTATTGGGTGCCAACACAACGTTACTATGAAGAAAAATATCACACTAACTTAGCTATTATGAAGGCGCTAACGGCAGCAAACATTACTATCCCATGTCCTGTGAAGGAAATTCATTTACAGCGCTAGTATTAGCATTTGGGCGGTTAGTCTTCAGCGCTATGGAGGCCAGCACATAACGCTTAGCCTCCCTCGTTGCAGCATAAGCTAACGTCTAACTAAAAGTCGCGAGGGTTACACCCAATATAACGAGTCTGCATGCTATGCAATTTTTACATCGCAGTGGCTCAGCCGGCACAAAACAGCCAATAACAGCACCGTTATCTGAGTAAATACAACTGCACTTTTACGTTAATTCACTAACTGGATGGTTTCAAGCGTGCGGCATATTCGATGATACTGCTGCGGTATAACTCCAACAACTCGAGATTTTTTACTGCAACACCAACCTTTTGTGAGGGCTTACTCATCCATTCATCATGCAGATACACACGGCTATCTAATTTCTGAATAGTCATTCCTTCAGCGACTCCATCGGTCACGACCCGTATTGGCCCTTCTCTAAGAGTAAAAAGCGTTGGATTAATCACATAGGCAATCGCTGATGGATCGTGTACATGGCAAGCCTCGAGGCCAACTTTTTCACTGTAAAACCGTAAATAGAACCGGCTAATATCCCAAATAAACTGGCCTACCTCACCAGCATCATCGCGCAACTTATCAAGATACTCTCGGGTAAAGAAACTTTGCTCGGTGACATCTAAACCAATCACTACCACAGGCCAAGAGGCGGTTAAAACCATATCAGCCGCATGAGGGTCATCATGAATATTGGCTTCAGCAAATGGAGTCACATTGCCACTGTGATTGTTCTCACCAAAGGCCCCACCCATGATGACCACTTGTTTAACTAAATCAACAATCGTGGGATCAGCCTGAAGCGCGAGTGCAAGGTTAGTTAACGGACCGATAGCTACCAAGGTAATTTCACCTGGCTCGGCTTTTACTGTATCGATAATATATTGATATGCAGGACGAGGATCCGCTTGCCCCTCGACCTCAGAAGGAACCATGACATCACCAAAACCACCTTCGCCATGAACAACTACTGTAGGTCCTAGCGGAGATCGTACGATAGGTTTACTCGCACCTGTGACAATATCAGCCTGTAACTGATATTTTTGCTTAAGATAAAGCGCATTATGGGTCGCATTTTCAATGGTCACATTGCCATAAACCGTGGTGATCGCTTTTAGTTCAATTGCTGGATGCGCTTGGGCAAATAGAATCGCAAATACATCATCAATACCGGGATCTGTGTCTAATATAATTTTAGTTATCATGGGGATAGCTGTCCTACTCAATTTAGGTGAATTGATTAAAATGATTTTTACTGGCTATTTGGCGATTATACTCATAGACACTTCTATGTATATCAACAAGATAGTCGACACTTTAGTCCAATATAAATACACAGAGGCTCATGAGTGACTTAGCACTATACAAAAATCATCATGATGTAAGTGTGATAGCGCCTAAACTTGCAACTAAAAGTGCCCTCAGTTATGCGCTTACATTCATATTTAATCACTCATTTATTCATTTATTCATTTATTCATTCGCTAAAAACCATAAATAAGTTCATTCATCACTCGAATGACACAAGGTGATGCTTAGTTAAGGGTTTTGCTTCTATCATCAATTTAAGCCACGACTAAAAGTAAAGCGTGCTTGACATTTATTGTGAGGTTGCGTTAACTTAAGTCAAGCTTACTTTACTTAATGACAAACAAACACGACCAAAGGAGTATTAATCATGTCATCACAATCAGATCCACGAGACTGGAAAAACGCCAACAAACAAAACACTGCTCGCTTAGCAAAGTGGACCTTCGCTTGGGTGATCACTATGGCCATAGCAAACTTTGGCCCAATATATCTGTGGCAACAACAAGCCATCACAGCTCTGGCCATTGGGATTAACTTTATAATTGGTATTGGGATGATTATGGCCAACCGCCGCCAACTACTTGGCCTAGATGAGCTACAGCAAAAAATTCAATTACATGCGATGGGACTCAGTCTAGGGGTGGGGTTAATAGTTGGTTTAAGCTACTCAAATTTAGACACCACTAACCTAATAAGCGGTCATGCTGAGATTTCACATTTGGTCATTATCATGAGCCTAAGCTATTTAGTTGGCATAATTCTAGGTCATAGGAAGTACCAATGAAAAATCGCTTAAAAGTGCTCCGAGCAGAGCAAGGCTTTACCCAAGCACAGCTAGCTGATTTACTTAATGTTTCTAGGCAAACCATTAATGCGATCGAAACCGGTAAGTTTGATCCCAGTTTACCATTAGCCTTTAAAGCTGCCAGATTGTTTAACTTACCCATTGAAAGCATTTTTGAAGACGAAGTCTAGCTAGTAGCATTAAAAATAAACATTATAAAATACCCATATTATGCAAAATCAGACTTGTGCTTAACAGAGGATATTTTAGGCTTTATTGAGTTAAATTGGATTCATAAAACCGCATGAAAGACAGAGATAAAATTAGCATTGTGACGCTAATTAAGCTTATTGAACGCTAATATTTAACTCTTCGGTTATGGATTAACGTCATTTTATTGGATATGTGAACATCATTAAAACAGTGGGCGAACCACTAGAGAGGTAAGACAACTCACCCTTAACGTTAACTGAGTTTGACTATTTAGCCTGTATATTTCAAACGTAAAATAGGCCTTTTATATTAAAAAGGCCACTGTGACGCTTAAGAGGAATAATCCATATTCTCTACAATACATGTTAAACACCCCAGCGGTCGATTCAACTCAAGCATTGACCAGATTTACAGTATTAACCCTAAAAGCCCTACTCACTGATATAAGATTAATCTCCTTTACGTCAGCGCAGGTTTGGTTTTTGGTTTGAGAAGACCAATGCCAAAGGCGGCCATTGCCACTGCTATGATGGCATTAAGGTAGTTGAAAAAAGCATAGGGTGCGTAGTCAAGTACGTTTACCCCTAGCGTGGCAGTATAAAAGGCACCGGCCGTGGTCCACGGAATAAGGCCTGTGGTCATAGTGGCCCCTTCTTCTACTGAGCGCGAAAGAATGGCTGCCTCTACATTTTGTTGCTCATATTTGGGCTTAAACAGTTGGCAACTTAGAATAATCGAAATATAAGCCTCACCCATAGCAATGTTACCTAAGAAGCCGGACATAATCGTCGTCGCAATAAGGGTGGCGGTGCGCTGCACTCTTTTTATAATACCGGCTAATAGTGCGCTGAGAAATCCCGCGCCGTGCAAAATTCCGCCTAGCGCGATAGCCATTAACGCCAGCAGTAAGGTCCAGCTCATGCTGCTAATGCCACCGCGACCAAGCAAAGCATCTAAACTGGCAATACCGGTTGATTCGGGCGTATTTTCCCACAGCGCATTTAGCACAGAGATAGCACTTTGTTGCTGATAAAAAATCGCAATTAACACAGCAAGTATAATACTGCATGACATAGTCACTTCAGCGGGCACTTTTTTAATGCTCAGTACCGCGAGTAAAATCAGGGGTAATAAGGTGATCAGCGGCGTAAGGCTGTAATTGTTAGCAAGTGCTGTTTGAATTGAAGTGACCTCTGCCAAGTCTATATTTTGCTCGCCATAGTTCAATCCGATCACTAAAAATATTAAAAAAGTGAGGATAAAGGTCGGCGTTGTGGTGAACAGCATGGCATAAATATGTCGATAAAGATCGGTGCCAGCACTCATAGCGGCGAGGTTTGTGGTATCTGAAATCGGCGACATTTTATCGCCGAAGGTGGCACCGCAGACAATCATACCTGCAACCAAAGGCAGGGGAATATTCATGGCAGAACCAATGCCAATAAAAACCACGCCTAAGGTGCCGACGGTACCCCAAGATGTTCCAGTTGCTAGCGACATCAAGGCGCACAGTAATAAACCGACAGCCAGAAACAAACTCGGACTCAGCCAACTAAGGCCATAATAAATCAGCGTGGCGATGGTGCCACTGTGCATAAAACTGGCAATCACCATGCCGATCAATATAAATATATAGATGGCAGGCATGGCTCTAGTGAGGGCGTTAGTCATCAACTCACGTATATGTATATAGCCGTAACCAAGACTAAAAGCGTTGAGGCCTATCCACAACAGACACAGGAACATCAATGTATGCAGGCTGATCCCTAGACCAAAAAGCCCACCTGCAATGGTGATGATAATCACGCTAAAACAGATAAGAGACTGCAAAAAACTAGGGCTACGGGGTAAGTTGGGAGTGATTACAGACATTGGCACACATTATGGTAACAATTGAGATAAAGCTGAGTATATCAGTACAGATAATTGGGTAAACTATAAACAAGCAGGATATCAAAAATAAACCTTTCATCTTTTAGCCGCAATGGTTTAGCCCCGAAGCAAAAGCCAAATCAACAGATATATCATCATAGATTGCTGTACATAATCTGTTACGTCCTCTATATCTTCCACACACTCAAAAAGCGGTTGTACTTGTCGGGGTGAAGATTATGCTTGCGAAATAAATTTAACCTATTGCCTTAAAAAAACGTCTAGTTTTGTATAAATCACGTATCAAGTATGAACATATACGTTTTAATTAATATTCACATCGTAAAAATTATCCATTGGTTATCTATTGTTGCTGTATCTAATGCAGATACGTATTCTTTTTTTACCATGTGAAAGAGGCATTACCATGAATCACAACCCTTCTCAGCCACTTCGCGTTACCTGGGCACTTAAAACAAGCTTTATTGCTGATGCTTTAGCCATGCCAGTGCATTGGTATTATCAACCAATGGAAATCGAGCGTGCTTTTACTGGTGGTATTCAGCGCTTTGAAGCTGCACCTGAGTTTCACCCTTCATCTATTATGTCATTGCACTCAAAACATAAAGGAGGGCGACAATCCAATGATCGGTCGTCTAAGGGACACGCATCTAAAGATCAGCCGCCGCAAGTAATAGGCGATATTATTTTAAAAGATAAGGCGCAGTTTTGGGACAGACCGAATGTGCATTATCATCAAGGCATGCAGGCGGGTGAAAATACCCTTAACGCCCATTGCGCTCGCGTACTGATGCGCACTCTGGCGAGTTCGCCACAACGCTACGACCGACAAGCATTTGTTAATGCCTACATTGACTTTATGACAATGACTCCCGCCGCTCATCCCGATACTTATGCAGAGTCCTACCATAGAGGATTTTTTGCTAACTTAGCACAGGGACGCAAGCCTGAAAATTGCGGCATGATAACTCACGACACTGCATCCATTGGTGCATTGGTAACCATAGCGCCTTTGGTGTTTTCAGAACGACTTAAGGGCATAAGCGAAGCCGAAATAAAGATTACCTGCCGAGCGCATCTGGCCTTAACCCATCCTGATGAATCCTTAATGCAGGTGTGTGATAGCTACGTACAACTCTTGTGTGCTCTGATTGAAGGGCCGGATGAGGCCAGCGCTAAAGCACTTTTACTTGAAGCAAGTAAAGGCTTAACGAGTACTCATTTAGCCGGTCTGTTAAAACGTAATGTGCCCGACAGTCAGGTAGTCGGCCAAGTGTTTTCAAGGGCATGTTATATTTCAGATTCTTGGCCTGTGGTCTTGTATCTGGCCTGTAAATACCAACATGATCCTTGGCAAGCACTGCGAGTGAATACTAACTTAGGCGGCGACAACGTACATCGCGGCATAGTGCTGGGAACCTTGCTTGGATTGCAAAGCGACATTGTGGCCACCAGCTGGTTTGAACAACTGGTAGACCACAAATTGATTGCAGAGGAAATTGAGGCGCTTATCAGCGAGGCAAGCGCTCCCAAACCGTAAGTTCAGACAAGGTATGCTGAAACTTGTGCTGAGTTTCACGGATCACAAACGGCACTTTACGCGGCTCACCGATCAACTTAAAGTGGCTTGATAGTTGATCTTTCAAGCCATCTAACGTGCTGTAGTTTTCACCATCTTTTTTGAAACCCCCTATCCATTCTGCCTTGGGTGTATGTTCTTCCAGCCAAGTGTAAGGCGATGCAATAATAAGCAAACCGCCATCATTGATGCGCTGTGCCATATCCGCCAGAAAACGGCTTGGCTGGTAGAGCCTATCAATCAAATTAGCTGCTAGCACTAGATCATAAGCAGTGAATTGGGGTTTGAGGTTACAGGCATCACCTTGATGAAATGCGACACGGTTTGCATAAGCTTCCAACCCTAGTTCTTGCAGGGTTCGAGTATGATAGCTCACTAATTCGCCTTCTTCCGCTCGGGCATAACGCACTGCGCCTTGCTGTGCCATTTTAGCCGCTAGGCGAGTAAAGTTGGCAGAAAAATCAATACCGTCTACTTCATCGAACTGACGCGCCAACTCAAAACTTGCTCGGCCACAGGCACAGCCTAGATCAAGGGCTTTAACAGTGGGTTTACCCTTCATTGCCTCAAGTGCAATATCAGCTAAGGCTTTAGGGAAATTATCTACGCCATACCAGGTGTCACCAAAGTGAAACTCTGCATATTCTGACAGCAACTGGTCACTTTCGTAGTAAGCCTTATGAGACGTTGCCTCCACTTCAGAGGCAATATAGCGAAATCCTGCATGCTGCAAAAAGTGACGCCTAAATGCATAACGTGCACTAAGGCGTGCTTCATTACCACTTGAAATCCATGAGCCACCTTTGATCAGGTTGTGTTTACCATCAAAAGTTGGCGTGGTGAAATCGTCATACAATGGGTGTACTTTAAAGTTATCGAACGGGTAAATCGGCGTTTCGGTCCATTGCCATACATTGCCCACTACATCAAACCAATTACCATGTTGATAGCGCGTTACCGGGCAGCATGAGGCAAAATGGTCAAGATGCAAGTTAGCATTGGCGGCACTATTCCCCAACTCTTCGACGCCCGCTTGTGCACACAAGCGATACCATTCGTCTTCAGTTGGCATGCGAATTTGTTGCCCGGTTACTACTGTTTTCCATTCACAAAACGCTTTCGCTTCATGGTAGTTAACTTCAGCAGGCCAGTCCCAAGCCATATCAACTTCTTCCGTCATCAAGCGCAAATACCAGCCATTATGCCAACGCCAAAATGCTGGGTGTTTCGCCTCAGTAAATTGCCGCCAAGCCAGGCCTTCATCGCTCCAGAAACGATTTTGCTCATATCCACCGTCCTCAACAAACTCGAGAAACTCCTGATTACTGACTAAATATTGGCTGGCTTTAAATTCAGCGACCTCTGCCTGATGTTGGCCATATTCGTTGTCCCAGCCATAGAAGACACTATCAAGTGATTTGCCAAGATTTACTGAGCCAGCGGCAACGCTGATAAGTTTATTTTTTGGAGCTTGGCCAGTATCTTTGCAAGCTTGCCACTGAAGTAATGGCTGGACTTTGGCCAATTCATGTTGGCGAATGAGTACCGATGACGTCTCAAGGTGGATACGCTCATGCTCAATACCCATGACGATAGGCCACCAGGTGTTGTCCCAATCAATGGGTAGCACCAGGTCCAAGGTATCAATTAATGTTAATACTGTGGCACGTACTTTAGCGCGATAGTCTTTTACCGCAGCAACACTGGGCCAGTCATAACTGTCTTCAGACAGATCATCCCAGCTCATTTCATCAACACCCACCGCAAAAATTGATTCCATATGAGGATTAATCCTATCAGGTATCAGCTTTGCCAATAGTAGCTTGTTGATGAAAAAAGTGGCCGTATGCCCAAGATAGAAAATAAGCGGGTGGCGCAAGGGGATAGGTTTTTGATAAAAACCGGCATCATCGCGCAAACAATCAAACAGTTGCGTATAGGTATCAAAGGTGTTGGTGAAGTAAAGCGCTATTTCTTGGCGCTTATCATCCACGGTGCCACTGTTGAGTTTAGGGGTTCTGCGCAATGCTCCAGAGTCAACAAACGTTGTCGATCGTTTAGCCATTTCTTGAGCGTTTTGTATAGGTAATGTCATCGTGGAACACGTTCCCTTAATTCTTATTCTACATTTATACGAGTAACTACTGGATGAAGGGTCAATTTTTTTACTTTATATGGATATTACCCGTAAAAAAACAAAAGTTTTGCCGGCGGTTAAACGTCTCTGCCCTGCAGTTTTTTAATGGCTTCGACTAAATAATCTCGTGAACAGCCGAAGTTCAAGCGAAAACAGTCTTTATCACCAAAGTCTCTGCCCGCTGATGGGCCGACACCTTTGGCTTCACACCAGGCTTGCGTATCGGTAACTTGCAACCCGCTGGCATCAACCCAGAGTAAAAAAGTTGCCGCGGGTGCGATAGCTTTTAAACCGTCGATTTTGTTAATTTCAGTGACTAAATAATCGCGATTTTCTGTTAAATAAGCCACTTGTTGTTGATGCCACTCATCACAATGTCTGAAGGCTGCATTGGTGGCAGTAAGGCCTGTCACAGTGACCGATGGCATAATTCCACGGGCGGCATGGTTAAAGGCTGCTCTTAATTTTGCGTTGGGAATAATAGCAAAAGACGTACCTAATCCCGCAATATTGAAGGTTTTACTCGCGGCCATCAATGTCACTGAATGCTCAGCCAACTCTGGGTGCGCACTGGCAGGTAAATGTGGCACGTCATCTAAAATTAAATCACAGTGTATTTCATCCGAACACAGCATGACGCCATGCTTTGTGCATATTGCTGCAATTGTGTCGAGTTCTGCTTGGTTTAAGACTGTTCCAAGCGGATTCATTGGATTACACATAATAAATAAGCTGGCTTTGGGATCCGCGGCCGCCGCTTCTAAGGCATTAAAATCGAGTGTCCAGCGCCCTGCCACTTTTATCGAACCTATACAGGTTCGGTTGAGATGATTAATACCCGCTGCAGCTAATATAGGAGGATAATTGGGTGTTTGTACGATAACCGTATCCCCTGTTTGGCAATATGCTTTAAGAGCCACATTAAACGCCGGCACTACACCCGGAGTCCACACTAGCCAACTGGGATCAATCTTCCAGTTATATTGACGTTGACACCACGCCACAACGGCCTCACAGGCATCGGTATCGTGAGCCGGTGAGGTATAACCGAACAGACCATCATCAATGCGCTGATGTAAGGCAGATAAAATAGGTTCAGCACAGCGAAACTCAGTATCAGCAATCCACATAGGCAATATATCTGTACCTTTGTATTTTTCCCATTTATGGGCTTTTGACCATCTGCGGTCAGGTTTATCACTGAAATTCATTGCGGATCCTTTGATTATTCATGTGGTAGCCTACAGAAAATAGCTGACTTAGCCTGTTGCTATTAACCCTTGGTTTGGCCTTAGTTATGCTTTTACTCTGCCTGTGCAGCTAGACTCGGTCCGTGAGCTGGCACATTTAGCGGCAATTTATGCCGACGCTGAAATCGATTTGTGTCCACCGATAACGCTGAGAGCATAACCCTTATGCTCTCCACTGCAATGGCTTAACAAACTATTGAGCCTAAAAAACCTACAGAGTATATCGGTAGGTTTTTGGGGGCATTGTTATGATTTTCGAGTCAATTTATACACAGCTTCATTAAGCCAAGGCACCTGTTTATAAACAAACCTAGAGTTATCGGCCAACACGTCAGCACACTCAAGTAACTCGACCGTAAAATAAGCTGTTAAGTAGGTTTCAATCCAGGTTGGACTCACAGCAAACGGTGGTCCTTTTAGGGTTTCTTGTGGGTAATCAAGGGTAATGAGTAAACCACTAACATCAGCAGGCACTAGTGCAGCTAGTGTATGAACATACTGTTGGCGCATTTCTTCAGGCCAAGCAATCAGTGCAGCGCGATCATAAAAGCCGCTAATCGATGATGTTAATTGGGACGGTAGAGTAAAAATATCACCTTGATATAAGGTCACTTGCTCGGCAGAGAATACCGCGTGATCATTAATACGAGACTCTTGATACACTATATCGTTATCAGTAAAAAAATCTTTTACCGCGATTAAGCTTAATTCACAGCCCAACACCGTATGACGCTGTTCGGCCAAATAAAACATATCTAACGATTTACCACATAAAGGAACAAACACCTCACTATTTTCAGGTAAGCCCAAATGCGGCCAATATTTTACTAAAAATGGGTTCACTTGGTTTAGATGAAAACCGATTTGTTGTAATTGCCATTTTTCATGCCAAAAGCTGGGTTCCATAATGCTATTCTTCAGTCAAGTTGCTAGTGTTGTGCAGGCTACTTTAAAGACTAAAAAAAAGGGATGCAACTGCCGTTACTGATTTAGCAATATGCGACCTAGGCTTTGCCGTCTAGAGTCATTTGTACTTGCCTTAACCAACGACAGTTTTCACATTGGCACTTTCTTCGCGACATATGGTGTGGGCTTAAATTAGAATCGATGTAATCAACTGCGATTAATAATTGCTGCTTTAATTCGTCGATTGACTTCAACTCAAGTGCGACCATTTCATCATTATGATTAATCCACACACATTCTTCACCCTGATGACATGTTATGCATTGCTCATCACTTTGATTAAAAAATACCGCATGCGGACAATGGGTCACTTCCATAGACTGTAAAATTCGCTGCCGAGGAAAATTAAACAACTGAATTAATTCAGCTTTATTTATATTATGCATATAACCTCTCACAAAAAACATTCATTAACTGCTGCAACCATAATACCCAGTGTTGATTCATTTTGATTTGATATAGGTCAAGGTTTACATATCGGATTTTTTTAGATAGGAAGCCGCTGTTAATCAATTAAAAATAGCGACTGATATGGGCTCTTTGAGTGATTTGCAGCTAAAAAGGTTAAATAGACTTTATGATATATCAATGGAATCACATGTTTTAAATAACCAGCACTTGCCGTCGTAAGGTTAATCAAGGTTTAATGAGTTAACAGTCAATGGAGGCTAACCTTTGCAAACACCGCAGCTGCAGCACTTTTATATTAACGAAGAGCAGTCTATCTATCTGCTAAGCGCTAATGACGCCCGTAAGCATAAAGCATGGGTTCGTCTGTGTAAGCAACAGCTCAGCAAGCTGGGATATCAACAAATTGAATTTATTGGTAAAGGCGCTTATGGTTTTGTGTTTGCAGGAGTCAATGAGTTTAACCAGTCGCATGTGTTTAAATTCTCAAGAGTAAATTTACCCCAAAGTGTTCAAGATAGGCTGGAAGAAGAAGCCTATATGCTCAGCCAAGTGCATCATCCTAACGTGCCTGGAGCGATTAAATTTGAACGCGTAGGTAAGCAGGGAATATTAGTCATGGAGCGGGCTCAAGGCGAAGATTTAGACAAAATTTGTCAGCGATTAGGTGCCTTACCCCCTGTAATGGTGGTGAGTATTGCCAGGCAATTGGCTAATATTTTATATTATCTGCGCAAAGGCAAGCCTCTAGTACACGGCGATATTAAGCCATCGAACTTAGTTTATGATATTGAAACCGACAAGCTATCATTAATCGATTGGGGGTCTGCGGTATTTGCTCAGCGAGATGAACACAACCGCGCGGTTGATGACAATGTTATGTCCTTATTATCCAGCGATCAGCAGCATACCAATGCTCGCATGGGAGATGTTTACTTTATTGGTGACGAGCAACTGAGTGGCGCATTATCAACACCAAGATTTGACGAGCAAGGCGCAGCGGCAACCCTGTATGCACTCGCATCAGGCCAAATCAGTCGTTTCGGCACTAAAGTCATTCCAGCCACCAGCATAGGATTGCCCATAGAACTGGCAAAAACACTCGATGCAATGCTCAGCGACGATGTAGAACGGCGCAATCTTGCTGGTGATTATTTCCTCAAAAGTCTGCGTCACAGCCATAGAATGCATTTACCGATATTATCGACTCCGCCGTTAACCCCCGACATTCCAGTGTGGGCCCAACCGCGCTCAAAAACGGTTGAAACAGTGAGTTATAGTTCACGAAAATCATTTTTAAAAGAGCACAATACTCAAGATCCCATTGCTAAAATGGATGATGTGCAACTGGATAAATATTATCGTAACTTTATGGCCGGTATGGCTGATACCGAAAAAGGCTTTATTGCTGCAGTAGGCCGTTTAGCACAGTATCCGATTGTCGGTGGTCTCGTGATCCATTGGCAAGAATCAGGGGTATTTATTGACTCCAATTTAGCCATTTACGATCCCGACAGCAAAGCACCGTTAATATTAGCGGTGAATAACATGGTCACTATGGCGCGGGGAATTAAACGAATCGGAGTATTTAAAGCTTGTTTCTTCAATGCTAAAGATACCTTGCATCTTGAGCGAAAAAGCACCGAGCACCAATATAAAATAACCGGTGAACTGCAAATGCCTTTTGAAGTCGGTGATGTGCCCACTTTAGAAGACAAATCTCGGCTGCATTCATACTTTGAAGACGGTAAAGATCCAGAAGAAAACTTAGAACTACCAGCAGAAATCATGACAGAACTTGGCTGGTTAAACCAAATACATCATACAGGTTGTATTATTTTTGAAGCGCTACCAAACCACTTAAAAATTCATAGCTATTTACGGTTATTAAATCCACGTAAACAAGCTTCGTTTCGGGCCTGTTTAGATCGTATTATCGCTCATGCCAATAAAATTCAAGGTCATGGGATTTCAGGCTTCATGAAACTGCCCTACAAGAATACCCGTCAATTTAGCCATATCGATCGTAAAGCAGATAACTTCTATCCTAAAAACCCTAAAGAGATTGATCATCAAGTTGCGCATAATGAGTGATGAAACTATATGCCATCATCCACTTTAATATTTTTAACCACATAACAAGCATGTTTTAAAGCTGCCACAAGCTAAAACGCGACCCGATAGGGTCGCGTTTTATTAGCCGTTAAAAATATTTGCCGTAAAAATAATGGGCTATGTTAAATCGGCGAGCCAGGTGGCATGTCCACAGGCTTAGTAATAAGTCGATAACTTGAGTCATCCATCCCTTTGGTTATCCCTTGAAATAACCAATCATAATGTGCTGATTGATAATCGCTACCACGATTACTGCGGCGTTTAAGCTGCTTAATAATATAATCAACTCTTGCCGCCAACTGGGCTTTCACTTCAGGGGCTGTTTTAGGATTATGATACGTCGCTAATAGGCCATCAATCACCACAGTGTTCACCCGCATTTGCTCTGCTAAACCTTGTCCACTAGGTAAATCTTGGTACAAGGTTGCGCCAACAAGTTTATCAATTAATTTAACCACCGACAGCTGCTGACTATCGCCCATATAGGCCTGACTGACTCGATTTAAACGCTCTGGCGCTAATAGTTGAGTCACAACATGACGGCTCATGACTTCAGCCATCGCAGCAGGATCGGTAATCACACCTAAGTTTGATCCAAAACTTTCACGGGTTTTAGCATAGTTTCCCGCTTTAGGAACCAAAGCTTGCAATATATTATTCGGTACTAATAAACTCTTGGTTTGCAAACTCATCAACAAGGTATCGAGTGCAGCAAATTGCATTTCAGGGCGAATATAATTCCAACGTACACCAGCGCCGACTTGTTGATAACTGTAATCTGTTCCGCCGATCCACTTTGCTGCGGCGTCGATTTGATAACGAGTCAGCAAGTAGATAGGCACAAACACATCGGCTAATTCGCCATGGGGCTCATCGGCTAATAATGCATCTGAATTAAAATCGTCAATCGCTTTACGGCGCACGGTTTCTAAACGCACTAACTCAGCAACAGCATCGTTACCACGATCCCATAAACTGGCATATGCATTACTGGCGCTAACACTGCGAGAATCTGCTTCACCAATATAACGAAAACCTTTAGTCAAGGTCGATGTTAACAATGCATCCGTTTGTTTTATATCACCATAACCATACGCTATGGTGTATTTATCCCACTCACCAATACCTTCACGATATGGGGTGGCGATATCGATTTTATCGTTTTGAATACTGGCATATGGGTGCGGATAATCCATCACCGAGGCATCATCATTTGTTGACGCGGCAAAGTTATGATCCAGTCCTAAAGTATGGCCCACCTCATGCGCGGCTAACTGACGAATACGAGCAAGTGATAATGCCATTGCCGCGTCGGCTGCGGCTTTACGATCTGGCCATCCAGCAATAAGTCCCCTAGCGATGAGGTGATCTTGGCGAACTCTCAAACTGCCTAAAGTGACATTACCTTTTATAATTTCACCCGTTCGCGGATCGGTAACCGCTGCGCCATATGACCAGCCTCGGGTGGCGCGATGTACCCATTGGATCATGTTATAACGCACATCTTGAGGGTCAGCACCTTCGGGCAGTAATTCCACCTTAAAACCATCGATAAAGCCAGCGTCAGTAAAGGCCGTTTCCCACCAGCGGGCGCCTTCGAGTAAGGCGCTGCGGATCGGCTCTGGTACACCGGAATCAAGGTAATACACAATGGGCTTAACCACTTTGCTAGGCGCATCCCCAGGCGTGACCTTCTGTAATCGGTGGCGTAATAAATGACGTTGTATCAGCGGTTGATCAACCGCAGTAGAATAATCGGCATATTGATCAGACAAATAACCGCTCATAGGATGATAATTGCGGGCTTGATAACCGGCCTCTGGCAGTTGTACAAATGAATAACGCACCCGTACAGACAGCATTTTACCGTCTGGAGTGACTTGCTCAACTTGCTTACCCGCTTTGCTAGCCGTAAAGGTTAAATTAACATCAACATCTGCATTTCGTGCAAACGATTTAATCCCTTGCGGTAAAATGACGGAACGGCTGCGGTCTAAGCTATAGGTGCCTTGATTGGTTGCCGCCAACACATCAGTTACACCATGCAAATCATTAATCACTAGGTCATTAATTGCAACGATTGCCGTTTTACCTGCCACAACTTTACCGCGCCATAAAATCGACTCAGCAAAGGCTTGTGTAACCGCTTGGCGTTCAGCGACATTATCACTAGAGGCGCGAAAATTAGGATTAAGCTGCTTTAAAATAATGAAAGGGCCGTGCTGTTCAAATTGCACCATGCGGGTTTGGCCTAATTGGCCACGATCTAAACCAATATCATTTGAACCCACACCATGAGGTAAGCTGGTCAGCAATAAAAAGGGTTGATTGAGTTTATCTGCTTGTAGGTATAACTCAGCGGATTTAGCATCGTAAAATAGATTGATAAAGCCTGTTGCAGCCTCAGCATTGTTGATTATTGTTTGGGCTGAGTCGCTAGCCGCTATTGCGGCTGTAGAAAATAATGGTGCTGGCGTAATCGCCAGCAACAGTGCCAATGAAATACTACGGCGGACCATAATTAATCTCCTTGTCGGTAATGTCCTATCGTCAAAAGACTACTCGTCTTTATGATTGTGTTTATATGTAATCCAATGCGATAAGGTTTCAAATAATTCAGTAAGCACAATTGGCTTAGTGATATGGGCATTCATGCCTGCGGCTAAACTTTTCTCTTTATCACCGGACATTGCATGGGCAGTCATGGCAATAATCGGCATTTGTTCTTTACTAAAACGTTTGCGTAATTCTGCGGTAGCGGTTAATCCATCCATTATTGGCATTTGAATGTCCATTAACACGGCATCAAACGGCTTAGAATCGATCACATCTAACGCCACTTGGCCATTATCGGCAATCACCACTTCATAACCGGCACTTTTGAGTAATTCAGATGCCACTTGTTGATTAATAAAGTTATCTTCAACCAATAGCACTAAACCGGATGCTTTAGTAGGTTCGGCTTCAATAATAACCGGCATAGCATTAAGCTTTGGCTCTTTGGCAAAAGCATTAATAATTTCATCAAACAAGGCCGAAGCTTTGAACGGTTTTTGTAATACGGCATAAACAGAATCTTTTTGTAATTCATGGTCTAATGGTTCTGCTGCATAAGCTGTCATTAAAATAATAATCGGACGTTTTTCTAAGCTGCCGTCTTCAATCATTTGATCAACGGCTTTAATCACGTCACAACCGTTCATTTCTGGCATCATCCAATCTAGCAACAATAAATCGACCGGCTTTTTACGTAAAATCTCCAGAGCCTTTTGGCCGCTGTCGGCGGTATTCACTCCAAAGCTGAAATCTGTCATTAATGTAGAGTAAATCTGTAATGCACTTGGATTGTCATCAACCACCAGTGTAGTGAGATTATTTAATTGTTCTGGCACCACTAATGGCTCGACGACTTGTTCTTCGGCAATTTCAAAGCTAATGGTAAAACTGAAGGTACTGCCCGATCCTAGCTCGGACTCTACTTGCATGGTGCCGCCCATCATCGACACTAAATGTTTACTGATCGATAAACCTAAGCCAGTGCCGCCATATTTACGTGTGGTTGAACCATCGGCTTGTGAAAAGGCATCAAACAGCATTGCTTGTTGATCTTTACTGATCCCAATACCGGTATCGCGTACCCAAAACTTCATGGTAATGCGATCGTCACGCTCACCCACATCTTCACAACCCAGCTCAACTTCACCCGTTTGGGTAAATTTAACCGCATTAGACAATAAATTAACGATGACTTGGCCTAAACGCAGCGGATCGCCGTACAGGATAAGTCCTGCGGTGACTGGCGCATACAGCAGTAATTCAACGCCTTTTTCTTGCGCTTTCATGGCATTAATATCAATAACATGATCAAGCACTTTATCCAGCGGAAAAGCGACTCTTTCTAACTCTAATTTACCGGCTTCGATTTTAGAAAAATCTAGAATATCGTTGATAATACGCAGTAACGACTGCGCTGAGAAACCAGCTTTATGAAGGTAATCTTGCTGTTGCGGGGTTAAATTAGTCCGTTGCGCCAACTGCAGCATGCCAATAATCGCGTTCATTGGCGTGCGAATTTCATGACTCATGTTAGCCAAAAATTCACTCTTATACATATTGGCCAATTCAGCATCTTGTTTGGCTTCGAGCAAGGCCACTTCGTTACTCTTCTGACGGGTAATGTCTTTATGAGTACCGAGCATCCGCTTACTGCAACCGTCCTCAGAAAATTCGACTGCGCGACCTCGGGATAACACCCAGTAATACTGGCCATTTTTACCGCGCATTCTGAACTCAATTTCATAAGTACCTACCGGATCACGCACATACTGAGAGCGATATTCCTGCACCCGGTCACGATCGTCAGGATGATACAATTCATCGATTGATTCGAGTAATGGCGGAAATTCATGGGCTTGATAACCCAACATCGAATAGAAGGCCGGATTACAAATAATCTGTTCCGAATCAATGTACCAATCCCACAATCCATCTTCTACCGCATCCATAGCAAGATGATAACGTTGCTCAGACATCCGCAATTGTTCAGCTGCCTCGTATTCACGAGTAATATCACGCCAAACGGAAATCAAACCTAATAGGTCGCCACGGCGATTATAAAATGGCAGTTTAAAGGTATCGAGTAATACTGGTTTACCTTCAATATTCACCCGCTCTTGGTAACGTAATGAATGCTGTTGGGTCAATACTTTGTTATCTTCCTCACCAATGCGCTGGCCCTGCTCTGGGCTAACCACTTCTGATGAGGTTAAGCCAATAATCTCATTTTCGCGGTAACCCAGCATTCTTTCTGCTGATTTGTTACAGCCTAAATATTTACCTTCTTTATCTTTAAACACAATCGCTTCAGGGATTGAGTCGATTAATGACCGCAATAGTGCAAATTCACGTTCACGGCGCTCAGTCGTTTCACGTAAACGCTGAGTTCGGCGCGCCACTAAATTATCTAGGCGTTTATTTTGTTCGGCTAGATGATGAGTATATTGGCGGTTTTCTTCAAAAATACGGCTCACCAGTGCAAACCACGGCTCCCAACCATGAGTCATTTTTTCCGGCGGTCTAATTGGTGTTTGAGAACACGCTTCCAAGTGTGTGAGCAAGCGTGAAGCTGGGCTAACGAATGCACGACGCGTTTGCCAATGCACAATAGTGACCAGCAGTGACAAGGCCAACACCACTAACAAAAAGCTCAGTTGCAGCTTGTCCCACGAATCTTTAAATAAATCATCTTCATCTTGCAAATACAGCAAGCGCCATGGGGCGTTATGCAGTGCAACGCTGTGAATATAATAGCCGTTACGTAAAATGCCTTCGTGGGCATCAAATAACTCAGATTCAGACAACGAATGTAACTCTGCCGGAATGCGCTGGCTAATGTGATAAACCTTATTCATCTCATTAGAATCAAAGTCACTGTGAGATAAAATATTGTTTTGCTGATCAAGCAAAATCACCGTACCAGGCATTTTAAAGTAAGTACGAATTTGCTTATCTAACGACGACAAGGTCATGTCTAAATTAATTGAACCAATAAACTCATCGTCTAAATATACCGGTAAACCTAGCGTAGTAATTAAGCCTTGGTGGGCGGAGTCAATGTAGGCCTCACTCCAAAATACGCTGCGTTGCGGGTTCATTGAAGGGGTCGATAATTGAAACTGTTTCTTATTGAGTAATTCATCTCTAAAGCGTAAGTCATTACTTTCCCATGGGTAAAATGACATCATTCGACGTTTAGAAATATAATAAATTGATGAGGCTTTAGGGGCTGCTTCTTTGGCAACGGGGAAAGATAATGATAGCTCAAACAGCATTTCCAACTCTTGGTAGAAGCTCTCACTACGTCCTTCTAGTGAGCCCGCACCAGTAATCCTGCCCATGTTAGTAAATGGCAAGCCGCTGTTAGCGTAATTGGGTTCTAAGGTAAAATACTGGCCATCTTCGTTAAACTTTTCATATTCTGGTAAGCGTTGTTTACGCACAAACTCACCTAAGCGTAGATGATCAACAGCCACATCACGTAAACTTTTCACAGCGCGAATACTCGACTCGAGCAATAAGTCGATTTGCATAACATGACGGGCAACCTGCTCTTCTCGCTGTTGAATTTGCTGCTCTTTTTGACGTTCAAACATAATGCCTGCCGTCAGTAACGCCATCACAATTACCCCGATATAAGTGTAGAACACCGCTCGGTTATAATTACGTTGAATAGGAGATTTTAGTTGTAAATCTGGCTCAGTCGGTTTCATTAACCACCCTTGATACAGCGTAAAAAAAGACCCGCTGTCGAACGAATAACACCAAAAAATTCGGTAATATAAAACTATTGATTATGATATCAGGAACATAAGCTCAAGCACATGTATTAATAGCCCAAGGGACTTGCCCAACCTGCGGCCAGTAAACATCACAAACCTTAAGACTTATTTAAAAGATTGATAATACATAAGGTTATCCAATGTAACCTTATGTATGTATGAGAATATCAGCTTCTTTGGTGCAGATAACGCTTTCTATTGGTTAACCGATTACAGATGCTCCTCAGCAAATTCAGCTAATCGTGAACGAACCACACCATTGAGATAAATATTAGCGCTGCCTTCAAAGTCTTTAAAACGCTCGACTATGTAGGTTAAGCCTGACGTCACTGCGGTTAAGTAAGTCGAATCTATTTGGGCTAAATTACCACTGCAGATCAGCTTAGTACCCTCACCCATTCGGGTGATCATGGTCTTAATTTGTGATGCGGTGAGGTTTTGGCATTCATCTAAAATGACCACTGAGTTTTGAATCGAGCGACCACGCATAAAGTTAATCGACTTAAATTGAATGTTGGCCTTTTCCATTATGTAGTTCACGCTGCCGCTAGGGTTAACATCATTTTTGTGGAGCACTTCTAAGGTATCGGTAATTGCGGCTAGCCAGGGAGTCATCTTCTCTTCCTCGGTGCCAGGTAAAAAACCTATCGACTCAGCAATTTCGGGGGTGTTACGAGTTACAATGATTTTGTCGTAAAGTTTACGCTCAACCACCAGCTCTAATGCAGCCGCCATGGCTAATAGTGTTTTACCGCAGCCAGCGGGCCCCGTCAGAATAATCAGTTCGATGTCAGGATCCAGCAAGGCATCAAGTGCCATTCCTTGATAAATATTCTTCGGTTTAACCCCCCAAGCTTGATGATGCAATAAGCGATCGCGGCCACGATCAATGATCTCTAGGTATTGATCTGTTTTACTGGCAACACGGCCGCAAAAATCGGAACTGTCGTCAATTAAATACTGATTAAGATAAAAATTTTCATTACCAAGATGCTCCAATGGTACTTGATGAACAGTATGGCGGTCTTTGCGATCGGTAGAGACTTTATCGATATTTTGCCAAAAATCACCCGGGAACTGGTAAAAGCCTTTAGCAAGAAAGCGCACATCATCAATCAATTGATCAGTACGATAATCTTCTACTCGCTCAATACCGGCGCCTTTGGCCTTTAAGCGCATGTTAATGTCTTTGGTAACGAGCACTACGGTGCGGGGAAAATGAAGTTTTTGTAAATGCAGCGCGGTATTAATAATGCGGTTATCGTTATTATCGCCAGGGAGTGAGCCGATAATAAATTCTATTTGATGATCAGGAAAAATCGACAAATGCCCCGATACCTCAGCATGCTCCTCGCGTTTAGGTAATGGAACGCCTTTTAAAATTTGCTCCGGAGTAGTGGGTCCCCCCAAAATATCTTCTAATGCTCGTATGGCAACCCGAGCATCACGACTCACATCTCGCTTCCTGTCCTTAATACTGTCGAGCTCTTCTAACACAGTCATGGGAATAATTACGTCATGTTCTTTAAACGAATATATCGCTAAAGGTTCATGCAGTAACACGTTGGTATCCAGTACAAACAACTTTTTGTCGTCTTGTTGCATGGTGCCTCCAGAGTGCTCTCAATGAATAGAATCAGTATCACTTAGCTAAACGTATAACATTAAAGGGATAATTAAAGTCTTTATTGAAAACAGGCCATTGCCATAACAATGCTGCCTTCATAAAATATGCCACTGGCTGAAGAAAAACTCAATGTCATCATTAACGCCTTTGTTTCACACTATGACGTCAATGTGACGCTAACATGTCAAGATGGTGTAAAAATGAACATCTACACGATAAATCAATGCTAGAATTTCAATCTGGATGGGTTTGGTTTAACATACGCCCCCTTTTTTGTTTCACGCAATAAATGAGAGTAGAAGATGCCGTTTGCCTTAGGTCAACGCTGGATAAGTGATACCGAGTCAGAACTCGGATTAGGAACAGTCGTTCAAGTTGAAGGCCGCATGGTTACGCTGCTATTTCCTGCCACTGGAGAAAACCGGATGTTTTCTCGCAGTGAAGCTCCCTTAACCCGGGTTATTTTTAACCCCGGAGACACTGTCGAAAGCGGTGAAGGTTGGAGTATCACCATTGAAGAGCTTGAAGAAAAAAATCAATTGGTGATTTATCACGGGATCCACAGCGAAACCAAAGAAAAGGTCAGTCTTCGTGAGACGATGCTGAACCACAATATTCGTTTCAATAAGCCCCAAGACCGTTTATTTGCTGGGCAAATTGATCGCTTAGAACGCTTTGGTGTACGTTACCAATGTCAGTTATTACGCCACAAATTAGCCACATCAGACTTACTCGGTCAGCAAGGCCCACGAGTTGGCTTAATTGCTCATCAACAATGGATTGCTCATGAAGTCGGTAGTCGCTATGCGCCGCGTGTATTATTGGCCGATGAAGTAGGGTTAGGTAAAACCATTGAAGCGGGTTTAATTATTCATCAGCAGTTACTCACAGGTCGTGCTGAACGCATTTTAATTATCGTACCCGATACGCTACGTCACCAGTGGTTAGTTGAAATGTTACGTCGCTTTAATTTACGTTTTTCAGTGTTTGATGAAGATCGTTGTGTTGAAGCTTATGCCGACAATGATAATCCGTTCTATACCGAACAATTGGTTATTTGTTCACTTGATTTATTGCGTAAGAAAAAACGTCTTGAACAAGCTGTCGATGCCGATTGGGACTTAATGGTTGTCGATGAAGCTCACCATTTAGAATGGTCAGAAGATGCGCCAAGCCGCGCCTATAAAATCGTTGAAGCGTTAAGTGAAGTCGTCCCTGGCGTATTGCTATTAACTGCAACACCAGATCAACTGGGCCATCAAAGTCACTTTGCACGTTTGCGCCTACTCGACCCAGATCGTTTTTATGACTACGATGCTTTTTTAGCAGAAGAATCAAGCTATAAAGATGTGGCAGAAGCCGCTGAAGCATTAAGTAAAGACAGTAAATTACCCGACAGCGCCATTAATAGCTTAACCGAATTGCTGAGCGAAAAAGACATCGAGCCAAGTATCCGCTTGATCCAGTCAAAGGATGTTGATGCCGAATCACAGCAAGCGGCACGTCAAGAATTACTGCAAGAATTACTCGATCGTCATGGTACTGGCCGCGTTCTTTATCGTAACAGTCGCGCCTCAGTGAAAGGGTTTCCTAAGCGTTTGTTTAATGCCTATCCACAAGACATGCCAGCACAATACGTTACCGCGGAACGTGTCAATGCCATGATGGGCAGCGCCAAACAACCACAAGATAAAGCCGCTCAGGCATTGAGCCCTGAAAAACTGTATCAAGCTTTTGAAAGCGACAGTGCTAGTTGGTGGAAATTTGATCCTCGAGTAGATTGGTTAATTGAGTTTTTAAAGTCTCACCGCAGCAAAAAAGTACTGATTATTGCCAGCCAAGCTGAAACGGCTTTGAGTCTTGAAGAAGCATTACGTACTCGCGAAGGTATTCAGGCAACGGTTTTTCATGAAGAAATGTCGATTATTGAACGTGACAAAGCCGGGGCGTATTTTGCCCAAGAAGAAGGCGGTGCTCAGGCATTAATTTGTTCTGAAATCGGTTCTGAAGGTCGCAATTTCCAATTTGCTAGCCACCTAGTACTGTTCGATTTGCCGCTTAACCCTGACTTACTAGAGCAGCGGATTGGCCGTTTAGATCGTATTGGTCAGCTAAACGATATTCAAATTCATTTACCTTACCTGCGCGATACCGCCCAAGAAAGATTAATGCGTTGGTATCATCAAGGATTAAATGCGTTTGAACTCACTTGCCCGAGCGGACATGTGTTATTTAACGAATTTGCTGATGAGCTGATTAACGTGCTGTGCGACGATGATGAAGAGATAATGACCCAATTACTCAATCATACTCAGCATCGCTACAAAGAGCTTAAGCAAGCAATGGAGCAAGGCCGCGATAAACTGCTAGAGATCAATTCTCATGGCGGCGAGCGTGCTAATGCGTTAATTAAACGCTTGTCAGACAGTGATAATGATACCCATCTAATCGGTTCAGTGATCCGTTTATGGGACATTATTGGTGTTGATCAAGAAGATCGTGGTGAAAACTCGATTATCTTGCGCCCTAGTGAACACATGATGTTCCCAACGTATCCTGGGCTGCATGAAGATGGCATCACAGTCACCTTCGATCGCACCACGGCGTTGGCACGTGATGACATTGCCTTTATTTCGCAAGAGCACCCTTTAGTACAAACTGGCTTAGATTTAATCACCGGCTCAGATACCGGCACCACCAGTGTGGCCATTCTAAAAAATAAGGCACTACCTGCAGGTACCCTGTTTTTAGAATTGATTTACATGGCCGATGCCTCGGCGCCAAAAGCGAGTCAGCTATACCGTTATTTACCACCCACTCCTATTAGAGTGTTGCTGGATAAAAATGGCTTAAACATGGCTGACAAAGTGGATTATGCCAGCTTTGATAAGCAACTTAGTGCGGTTAACCGTCATATTGCCAGTAAGCTTGTTAATGCATCGCAGCCTATTTTGCACCCTTTATTGGCCAAAGGTGAAGAGTTTGCCAAGCAATCGCTAGCACAGTTAGTGGTCGATGGCCGCGCTAAAATGACTCAGCAACTCACTGGCGAATTAGAAAGACTAGAAGCCTTAAAAGCAGTGAATCCGAACATTCGTGAAGACGAACTAGAATATATTCGTAATCAAATGGTCGAATTAACGGGCTACATGGACAACAGTCAATTACAGCTTGATGCAATACGTATGGTGCTTGTTAGCCACGTATAACGCTTAACTCGTTGTAGCAATAATGTCGTGTAAAAAATGCCCTGTTTATCAGGGCATTGTTTTTACTCATCGTTATACATTAAGCTAATCATATTAAGTGTTTTTTACTGAGAGGTTATGGTGCAATTAGGACGACTAAGTCTGTTATTAATCGTAACAGTAAGCTTATTAATGGCCATGGCGAGCGTAAAAGCGCAGCAACCTTATGCTTACCTATCTGCTGATGAAATAAAATTTATCACTATTGACGGTAAACAAAGTGAAATTCTGGTCCGGTCTTGGCAGAGCAAAAAACACTTTGGCTCGGCGGTGATTGTGGCCGCGTCAGACACAGATGCAGATGCCGCGGGTTTAGCCAGCTATCTGCGGACTAATATTAATAGCCTCGGCTGGGCGAGTATTAGCCTCACACCAGCAAAAGGCTTATATCGACCAAACTATGCCACTAAACCTGAAGAAATTACTAAAGCAGGCACAGAACAATTACAATTAAGTAGTGACAAAAGCATTCCTAAATATGAATCATCTCAGTTACTTGAACTGAGAAATTTTCAACAAACCAATCTAAATGAAGCCCTAAATCAATTACCCGCAACCACCAGTTTGTTCCCTGGCGGAAAGATTATGATTGTGCTTGATGACAGCGCCGGCATGATCATCAATTTGCTCTATGAAAAAAAAATTCCTACGCCAGATGTACTGGTCATCATCAACCCTTATCGCGAGTACGAATATTTAATTGACCCGCAAAGTCAGCGTAAATCAATTGCCGAGCAATTAGTGACTATGTCGATTCCAATACTCGATATTCAATCGGCTGATGCACACCCTAATTCGATTGAACAAGCTCCTACTCGACTTAATTACAATCAAGTTAAACCGGCTCGATACTATCGCCAATATCAGATGAGTTTAGATTTAAGCAATGCTAGTGGCTGGGAAGAAGCCCTGAATCAAATTGAAGGCTTTTCCCGAACCGTTATCGGTAGATAGTTATTGCATTGATACATTAATGCTAATCGATTTACTTACCACCAAGACTGACGAACGCGATAGGCCTTATGTGGATTTTTAGTTTGTCTAATCGCAGCAATCAACCGGTTTTTCCCCAATAACAATCGAATTTGGCTCAACGATTCCCGGGCTAATAAACTGCGTACAGAGGCACTCCAACTTTGATTGATACTGCGTTTAATGGCGGCATTGGCATCGGGCGAAGTACGCATAATTTTTTGAGCTAATGCCGTAGCATACTCATAAGCGTTATCACTTATTTGAGTCACCAAACCTAGCTCAAGCGCTTGCTCAGCAGTTAAAATATCCGCGGTATAGGTCAACATCAACGCTTTGTCTTTCGGCATAATTTGTCTTAATGCCACCAAACCAGCCATATCTGGCACAAGCCCCCACTTTGCTTCCATTATCGACAACTTACAATGTGGCGTGGCAATACGAATATCAGCCCCTAAAGCTATTTGGGTGCCACCGCCATAACAACAGCCGTCTAACACCGCAATAACAGGAATCGGTAAACGCTGCCAGCCCAAAGACACCCGCTGAGCTAAGTTTGCATTACCTGGCAACCACTTAAATAATAGCTTCAAGGCACTGGTGGGTGAACTCGCCACACTCTTCACATCTAAGCCTGAACAGAAATTGCCTTCGGCGCCGGATAAAATCACCGCATTAATCTGTTTATCAGCTCTGATCTGCTTAATAAGCGCATCTATCGCGGTAAACATCTCAACATTAAGCGCATTTATTTTACTGGGTCTGTTTAAGCAAACATGGGCAATACCATGCTCAACCCTGAACTTAATTAACTCTTTTTCCATAAAGCACCCTACTACTGGTCAGTCCAGTTTTTAGACTAACATATCTGGACTATCTGCCGAATAGTAATAACATGACAAATAATCAGCATTGGTCAAAATGTTGCCACGCTTTATTTTGAACAATATTCCATTGAGTGTTAGCCTGATACAGTATTAATTTAGGCGTAACCATCCAATCTTCATGCTTCTACACTAAATATAACGCCAGATTGATATGACATTGATGACATTGTGGTAACAGCTATACAAATGTTACCAACTTAATTAAATGTTAAAACTAAGTTATCAATATTGTAAGCAAATACGTATAATGAGCTAACGAACAAAAAATCGCTGTAAATAGTCTTATAATTATAACTATCCGCCTCATACCACTCGCGGTTGCATTAATGGGTGTTTTTTTCTTAAAGGCGAAATAAGGAAGACCAGCAACAATGACCATTCCAATATTAATATGCGACGACTCTGCACTCGCCAGAAAACAAATGGCAAGAACTCTCCCCAAAGACTGGGACGTTGAAATTAGCTACGCCACCAATGGTGCCGAAGGGCTTGAGGTCATTCGCGCAGGTAAAGGTGAGATTGTCTTTCTCGATCTCAACATGCCGGTCATGGATGGTTATGAAGTACTCCAAGCGGTACAACAGCAAGATTTACCCGCGCTGATCATTGTGGTGTCAGGTGATATTCAAATTAAGGCCCATGAGCGAGTCAAAGCTTTAGGTGCTCTGGACTTTATTCAAAAACCCGTTAGTGCAGAAGCTATCAGCCATATTTTACAAGAGTACGGCATTTTAACCCTTACTCAGGGTAATAAAGCTGACGACACTCCAATGATGAAAGTTGATATGCGTGACGCATGCCAAGAAATCGCTAACGTCGCTATGGGTAGAGCCGCAGACTTACTCGCTAAACTTCTAGATGTATTTGTATTATTACCAATCCCAAATGTGAACGTGCTAGAAGTTAGTGAATTAACCATGGCCTTAAAAGCCACCGAGCGAAACTCAACTGTCTCAGGGCTGTGCCAAGGATTTATTGGTGCAGGAATCGCTGGTGAAGCGTTATTGCTGTTCCATGACTCTAGCTTTGAAGACATGGCCAAATTGATGGGCTTAGATAATCCAGAAGACATCACCACAGAAATAGAAGTGATGATGGATACCGGTAACGTGCTCATAGGAGCATTTCTAAATGGTATATCTGAACAACTTGACATGAAATTCAGTCAGGCACATCCGGTTGTACTTGGCAGACATTGCAGCGTCAATGAACTCATTCACGACAACTCAGACAAATGGCAACGAACTCTAGCGATGGAAATCAACTATCGAATCGAAGATTACAATATTCAATGTGATCTTTTGCTGCTGTTTACTGAAGACTCTATTCCTACGCTTAACTATAAGCTTGGCTACTTACTCGATTAATGTTGGATACTCTTTATGTCAAATGACCAAAGTGCGATGAATGAGCTTCACTGGCTAATCGATATGGTGCAAACCATTGAGGTAGGCTTAGTTGTGCTCGATCGCGACTATAATATCCAGCTTTGGAATGGTTTTATGGAAAACCACAGCGGCGTATCACCGAACTCCATTAAGGGTAAAAATCTGTTCGAACAGTTTCCAGATTTACAGGCTGATTGGCTGAAGAAAAAAATGGAATCGGTATTTGTATTAAAAAATCGCACTTTTATTAGTTGGGAACAACGTCCATACGTATTCAAGTTTAAAAACTATCGGCCAGTAACGGGACGAGCTGATTTTATGTATCAGAACATTACCTTACTACCATTAGCTTCATTAACAGGGCAAATCACCCACATCAGTATTATTGTCTATGATGTAACCGATATAGCGGTAAATAAACTGCAATTAAAATCGGCCAATGAGCAACTGGAGCAATTAAGCCAAACCGATGGCTTAACCCAGCTACATAACCGTCGCCACTGGCAAGATTGTATGGAAAAAGAGTTTGATCGCTATTCACGTTACGGTGATGCGGCATCTTTAGTCATGATTGATATCGATAATTTCAAACTGATTAACGACAAGTATGGTCACCCTGCTGGCGATAAAGTTATCCAACATATCGCTTATCTGTTAAAACAAGCATTACGTGAAACCGACTGTGCCGGCCGTTATGGTGGTGAAGAGTTTGGCGTGGTGTTATCTAAAACCACAGCCGAAGATGCACTGAACTTTACCGAACGGTTACGAAAACGCATTGAAGAATCTGAAATAGCATTCGAAAATCGCCTGATAAAAGTCACTATAAGTATAGGGATTAATGATTTAGATTCAGAAATAGACAATAGCTCTACCTGGTTATCCGGTGCAGATAAAGCACTATATCTTGCTAAACAACAAGGTCGTAATCAAAGCATTATTAATAAATAATAGGTTATCAATAATTGCTATTCAGCCATAAAAAAACGCTCATCATGGATGAGCGTTTTTACGGTATTCAGCAAATGATTACTTAGTGAAATTTATCATCTGAGTCATTATCATCTTCGTATTCATCATCTTCAAATTCATCGTCTTCTTCGTCGCCTTCAACTTCATCACCAACAAAGTAAGTTCCCCAACCGTCATAGTCTACTTTTTGCTTGGCGGCGAGTTGAATTAACTGTTCACAGGCTTTATCCAATAAAGGCACTTCTAACTTATGCTTAGCGATAGCATCAAAACAGAAAATAATCGAGCCATCTTCAAGCTCCATTTCTTCGGCATCGTTCACTTCAAAACCGAGTTTAAATGCGTCAACAGCGGCTTTTTCTAAACGATCAAAATTGGTCGCAGAAAAATGATGTTCAATAGTATATTCCGCATCAGGCTCTGAACCATCGGCAAGTAAGGCATCAACAATTTCAAGATTTTCAGCAAATTGTTCTTTTAACTGACGCTCAACAGACATGGATTACTCCGTAAATAGGACCTGTAAAAATTTATTCAATTATACCCAAACTGACACAAGTTGCGAGTTTATGAGCGATGTTAGGCGACCGATAACAATATTATTGCGCTTGTAGCATTAATGCTTGTGCTTCTTTATTCAATTCGACCAAACGTGCTGACATTAATTGATGCACTTTAGCATTTAATGCTTTCACATCATTTTTATCTAAACCTGCCGTGGCTACTGGCGCCATCATTTCTACAATCACCACACCGTTGTTCCAACGATTTAGGTTTATATGATTCTGACAAGACGCTAAGACTGGCACTATGGGTGCTTGGGCAGCTATCGCAGTGTGAAAAGCACCCACTTTAAAGGGTAATAATCCACGACCACGAGAACGAGTTCCTTCAGGAAATATCCACACTGACAGGAGTTTATTTTTCATCTTATCGACTGTTTTCGCCATAGTATCAAACGCACTATGACGGTTTTTACGATCAATAAGAATATTGCCCGATAACCAATAAATTTGCCCGAATAACGGCATCCATAGCAAACTTTTTTTACCTAAGCTCACTGTCGCTTTAGGCACCACTGATGTATGGGTAAATAAATCAAAATTATTTTGATGATTAGCTAAGTAAATACAAGGTTGCGGAGTAGCACTCGCAGAGTGAACACGTTTAATGACTTTAATGCCCAATACTGGCGCAACGGAACCAAAAAAACGGGCCACAAAATGTACATTGTCGCGATGCATAGGCCGAAATAGGCAAATGACAACCGAAAATATAAAGGCTAAAAATAATAGCACGGCGAGAATGATTGAACGAGCGATAAGCAGCACAGCATACTCCTGCAATAAAATTGGCGTCAGTATAGCGATGCTAGTCTAGGGACTCAACGTTTTGTTTACATATGTACGCTGAAATACTCTGCCCCTGTGAGCAGGGGCAGAGTAACAAGCTTTCTATGAAAGATTAGCCATTGGGTTAACAAGTTAATTATTAGTGGCTTAACCAGCTAATACTGGCAATCGCAGTTTTAGCAACATTCTAAATAAAAATGCACTTAACGCTAATGTTGCCACTATGGCTGCACCACTGGGTAAGTCATAACTAGCAGACAACAGCAACCCAGCAATATAACCCACAATACCGACCCCATACGCCAAAGCGAGTTTGGGTTTACCATGATATTGGTTTAAGGCCAAAGCCGGCAAAATTAGGGTGCTAAACACTAAATACACTCCCACGAGCTCCACCGACAAAGTAATCACTAAGGCAAATAGAAAGTAAAACCCAGCACCATCTAATATTCGCGGTTTTGCGATAATAATCCCCAGAATACCAGCAGAAACCACTGCCGGTAGTGCTAACTGAGACCAACTCACCCACAATATTTGCCCCGACATTAATTGCTTTAATAACTCAGCACCATGAGGGTCGTTGGCTAATAACAACATTGCCGCCACCGCACTGAGTACATAAAAGCAGCCAATAAATGCCTCGAGCTCACCGACTAACCGCTTTGCCATCCAAGCAATAATGCCTGCACCGCCTAGAGCAAACAACGCAGGCATCCACACATGGGCATAGGGTAAATCCTCTAGCCTATGATCAATGTGCGATACTATCGCCCCTAAGGCTGCAACTTGAGCAATAGCCAAATCAATAAAGATAATGCCACGCTTAAGCACTTGTTGACCTAACAGCACATGGGTTGATAATACCAATAACCCTGCCGCTAACGCAGGCAACAGGATAGACAGTAGCTCAACATCAAACATAGTGTTATTTCACCTTATTCAATAGGCTAAGTATGTTGTCGTATAAGCTAATCAGGTCTTTACTCTCTTCGTTGCCACCCACCGATATCGGTAACACCAATACTGGCAGATTAGCGCGTTCGCCTAACCATTTTGCCCCACGCTCATCTTGGTATGACGCCACAATAATCGCCATTACATCGCCTTTTTCCGCACGAGTAAGCAAAGAGGCTAAATGACTACTCGTAGGAGCGATACCCGGCTTGGGCTCAAGATCGGCTACTTGCTCAATGCCAATCCATTTGAACAAATAACGAAAGCTTGAATGGTAGGCAATAACCTTCTTACCAGCTAAATCTTTAGCCTGCTGTTGCCATTGCGGTATTTTAGCTTGCCAAGCTTGGCTAAAATCGGCCAACGACTGACGATAAAGACTGGCATTGTCAGGATCGATTTGAGTAAATTTGGTACTCAAGGCCTGTGCAACTATTAACATCCGCTGCGGATCTAGATGCAAATGGGGATTTCCCTTTGCATGAACATCGCCCATTGAACGATCCACTGAGACTAACTTATCCAAGGTATCAATATGCTCTGCAGCAAAAAATAAGCCCTTATCTGTCGACCTAACCTGAGGATTCGCCGACTTCATTTGCAGCATAGGCAGCCAACCTATTTCTAAGTCTGCCCCTGCACAAACCACTACATCAGCTTGACGCATCTTCGCAATCAGGCTTGGTCTTGCTTGTACTTGATGTGGATCTTGCATCGCTGTTGTTGCCGAATACACTTTTGCATCGGGTGCTAGCGCTAATGTCAGTGCTGCATATTCAGGTTCACATGCAAACACATTGAGTTCCGCTTGTGCTGTCGCGGTAAACAGCAGTGACATTGAAGCCACTGCTAAAAGCAATTTAGTATTGATGCGCACCGTGAGCTCCTAATGACATGACATATTGTAAAGTAAGGATATTATCATCTTCAAAACCATCGAAATTAGTCCCAGTCTGATGAGTGTATTGCAAGCGCACTGTCGAAAAATGACTACTGTGCCATGCTAGACTGACTTCTGACTCTTTCAATTGTTGTGGATGAAGGTGATCGCCATGGACTTCATAAGTATCCACTTGACCATAACGAATCCCAGCAGACCAACGAGGAGAAAATTGATACACACTACTGACGTACCAGCCCTGGTGATAGTCATCACTACTTATATCTTCATGGTCGGCCTCAACAATATGACCAGGTTCCATAGCAAAAATATCAGTCACTCTAAAATATTCACCACTGACAGTTAAATTTTGGTATTTGTAGTTACCATTAGGTGCCCACTTATAAACAACATCAGCAATATAGGTGTTTTTACCTGTATAAGAAGCACTATGGCTATGTCCAGCATGTTCTTCATCATGCCCCTCTTCTTCCTCATTATGCTCATCTTCGGCATAAGCTTGACCATTTTGATTGCGAAGATAACTTAAGCCTAACTGCCAAGAACTTTCTATACCAATATCACCCCCCATCTTGGTTAACGCACTGTACACCCCAAGGTTATCAAAATCGCGCTCACCATGTGCATCCGCCGCACGTAAACTTTCTCCCTTAAACGCTTCGACACCCAGAGTCCAGTAGAGATCGGTTGGCGCGACATAGTTTAAACGAATACCATCATCAAAATAATGTCCGCCTAAAAATGCACGGTAAGCAGCTGGACGATCAGAAAATGAGTCTGTGTGTAAATGTTGGTTATTTAAATAGCCAATGTCAGATAAAAAACGACCTGCACGAACCGATAAACCATAAGGCATAGCTAATGTTTGAATAAAGGCTTCTTCTAAATTAAGCTCTGTTTCACCGTCATGTGACTCAATAATGGCGGTCACTTTACCGTAAAACATTTCATCAATATTGGCACTCAAGGCCAACTCAGTTTCACCTAAACCAAAACCTTCTGCACGCTCAGCTAATGGTCGGTCACCTGTTTGATAGTAACCATCAAGTACAGCACTTACATTAGGGTTGGTTAAACTAGAATCTTCTGCCATGACAGAATACGAACTCACAGCACAAGCTAATGCTAAAATTGACACACGGGTGTTTAACGCAGACATAAAATCTCCAAAATACAACAAATATCCGCCTATCGCTGTTCAATATGAACTATCCGATAACGGAAAAATTAATAAATGTATGTGTTGAATTACAGGGATTGTGGTGGCGCGCGACTGTGGTAATAGCGATGAAAAACCGATGAGAAAGGAGGTAGAGTATACTGCTGAAGTTCAAAAGTTTGCTTAGTAACGGCAAACACAAAACTAGCAAACTGCAGTGTTTTATTAAGATGAAGTTGGTGAAAACACAAGGTACAGTGATTTTTTACACCGTCATCGAGATGTCTAACTGAATGCGCTGACGCAGCAACAGACAACACAATCAAAATGGCACTAAGCCAGATTGCGATAGTTTGTCTTATTTTGATGCGGGAACTCACCAGTAAAAATCCATCAGGTTAATAAAAGTGGCCATTAGTGTAAAAGACCACCAATAAAAAGCAACACTTAGATTGTGATAAATCATGGCGACATATTGACAGTAAAATCATAAACTACCGACAAATAACTAAGTCGTTATTTTTAAGATAGTCTTAAGCTATTACCCATAACATAATGCATGAGTAAACATCATCATTACAGGACAAACACCATGGCACTATTTATTCGTGAAAACATTGGCATCATTTTAGTAATAGCCATTGTTGCTGTTGTTGTACTAGGCGGTATTTACTACGTTGAAGCCTCATTAGAAAGCCAAGTGATTGAGGTGAATTAACCTATTTTGCACCAGGTTCTGTACTAGGATCATTTTCAGGGGCTTCGATCAGCTGTAAATGGTCCATAATATGCGATAAACCAACAATGATAACCGCTAATATAATCAATGGCGTGGTGATCGACGCTACATTGTCAAAAAAATAACCGACTACAGCGGCAACTACACCACCATAAAACCCAAACATCTTAGCAATTGATAACAACTTGTTATGCCCAAGCCATGCAGCACAATGAGGGCATTGCACCTCAACCGACAAACCTTTACCACGACTGTCATTGACCTTCGCAATTGAAAAAGATTTATAGCAATGAGCACATTGCAGCGACATGATAATTTCCTCAGTTCAATAATGGCGGCAAGTGTAACAAATAACCCTAAGAATTGCTGTACTTGGCTACTATAGGCGTTTTCCACTATTATAGGCACAACTCAACGCCAAAGGACGACCTTTCATGCTACGGATTTTATTTACGATATTATTCACCTTAGTGGTGTTTATGTCGCCAACAGCTAGCGCAGAACAAGATGCAACAGCACCGATTGTCACCACCAGTCAGTTAACCGACACTCAAAATAAAATCAGCCGATTACAACAAACAATTGATCAAGATACCCTCCTACTGTTTAAGGCAAAAGGTGAATTACGTAACTTTACTGAATATAGGATTAAGAACAAGTCATCTGAATTACGCGATATAATTGCGCAGCTGATCAAAACTCCAGATGAAAACCCGCAATACCTAATCACTTTAGTTCAAAGTCAGCTGGATTTTTTAAACAGTGTCGGAAGCTATTTAGACGATCAAATTATGCTTATGCGTCTTGATATCAAGCAAGGTGATGAAAGTAAGGTTGTCTTAGCTATATCACAAAGAGAATTTGAACGAGACCACTATCTCAAGGCACAATTAACCTCGCTGCAATGGGCTAAAACCTTGAATATGGATGTCAGTATTCAACAACAGAAATTAACCGATTTTATGCTCAAACGCGCCGATCATTTCGACAGTTTAGTGCATTACACACAAGATGAATTACAAAAAGCCGTTTCAGAAGCTGAAAGCGCTGGGGCCGATATCACTGCCGAACAAAAAGCAGAGGTGATGGCACTAAAAGAACGTTTAGATCAAAGTAGCTCAAGCCTAGCTGTATCAGCGGGAATGCTCGAAACACTAGGCCAAGATGTCACGGCTTTTAAACAAACCTTGTTTAGCGTGTCTGGTGATATTACCCAAGATGTATTGAACTTCAGTGTCGCGTCTAATCTGCTGCAAGGCTGGCTTAACGTCATCAAGGATCAAACCATTAATAATGGTCCTAGCTTAACCTTCAAAATTTTAGTCTTTGTATTTATTTTATTTTTAGCCAGTTTAGTGGCCAAAATTGTCACCAAAATCATCTCGAAAACAGTAAAAGCATCAAAATTACAATTTAGCCAATTACTGCAAGACTTCTTTATTTCGTTGTCCAGTAAGGTGGTATTTGCATTAGGATTATTAATTGCCTTATCACAGCTCGGGTTTGAGCTTGGGCCTTTGCTCGCTGGTTTTGGTATTGCCGGTGTGATTATTGGTTTTGCATTACAAGACACATTATCAAACTTTGCATCTGGGATGATGATTTTAATCTATCGTCCATTTGATGTCGGTGATCTAATTAATGCAGCCAATGTTACCGGTCGTGTGAGTCACATGAGCTTAGTATCAACAACCATCAAAACCCTCGATAACCAACGCTTGATTGTGCCAAACAATAAAATTTGGGGTGATACCATTAACAATATTACTGCCGAGCATCAGCGCCGCGTAGACATGATTTTTGGTATTAGTTACAGCGACAATGTTGAACATGCTGAAACCATTTTAAAAAGTATTGTTGAGCAACACCCTAAGGTGCAAGAACATCCAGAACCAATTGTAAAACTGCACACATTAGGTGAATCTTCAGTCGACTTTGTTGTCAGGCCTTGGGTTAACCCTGATGATTACTGGGAGGTTTACTGGGATATTACTCGTGCAGTGAAAATACGCTTTGATGCTGAAGGCATTAGTATTCCGTTTCCACAACGCGATGTACATATTTATCAAAAATAACCCAGTGCTTAAGCTAATCAAGCTAAATCAATGGCATGCTATGTCGCCTAATGTAGTCAAACATTGTGTCAAAGTATGCTACAACAATGATTAACTGACCTCATCCATTTAGCGGATGAGGTAAATAGCTAAAAATAACACTGGCTCAGTGATTTTGTTCTGTCTTGCTAAGATTCGTTGGCTTTTGATAGCGAGTTGCTTTTCAGTCAATGTCGATCTAAAAGTGCTTTAATAAGCATTTATTACCCCTAACTAAGGTTAAAATTAACTTATGACCCAATCTACTTTTAGATTTTCTGATTTTATCGCCGGATTTTGGCGTGCTGATGCTTGGAATATGCCGCCACAGCAACTGCTTGGCTTAATTGAGCATTATCTTGATCTTGGCGTCACGACCATGGACCACGCTGATATATATGGTATGTATCAGTGTGAAACCTTATTTGGTGAAGCGTTAGCCTTAAAACCACAGTTACGTCAGCAAATGCAGTTGATCAGTAAGTGTGGCATTAAACCCTTGTTTGATGGCTATGATGGTCGTTATGTTAATCATTACGACACAAGTAAAGCGCATATTATTCAAAGTGTTGAAAATTCACTTACTGAATTAAAAACTGATCACTTAGATGTGTTACTCATCCATCGCCCCGATCCATTAATGAATGCTGACGAAATGGCTGCCGCTTTCGAGCAATTGCATGCCCAAGGTAAAGTCAGCCACTTTGGTGTATCTAACTTTACCACCAGCCAATTTGATTTACTGCAATCACGCCTCAATGCTCCGTTGATCACTAACCAAGTTGAAATATCGCCTTTAGCCATGCAGAGCTTGCATGATGGTGTGCTTGATCAGTGTCAACAACACCGCATCACCCCAATGGCATGGTCTTGTTTGGGCGGTGGAGATCTCCTTTCAGCGAACACGCCCCAAGCACTGAGAATTCGCAATACCCTGCACGATATTGCTCAGCAAGTTGGCGCACAAGACATTAGCCAAGTGATTTATGCTTGGGTTCGTATGCATCCAAGTCGCCCTGCTCCTATTATCGGCAGTGGTAATCTAGAACGTATCACCAGCGCGGTAAATTCAGCTAACATTGAACTTGATCGACAACAATGGTTTAGCATTTGGGAAGCGGCAATGGGCCACTCGGTACCTTAAGTCTGCCATAAAAAAAGCTCAGGTATTAACCTGAGCTTTTTTTATGTTCGCAATTGACTTACCACTGACGTTTAAGCCACCTCAGCGAGGTCTATCTGCTTATAAATAGGTAACATCACCCTGCAAATGCGGTCGACGACCTTTGACATCACGTATTTGAAAACGTTTACCATTCTCAGTACTTTCAAATGCAAATGTCACTTCAGACGGCATAAATACCGGTAATTTAAATTCAACATCAACCTGAAAAGGTCGATCACCGATATAAGTCATCAACTGAGATAATGCACGCGCTTTAGACCACATGCCATGGGCCAACACTCGCTCAAAACCAAAGCGTTTTGACAATAAAGGATGCAAATGGATCAAGTTATAATCGCCCGAAGCTTTGGCATAACGACGGCCTAAGTCATCGGTTAAACGCCATTGCTGGACATTTTCCCATGCCATCTCAGACGCTTTAGGCGGACGAGCCCGCCGCCCAGCAGACTCAATGCGATATAAGTATGTTGATAACGCTTGCCATACAAGCTCTTCACCAACCAACACTTTTGAAACTAAATCAAACTCAAGTCCAGCATCTGTAGTGCGACTCGCTGACAGTTCGCACTGCACAGTCAATATTTCATCAGTACGTACAGGACGAAATACACTAATACTATTTTTTAAGTGGATCATTCCAAGCAACGGAAATGTCACGGCTTTATGAGTAAAAATCATCGCATGCAAACGAAATGCCCACACATATAAATACGTTGGAGGTAACACCCTATCATCGTATTCAAAACCACATACAGCGGCATATTGCCGAATTTTCTCTTGCGACAGCACCACATTAGAAGCTTGCACATAAATATTCGGCAGCGGTTGTTGATCCCATCCCGGTTTACGACCAAATAGGATTTTTCGATACAAAGACAACAGCGAAGGCATCGCCTGTAATTCGATAGCGTAGTCGTGACTCACAATGTTGTACCCTAAATAGGCAGCAAAAAGTATGCGCTGCAAAGATGGTTAGTCGATCATTATACCTTAGACTCTTACTGTTGCTAAACCGCTAATTATAAAATGCGTTTAAAGTAGGTTGTCATTGCTGCTTATATTGATTAATCGATAAACTTTTATTTACCCTCTATACACAATCACTGATTTGTCTTTACCTTTTTCAGCCTACAGTGCGACAATTACGTTACTCCATATCGGCTCAATAACGTGATGTAACTTAAATCGTGCAAGATAAAAATTTCGATACTCTTAGTCAAAAGTTTGCGCAAAACATCTATGGCACCACTAAAGGTGAAATCCGTGCTGCAGTATTGTGGCGGGACTTAATCCCAGCATTAACTCGCTTGAATAAACCACGATTACGCATTTTAGATGCTGGGGGAGGATTTGGTTTTTTGAGCCAAAAACTGGCTGCGTTGGGCCATGATGTGGTGCTATGTGATATTTCTGAGCAAATGTTGGCCATAGCCCAACAACAGATTGCCGCCTCAGACACAGAATTATCAATCGAGTTAGTGCATAGCCCTATTCAAGCACTAACCGTGCAGCAGTTTGGTCAGTTTGATGTCATCTTATGCCACGCTGTAGCCGAATGGCTCACTGATGCTGAATCGACTTTGCATGGGTTATTAAGCCTGCTAAAACCGAATGGGTTATTTTCGCTGATGTTTTTTAATAAGGAAGCCTTGCGCTTTCACAGTTTAATTTCAGGCAACTTTGACTATGTTAAGCGTGATTTTAAGGTTAAAAAGAAGGTTGGATTAACCCCCAACCATCCCCTGTATATTGCAGATGTTCGCGCTTGGTTTGCCCAATGGCAACTGTCGATGATCAGTCAGTCTGGGGTTAGGGTGATTAATGATTACTTAAAAAATAATCTCCCGCCCAACTTCGATAAACATCAGCTTATTGAAATGGAATTGGCTTATTCACAACGTGAGCCATATTTATCTTTAGGTCGATATGTTCATTTTCTTGGTCAATCAAAGCCAATATAAGCATAAAGTTATACTATTATCGGCCCTTGTGGACGCACAACATTCTCCTTAACACTGCAAAAAGGTACAAGGGGTGACCGTTGCACCTTGCTGTTTAAGTAAGTCAGGAATGGCTTGCTGACCAACAATATGGCCTGCTCCAACCACAATAAACAGCTGTTTATAATTACGCTGTTGTAGCAACTGGATAATTTTTTGCGTCATGGTGTGATTGCGTTGCCACAGTAATTTTTCAAGCAATTCATCGGCATCGCCCGCTTGCGATTCCATAATGGTTGCCAATGCACTGGCATCGCCTTGGCGCCAAGCATAAATTAAATCAAGCATTTCGGCATCACTGACGTTGATCGAATCATCCAGCATTTGCATTTGGGTCGCGGTTGAAAATGATGAAATTAATTCAAATTGAAACTGCATACTTTCAAGTTCAACTAGGGCTTTGTCACTGCGATTGGCCATAAAATAAGCATCGACGCCTTGGTCTGCGCTATAACCCAATTGCGCATAACGGCCCATACTAATTTGTGCTGACTGTAACCAGGGAGCATATGGTGCTAATGCCTGACACAAACTTTGATGACTTTGGCAATAAACTTGGCGTGTCACATTAACGTCTGCGGCAATATCGGCAGACAACGCACCGTACTGCTGTAATAGCGCTCCCGTGTCACCTTGGCTAATATCGGCCTCAACCACGAGTGCATCTGCTTGTTTAAATGCCGACTCAATATGTTGTCCTAATGGGTAAAAATCTTGGCGACCGATATGAATTGAACCCAGTAAATACGCTTGCTGTTGTTGATACTCAATTTTATAAAATACTGGCGAATCCAATGCCGTTGCCGATGTAGAGCCAAAACACAGTAGAAATACCACTAAACTAAAGCTATATCGCTGTAAACGACGATAAATCATCCCTATATTAAAAATAAGCGGACTTTTCCTTGTTGCCAGCATAGCGGCTCCTTATAATTAGCTTTATTGTTTACAAATGCACTATGAGGCAATTATGCCGTACACCAATGTTTTTCTACAGATAAAAGAAAACCTGCAAATAGCCTATAGACAGGCGATTGACTCTGATGCTCGCCTTGACGAATTACGTAAAGCAGGACATGGTAAGTTTGTGGCTATCTTTACTGAAGATCAAGGATTTACGGAAAGTAGCAACCGTTTCTTGCCCTATGTACAAGAATTGGTAGCTGAGTTTGATGCGATGCAGAGTAGTACTCATGTCGCACCTGAAACTCTCGAAGCCTTTGTCAAAAAACTTGCGACTTTACTGCAAACGCTGCAAGTATTTAAACTGTCTAAATAATCTTTATGCTCCTGCGGAATCTTCATGCAGGAGCAACCTTAGTTGATATGACCTTTACATGTTGCGGCGACAATCATTGATAAAACCCAATGGCGACAATCAAGCGTAACCAGCGTCACTGGTACATTTGGTTATCAACAACGATTCATCAAGTCACTACAGATAAAACAGACAACCCCTGCGCTAAATCAACCTTATCGATATAATCCTAAGCACTGCCGCCAAGGGCTATAGTTTAGGTGCGACACTCTTTTGTAACCAATCAGTAAATAAAGTTGTTTCGTACTGAAATGGTCGGTCATTAAAGCGATGTGAGTTAGACATAAAACTCATATCTGTGATTTTTTCATCACCAACAATAATCACCTGGTCACCTTCTTTAATCGTGTAACTAAAGGTGGCTCTGGGTGGGTATAAATCTTTTACAACACGTAAATCACCCGGCGTGGCACCAAATGTTGGTCGCATGTCTCCCGCTAGATCAAAGTTAGTCACTGTCATTTGCAGTGTCTGTCCTGGCTTGAGGGTTTTTTCGGCTTCTTTATTGATGTTCTTGGTTAAAGTGTCAAATAAACGGTTTTCAAATCGTGACTGAAGCTCGTTAGAAGTTCTGATATCACTGAAATCTTTTGGATTTTGCCATTCAATTTTTACCAGCCCAACTTCAGTAACAGGATTAGGTGGTGGCGCATCTTCAGCCATAACAATTTGGGATACTAATACCGAAGCTAGCATTATATATTTTACATTCATAATAGACCTCCTGGGACTTAGGCGCTTGTGATAACACAGGTTTCAACGGCTGCTTCAGATAACGCTATTCAGCTTCTGTTAAAGCAACTTTGACCATATTTGCACGCCGATACTTATCATCAAATCAAATGTTAGCCATTAAGCTATCATCACTATAAATTGACTATAGTCCTCATAAGCTGAACCAAAGCTTAACAACGCCTAAGATCAAGCGGTCCACTAAAATGGAAAACGCGCACTCAATAAAGGATAGGTTTGACGCATAATTTTTGGCTTAGTGCTAAATTTTTTCCCCTCTGGGGTACTGTGTCCTGAGGGTAAGAATGGCAGCTCTAAGCCAGTGCGGTCTTCGTAGACTTGTCCTGCAATCAAATCATAATCTTCAACAAACGGGTAAGCATAATCGTCCACTAACGGCCAATGTTCTAATTCCCCTAAGCTATCTGGATTGGCGATAATCTTGTTGTACCATTGCTGACCTAACGACAATAAAAAACACCTAAACTCAGTAAAAGCATCATCAGAATCGCAACCTGTCACTATGTATGCTGCTCCCCAAATCGACCAGGAATAACTGCGACGTAATTGTTGGCCTAATATTTTATCGAATGCCTTGAGTGCTTCATCGTCCAAGCTTTCTAATTGCTGGCGTAAACTCAGGGTGAGATCTGCAGAAGACTGCTCAGGTTTATCGCGGGTCACTAGCGCCCAAAAATGTGTTTCTGTCATCAAAATATACCCATCACTCTGTTTTGTGCGATATTCTACCTCAAATTCTCCAGTACTATGATCAATATGAACCAAAATTCAGCCCAACGAATGCCCGTTAGAGTGATGATCCTTATCTCACTGTATGTTGTACTCACTCTTGTTGCTATTTGGCGCGCGATCACCTTTGAAGCCTTTGACTTATTAACTCTGGGAGTGATACCGGTTTTTATTGGTTTACTAATACGTGCGCCATGGACAAAAGTACTGCTACTCAGCTATGTCGCCTTACAAAGCCTAGGGTTAGTTGCAATGACAACAACGGCGTTGATTGCCTATCAAATCACCCCTGAAGACGTCAAACTGGTATTTCGAGGCTATAATATTCCATTAATTCCGCTATGGTTATTACTGTTAAGTGTGGTGGTGTTTCAATGGTGGGTTGGTCTGTCGAACGCGACCAGAGACTATCTTGCTCAAAAATAAACACCAAGTGCTATAGGCCTAGCTTAACTATCATCTCTAGCATTTTTTTAGTGTACAATTTACTCACACATGCAACATTAAAATAATACTAATAATAAATATCTGTGGAACGTGAATTATGACTAGCTTATCTCCAAGTGAATTATCCATCCTATTACTTGAGCCTTCCGAGACTCAGCGTAAGATCATTATTACTCGCCTTCAGCAAGAAGGTGTCAGCAGCATCCAAACTGCCGCAACCATTGCTGAAGCTAAAGAGATAATCCATCGCCATAAACCAGACTTAATTGCCAGCGCACTCCATTTTATCGATGGCGAAGCCACTGAGTTATTGCAGTACATTAAAATGACTCCAGCATTGAGTGATATTCAATTTATGCTGGTTTCCAGTGAGTGTCGTCGTGAACAGCTAGAAATTTTTAGACAATCAGGCGTGGTGGCTATTTTACCAAAACCATTTAATGCCGAACACTTAGCTACGGCACTTAACTCAACCATTGATTTACTGAGCAATGACGAGCTCGATTTAACCCACTTTGATGTTCACAGCATTAGAGTATTGGTGGTTGATGATAGCCGAATGGCACGAAATGTTATTAAGCGCACCATAGGCAATTTAGGCATACAGCTAATTACTGAGGCTGTTGATGGTGAACAAGCGATTAGCCTAATGAAAGACAATATGTATGATTTAGTGATCACTGATTACAATATGCCCTCGGTAGACGGACTTGCACTGACTCAGTACATCCGTAACCACAGTCAACAATCTCATATTCCAATCCTAATGGTATCGTCAGAAGCCAACGACACTCATCTGAGTAATGTATTTAGTGCTGGCGTCAATGCGCTTTGTGACAAGCCTTTTGAGCCGCAGTTAGTTAAGAAAATTCTTTATCAGCTCTTAGAAGAGTAACAACAAGGCAAATAAAGACATTATTTGTGCTAATTTTGCTTTAAAACCATTACAGATACTGAATTTATGGGATAAAGTGCTTTTAAACCAGCATCGCTTGTGGCATGTTAATCATGTTTTAAAAAAACACTTCTATGGAAAGCAGAGAATATCAATATGAACAAAAGTGAATTAATTGCAAAAATCGCTGAAAATGCGGAACTAACAAAAGCTGAAGCTGGCCGCGCTCTAAAGTCTTTCGAACAAGCGGTAACTGAAGCCATGAAAAATGGTGATAAAATTTCTATTGTTGGCTTTGGTTCTTTTGAAACCACTCAACGTGCCGCGCGTACTGGTCGTAATCCACAAACTGGCAAAGAAATTCAAATCGCAGCAGCTACAGTGCCTAAGTTTAAAGCTGGAAAAACACTAAAAGATAGCGTTAATTAATTATTCGTTTACTCTTTTTTTGCTAGAAACCTCCTTTATGGAGGTTTTTTATTGCCTGCTTTTTATATTTATCCTCTGCAAACAATATTATCTCTTAATTCAACATCAACGAATATTAGGATGCTGAGCACTGTTGCACAAAAAAGGGGCGAGCTTGCATCATTAAGTTGCAACAAATATGCAACAAAATGATCCATAAATACATAAGCAACTGACTTTAATAGGAAAATAGAGTTGGCATGCGATTCGCTAATTAATCTTCAGACAAACCAACATTGAGTTCATTTAGTGACACATAAATGCCTCATTGATAATAAAACGTTAAGGGATGAAGATGAAAAAATCACTATATCAAGCAATTGCATTATCAACAGGCTTATTACTGAGTGGCTCTGCCCTTGCTGAAGTTACGGGTAATATTGGCGCAACATCAAACTATTTATGGCGTGGTACCACACAAACTAATGATGCGGCTGCGGTTCAAGGTGGCATTGATTATGCTCATGACTCTGGTTTTTATGCTGGCACTTGGGTATCTAATGTCGATTTTGGTGATGAAACCAGTTACGAGTTAGATTTGTACGGCGGTTATGGTGGTAACTTTACTGAAGACTTAACTTACGACATTAGCTACCTTTATTATGCTTACCCAGATGCTGGTGGCAGTATTGATTTTGGTGAAGTCGCGCTCACTCTTGGATGGAAATGGCTAGATGTTGGCTATTCTAAAGTAATTAATGCTGATTCAGGTGTTTCTGGTGCCAGTGACGAAACAGATTGGAGCTATATCCAGGCCAATGCCAGCTTCCCGTTAACAGAAAAGCTCAGTGTCGCATTCCACTATGGTTATTCACAAGGCGATGTCGTTGAAGATTTATTCGGTGACACTTATGCAGACTACAACGTCACATTAAGTGCTGAAACAGACATAGGTACCGTATCATTCATGGCGGCTGATACTGACTTACCAGACAATGATGCAAAAGTTGTTTTAGGCTACTCTTACGGGTTTACACTATAACGAGTAACACCATTACTGACTCGCTTTATGAGTATATCAACGCCACCTCATTAACAGGTGGCGTTTTTCTATCTGTAGCAGATAGAAGCAGTATTATCTGGCGACATCATGGCATAGATAATACTAGTTTAAGCACACACTCTTCGCACTTGGCTTTATGTTTTACTAGCAAGAAATACATTTACTGCTAAGCTCAAAACGAAGGGTAAAAATAGCTGTCCAATTAAGGAAAAATATTTTACTTCCCTATTAACGTTTTTTTAGTTAGAAAATGCTCATTGAATTAATACCACGCTTTTATTTTACATGAGGGTTTTGTGATGGCTAATATTAGTGAAATAGTGCCTGATGACACAGAAATAGATGCGATGACGACGCCTAGAAACGTTAAGTCTGCCGAAAGTTTACAGCATAAACGCCAAGTGAAACGAAGATTAGAAGATTTTCTCGAACAAGCCCAATTACGCAAAGCAATTGGTGACGATGACTTTTTCTAAAAAATAGGGATAAACGCTTATATCGTTTATCCCAGTCTGTTTTATCATCTTTATCTCAGTGGATGTTAGGCGCTGATCAATATGCTATACGCTTTTAATTTGTTCGCGCCGCATATGCTTACCCGCTTGGGTTTGGGTGAGCAGCAGCTCGGCTTTGGCCCCTAGATAGACATAGATTCCCAGCCCGACCAACAAGCCCACTACGGCTAACATCATTAAAATTGCTGGCTCAATATATTGCTTTTCCCCTAGCGACGCTTTAAACATAGTCAACAAGGCTTCTATTGAAATCGCAATCAAAATGGTCGAAATAAACCGCGTAATCGTTCGTCGAGTTGAACTGTGACGAAAAATATCTTTATGCATCAATACTTCCTCTTCCAAAATGGTTTTACCCAAATCAAAAATGGCTAATGCCAAGGTAAGAAAAATAATAATGCCGAAGGGTTGCAATGGATCATGGGTAGCAGAAATTTGGCTAAAAAGGGTATAAATGTCACGAACTACAGTCCACATTAGCACGCTCACTAACACAAAAAGGCCCAGTACAATTGCAGCATAAATACTTTTAAAAAAAGGCGACATTTTGCGTCTAGCACTGTCACCCATCATAAACTCAATTAAGCGCGTTAAGTTGACATCAATAACCACAATTACCACTTGCCCAGACGCAGATTTAATCATTTGTGATGCAGACAAACACAAGCCACCACCAGAATTAGACAAATAAGGTCGAGTAATATGCACAGTATCAACCGCAGTCAATTGGGTAAAGTAAGGCCGCTGACTTCGATCTGCACGGTCACCGCAATTCATTAATTTAACCTGCTGGTTAATGACGCTGATATTGGGGCAAATCTGTATGCCCTGAGCATTCAATAAATAAATCAGTTCCACGAAGGGATAGCTTATCGCCATATCTTCAAAAATTTTAGCCGATATAGGTTGCTCGAATAAATTAATATCGCCCACACCAATCAAAATAGACTCTAGTAGCTCGTGCACTAAATGCTCATATTCATGATAACGCTCAATCACACTTAAATAGCTCATCGCTGCCATAAATTTTCCTTTTAATTATTACTACTTTAGGTAAAGCAGTTTTAATGCCAAGAAAATAATTCAATATTTTTAGTAACTTAAAAAAACCACCCTTAATACATTGCTATACGCCATGATAAATTGCACTAAAATAGTGCTGACTAGATGGTTATTTTTTCATTGCAGTTTTATGATCAACATCTGCTAATATGGCCGCTAGCACTGCTAACAACTTCTCTAGATTAGGAAAAGACAATGTCTGACTCTTTATTGCGTTATCAACAAGATATTCGTCGTTTTTCTGATGAATTAATTCGCATCCAAGCGCCAATTAAAATTTTAGACTCAATAAAATGGCCAAGACAAATTGAAGATGATTTTTTAGCGCAAAAAAGTAAACAATTACCCAACGTTAGTAATGACTTTTATCAGTCAATTCCGCTATCGTTTAACGCAGATCAAACTCAAACAGACCTGCAAGGTTTAAAAACTGCCGTTGAGCGTGGTTTAGGTAAACGCGATAAATTAGGTAAAATTTTACTGGCCAATATTGATCAATATCGCATAGTAATAGACATGCTGCATAATCGTGGCAAGCCGATGTTTGGTAAACTTAGCCAAGAGCTTTACGGCAGTGCCAGCCACAAATTACATGGCGATCGCCATACATTACGCCAACTGGGCGATCGCTTAAGCCATATATTTTCTTTGCCAGCGGCGCGCCACATGAATAGCCGCCATCCTAAGATTGTAACAGCACCAGAAGCGGTAAATGTCCTCAGCGAACGCTTAGTGAAGTATTTTCATAATGATGAAATTCACGTTAAATTGAGTGATGGTATTGTGTCCGATGCCGCCGTCGGTGGCGATACGGTTAAGCTCAATACTCGCGCCATGTTCAGCGAATCTGATCTGAATATCTATGAAGTGCATGAAGGCTGGGTTCATGTGGGCACCACACTCAATGGCCGTGCTCAACCTCATGCCACTTGGCTCAGCGTTGGATCACCACGCGTTACCGCTTCGCAAGAAGGCTTAGCTGTGCTCATGGAAATGCTCACCTTAAGCTCAAATCCGGGCCGCGCTCGACGTATTAGCGATCGAGTCTCTGCGGTAGACATGGCAGAGAAAGGGGCTGATTTTATTGAAGTGTACCGCTATTTCAGAGACCTTAATTTAAGCTCAAAAGACAGCTATCGGGTAACTCAACGGGTATTTCGTGGTGGCATGGTAGGCGGCGGTAGCTTTTTTACTAAAGACATCTCTTACGTGCGCGGTTATGTAGAAAATATTAACTTTATTCGTAGTGCCATCAGCACTGGGCTACCTGAGTTAATCCCTATGCTATTTTTAGGCAAATTAGCCATTGAGGATATTCCGGTACTGTACCAAGCTTATCAAGAAGGTATTATTGCCCACCCTAAGTATTTACCTCCGATGTTTGAAGATATTAGCGGGCTTTATGCTTGGTTTGGTTTTGCCTCAGGAATAGGCAATATCGACCTAAAAGGGGTGCAACGCCATTTTGCTCGCCAATTCAAAAATGTTGTTCCAAGTTCTGCCGTCGACTTATTTGAAGACTCAGAGTTTGATAACAATTTCGAATAAACCACAGTGGTAATGTAATAGGTTAAGTGCGCGATAGTCACACTTAGCCTATTAAAAATAAACTTCTTTTAAATGATGCAGGTAACGCTCACTATATTGCACTAATAGACACTAAGTAACGAATCTATCTAAATACCTCGGTCGATGACATACGCCTCACCATTACACTCTAAATACACAGCACACGATGGGTAATTAACTTTGCCGCATTGCTTCATAACAATGGCATTTCCACCACGTTGTTTCACTTGTAATTTGAGCGATTTAGTCATTGAAGACAAGCTAGGGAGATCATCTAACTTATCAGGATCCGATGAGACTTCACAATATGAAGTGGTCACATCGCCTAGAAACTTTGCTTTGAACCGGGATATTTCTCCAGAGGTATAAGTATCAATCTCTGCTATCTTAGCATTGCCAAGCGCAATGGTACCCGCATTTGTTCGCAGCGACAGATTAGAACACCCGGACAAGAGCATCACCATCAATAACGCTGCGCTTGATACAGCAAAAGTAAGATGTTTCATAAAAATCCTTTTAAGGAAGCATGTTCATCTATTTACCAATGAACATGCTTAACCACGATTGCGAAATATTAACGTGAGTCGTTAACTAGACGAGTTTAAGCGTTAGCTTTCAAAGCTCGTTGCTTAATAAAATACTCACGAGTTAAGCCAAACACCACAGGACTTAACAACACCAACGCAATTAAGTTTGGAATCGCCATCATCGCATTTAATGTGTCAGCTAATAACCAAATAAACTCTAACGAACTGACTGCGCCTATCGGTACAACTAAGGTCCAAATTAGACGAAATGGTTTGACGGCTTTATCACCTAAAAGGTATTGGACACATTTTTCACTGTAAAAACTCCAACCTAAAATGGTGGTAAAGGCAAATATAGCCAATGCAATTGCCACAATATAATTTCCCATAGGCAATGCATTTGAAAATGCCAATGAGGTTAACGCCGCGCCGTTTTCACCTGATGTCCACGCACCAGAAACCACAATAGCCAAACCGGTAATTGAACACACAATAAGGGTGTCAATAAACGTGCCTAACATAGCGACTAAACCTTGTTTTACAGGATTATTAGTTTGTGCTGCGGCATGAGCAATCGGGGCACTACCTAAACCAGCTTCATTGGAAAATACGCCTCGCGCTACACCAAATCGAATTGCAGCCCATACCGCTGCGCCTGCAAAACCACCTTGGGCTGCGACCGGGTTAAAAGCACTTTCAATAATTAACAGAAAAGCCGCGGGTACTTGCGCTGCATTAACAATCAATACCGCTAAACCCGCAGTAATATAAAACACTGTCATTAATGGCACTAGCTTACCAGCTACTTCTGCAATACGCTTAATACCGCCCATCAGTACCGCACCAACCAGCACCATTAACACCACGCCTGTCACCCAACTAGGCACGCCAAAATTACTGCTCATCGCATCCGCAACCGAGTTAGCTTGTACGGTATTACCAATACCAAAACCAGCAATAGAGCCAAAAATAGCAAATGCAGTACCTAACCAAGCCCACTTACTGCCTAAACCGTTTTTGATGTAATACATAGGGCCACCAACATGGTTGCCATTAGCATCTGTTTCACGAAACCTCACCGCCAAAACTGCTTCCGAAAACTTAGTCGCCATACCCACGAGCGCCGTACACCACATCCAAAATAGCGCACCCGGACCACCAATAAAAATCGCCGTTGCCACACCCGCAATGTTACCGGTACCAATAGTGGCTGATAATGAGGTCATTAATGCATTAAACGGGCTAACATCACCCTTTTCGCTATCATCTGTAACCTGACGACCCGCCCATAACAATCTAAAGCCTCGATTTAGCTTTAAAATAGGCATGAATTTTAAGCCAATCGACAGAAATAGCCCGACACCTAAAATCATAATTAGCATGGGAACACCCCATACTATACCGTTAACCATATTGACAAATTGTGTGACTGCTTCCATGTAAAAACCTCATAATGAGTAATGATTTATGTCTAAAGTTATAATTATTATTAACTAACCTCACCTCGCGGATAATAGACAGGATAAAACGTTTAAACGGGAGTCATACCAAATCTACAAAATCAAACCTACACTGTGCTTTACTCACAAGGCTGTTTGAAAACCGTTTATTATCCAAAACTGAGGTTAATTATCTTCTGATTCCCCCCTCAACAGCCCAACTCCGTTGAAAAACAATCATTTTAGATTACCTCGATTTCGTTAATCATAGCAACCATGTATATGTGACTAGCGCCGACTTCAATAATACCGTCCTAAAGTCATCAGAAGATCCCCCCATTAATATAAATCGCGCATTGTTCTGCCATGACACAAATATGCATTCAGAGACGGTTATAAATAAGTACCAATATTGGTTTATAGGTCGATAAATAAAAATATTAGCTTACTTGGGAAGGACAAGAACGAGGACATCAAAGCAGCTATTGATTGGCGTTAAGTGTTTATATGCCAAGTTAAGCCGCTTCGAAGCGGTAACACAAACCATCACTCAAATAGCATTGAGATTTCGCTAATGAGCAATCTAAGGTTAGGGTGAATAAGTTTCAACAGCATCAATATCAGATTGTTGCACTAATTTAGCCATACAAGACTGACAAACACATTGATTATTGGGTAAATCAACCCCAGAAGATGTTGCGTTAAACTGCGCAATAACTGAGGGCATATCCACTGTTTGCTTAGCGCACCAACATGCATCTATGGCTAATCCTTGCTCCATGGCACAAGCATTATCTTGTTGGCACAGTGGGCACAATTGTGCAGCAAAGGTGAATAATGTCATTGCCCAACCTATGAGGTAATAATAAATAAAAGCTAAGATCAACATACTGCCATTTCTGATCGCTATGCTCAATAAGCTCTGTCTAAGTAATGTGTACACTTACAAAAAAGCCCATTAAGCGTTCACTCAATGGGCATCATTCATAGGTTCATCTTAATTCAGATAGATATCAAGGTTTAACTGTATTTTTAAGCGGAAAAACCGGATACGAATCAGTCCCTAAAATAGGCTTACCAGCAACCGATTGGCCATAATAGCCCTGGTGCTGATGGTATGTGGCTTGAGTCTTACTCACATCACCATCAAAACGAGGATCTTGTGGGCGATCAAACGAATTAACATAAGCGGCAACATCCCAAGCTTGCTGAACGGTAAGCGGGACACTTTTACCTAACGGCATATTTTCATAAATAAAATCAGCAGCCGTATTTACCCGATGCATTCCAGCGCCCCAGTTGAAGCTTTGAGGTCCCCATAATGGCGGCAAGGCAGCAACCCCAGCGATTATTTGTCCTTGACCATCTTCGCCATGACAAGTTTGGCAATGAGCTTGATAAACAATCATACCGCGCTCCGGCGCATAGGCTAATTCTGGATCTGGCGCTTTAGGAAAGCCCCGTCCAGGTAACTGACTTAGCGCTTTGGTATCTAAATTTTTGGCAATGGCCTCTGGCATCGGGAAATCATCCCGCATTGCACCTTTCACTAATTCAGCATCAGATAACTCAGGCACAGGGCCGCTAACGTTATATTGTGCCATTAATCCACTCATGCCTAACCAGTATGAATAAGCAGATATTGCCACTAACTCAGGAGAACCAGACTCGGGCGCTTTACCGTTCATTGAATAAGTAAAACAACCTTGAACACGCTCTTGAAAGCTGTTCACTTTATCATTTTTCTTACGATAGGCCGGATAGGCAAAATATGCCCCCCATAAAGGCGACGAATTAGCTTGTTGCCCTGCATTCATATGACAATTAGCACAACTGAGTTGATTACCAACGTACTTATCTCTAAGCGTTTGAGTATTCACGAACAATTGATAACCTAGGCGAACTTTGTCACCAAAAACTCCCGCAGGAATATCGGTTAATGACGCAGGTTGTAGATAGTTCTCACCCACTTTTTTAGGTACTGCAGGCAATGCCGCTTGGCGATCAGGTAGTGCTGCTGAAGCTGTAGCAGGGACTTCAGTTAACATTTCATTGGCCTGTAAAGGCAAGCTAAACAGGACACCAATGCTCAATAGCGATAATAATTTCATAGCCATGTCCTTATTTTATATTGGCAAAATACTGCGATAAACCATCGATTTCGGCAGCTGTTAATTTCCGCGCAATATTACCCATCATATTGTCAACATCACCGGTTCGAGTGCCGTCTTGCCAAGCTAATAGTTGGGTCTTGATGTAACTGGCTTGCTGGCCTGCTAAGCGAGGGAAATTGCCTCCGCCAATTGCCGATGGCCCATGACAACTGGTACACGCCGGAATAGTTCGCGACCAATCGCCTTGAAAGGCTAATCTTTCAGAGGGATCACTAATGGCAACCTTGTCACCGCGAAATTGCAGCGAAATATCAGCAACTGGCTGTTGGCTAAAATATTGTGCCACTAGGCCAATATTATCACCTTGTACCGTGGCAGCCATTGCTAGCATGGTGGGGTTTTGACGTTTACCGGCATGAAACAACTTGAGTTGATTGGTAATGTATTCAGCCGATAAACCAGCTAAACGAGGGCCAATGATATCAATTCCTTGACCTTGAGCACCATGACAAGAAGTACATAACTGAGCGGCGGGTGGAATGGCTTGTTGAGGTTCTGCAGCATTTGCTTGCACAATATTAACTATGGTTAAGCCAGCCAATACAGTGAGTACATAAAAGGATGTTTTCATCATCACACCTTTTTAGTTATTAATTGTTGTTAATATACCATAGGCTATAAATATGAAAAAAAGAATACGGCAAACGTCGAATACTCACACAAAAGGCCATAAATATTAAACAAAAAACCCGCTAATGAAATCATTAACGGGGTTAGAGACTATGACCACTGCGTCTGTTGCTATCGACTTAGCAGCCATTCTAATTTAACTTTTTTGAATAGGACGGCCTATTCAACGCTAAGCTATTTACGCTTAGTTCAAGGCAAAAGGCGCAATTTAATGGTTTAAATGAATGAGCATTTTTGCAACGATAAAATAGGCGTAGAGTCGTTATGCCTGTTTACTTTGGACGCACACCTAACGTATGGCAAATAGCATAAGTTAATTCGGCACGGTTAAGAGTATAAAAATGAAAATCTTTAACCCCTTCACGAGACAATACTTTTACCATATCAATCGCAACGTTGGCTCCAACTAACTGACGAGTTGCAGGGTCGTCATCTAAACCTTCAAATTGGCGATGTAACCAATGTGGAATCGCCACGTTAGTCATTCCAGCAAAACGTTTAGTTTGCTTAAAGTTAGTCACCGGCAAAATGCCAGGGATAATTTCAACATCTATGCCAGCGGTGACACAGCGATCGCGAAAACGTAAATAGGATTCAACATCAAAGAAAAACTGAGTAATGGCACGGTTGGCGCCCGCATCAATTTTTTTCTTCAAGTTAATTAAATCAGCCTGAGCGTTACGCGCATCTGGATGAACCTCAGGATACGCCGCAACCGAAATATCAAAATCTGCCACTGAACGTAATAAACGTACTAAATCATTAGCAAAGCGAGTTGGTTTTGGGCTGCCTTCAGGTAAATCACCACGTAAGGCGACAATGTCTCTAATACCTGAATTCCAATAATGCTTTGCCAGTTCAACTAACTCTTCATCACTAGCATCAACCAAGGTTAAATGCGGTGCCGCTAGAAGATTCGTCTCTTTCTGAATACGTTCAATCACGCTATGAGTACGATCACGTACGCCGGAATTGGCACCATAAGTCACAGAGACAAATTTAGGGTTTAACGGCTCTAAACGACGAACTGAATTCCACAGGATCTCTTCCATCTCTGGCGTTGATGGCGGGAAGAATTCAAAAGAAACATTAATATCATTCAGCTCAGACAAGCTCTGATTTAACGACTGGGCATGTTGCGCATGATGAAAAGCCATAATGTATTCCTTCAACTTCTGTAAAACTTAGGAGCCAATACCAATTAACTAACTTTTAATTTAGCCGTTTGGACGTCTATATGTCCATATACTAGTTTAACTGCATCCTAAGTCAAGCTAAAATACCATCAATTAACCAATTTAAGTCTACAGCTCAATCGCAAGCAATAACGCGAGCGCTAACGAAACCAGCCAAATCCTTTGAACCACAATAAAAATGACTACAGACCGACTATAAGTGTTCACTGTATTCCTTTTAGTGCATAACAGCTCAAATCAGTTACGCAGACATCTGCATATGTCTGCAAGCCTTTATCAAATCACGGTGTGATAAACCATCAAACTGACAATAAATGAGTTTCTTATGCGGTTAATAAAAAGCGAGTGTTACTCTAATGAAGCTGGTTAGCTTATTTAATCATTTGATATATTTTAAGTTTCTCTGCAAAAATGCTAAAAGTAACCTCAGAAATGTTTCCCATGACATAAAAAAGCTACCATCTAGGTAGCGTTAAAGTAATACGGATATCCTTAAACAAATTACTCGTAATCAGTAGAGTAAGTTTCTTCATAGCTGTGCGAGTAAAGTTCAAACAAGTTGCCAAACGGGTCTTCTAAGTAGACCATTTGTGCTAGCTTACTGTCGTCTTCTGGGTGGTAGCGCATAATGTCCATTCTTACTTTACCGCCATATTGCTCCGTACGCGCAATAGCGCCTTCAAAGTCATCTGTTTGCAAACAAAAGTGGAAGATACCAAGACGGGTAAAATCAACTTCGTGACGTTGTTGACGGTCGATCATTTCAAACATCTCCACACCAATACCATCAGTCGTGACTAAGTGTGCAATGTTAAAGCCTTTAAAGCCTTCACCAAAAACGGCCACACACATTCTGCCAATAGCGGTTTTACGTTCTTCTTGAACCTTAGTGTTACCCATCACCACTCTTAGTCCCAGCGCTTTAGTATAAAAATCAACCGCTTTATCCATGTCGCCAACCATCAAACCTACATGATTCATTTTCATAACTTACTCCTAAATACTATTGATTCGTCTTTGTTCGATGGCGTAATCTTACGGCGGACAGTGAATGAATAAAAATTATCAAAACTTATCTAATTGATAATTTAAATTTATAACACTTTGATAATCACAAAATAGAGATTCTCAAGCAATGGTTAGCTTTAGCTAAAAAGACAAATTCAACATAGCAAAAAAGCTTGAGAACAAACGAGTAGAAATCAAGCAACGGGTTTAATAGGTGAGTGATTAAGCGCAGAGGCAGTGCAGGAAACTTGATGACCCTAACTAATTGTCAACAAGCTTATTTATTTGGTCAAATAAGCTAATGTTGTCTATTAAATTAATTGGTGAGAGGCTCATATTCTTTAGGGAGATGAATGGCTCTGTCTTTCTATTTCGAGAGCAATTAATAATGCGCTATGTGCATCATTTGCGGCGTATCTTTTCTGATGATCGTGTAAGGGGAATATTGACCAATTGGATTGTTGTGCACTCTTAGATAGCCGTTGATTAAAAAACATCGCAACCGCAACTCTAGCGCCAACGCGTTGTTTAACTTGCGCAAAACGCATCACCTTTGAAGATAGTTCTTCTGTATTGATTAATTTAATGCCAAATTTTCTAAAAAGAAGTTTTTTATCTTCTTTCAATCCAAAACCTACCTTCTTTATTGTCGGGTCAGATAATATTTCAGCAATTGCAGTAAAGTTTTCATAAAATTTTGTAGGAAATAAGAATACTTTAGATTTTGTGGCTATCTGAATTAAATGAGGTCCATCACTGACCTCACCTTTTACAAAACAAGGTTTGCTCTCTGTATCAAACCCTAAACAAGAATGAGTTCTTAACTCCGCTAGTGCATTTATAGAGTCGGCTTTGTTTGTAACGACGATGATATTCTCTAAACTAATACCGTCATAAAGGGGTAAATCTCGAATTTGTTCCTTTGTTGGCCTTTGCATTGGATATCCTTTTGCCCAGAGAGTCAGTATTCATGTGTGGCGATATTGATAAGAGCATAAATCGCTAGTTGGCTTTATCCATAACGGTAATGCTAACTAACATTGAGGTCGTTGAAAACTTTCCATAACAGAATACGTGAACAGTAGGATAAAACCCTGTCGTGAAGTGTTCGCTTTCCAGGAAATGTTGATCGGGCGCTAAGGGTTTGCAAAAGGGTATAAACGCCCTACCCCTTTACTCTGTTATGAGCCAAGCACCACTAAGCTGGCCGCTGGCTATAAGTACAAAGCAATAAATAATAGTGCTGGATTCCGGCTCACAAGCATTGCCGGAATGACGAAATAGTGAAATATCAAAATGACTAAATAGTGAAGTGTCGGGCTGACGAAATAGTGAAGTGTCGGGCTGACGTTGATGGCCGCAGGCAAAAAAGCTAAACCCCGGCTCCAAAGTGTTACCGGGATGACAACTTAATTGACCTACTCTTGCAACAGGTCTTTACAGATATGCACTAAATCGGACTGCACCGCAGCAGCAGTCACCTCACGCCCGGCCCCTGGTCCGCGGATAATCAAAGGGTTACCTTGATAAAACGTACTGCGAATAACAAACACATTATCGCCTGGGGTTAAATTGGCATAAGGATGATGATTATCCACCCACTGCAAACTCACTTCAGCTTGTAACTTACCTTCCACTTTATCCAACGAAGCCACATAGCGCAGTACTTTATGTTGCTCTGTTGCGGCGACATATTGCTGCAACAAACCATCATCTAATTCACTGATGCGTGATAAAAAGTCTTCAAGTGATAACTCTGCTAAGGCTTTGGGCACTAACGAGTTAAGACTGATATCATCTAATTCTATCGCCAAACCAATCTCGCGCGCCAAGATTAACAACTTACGTTGCATATCGCGGCCCGACAAGTCATCACGCGGATCAGGTTCTGTAATACCTAAACTTCGAGCGTGGAGTACTAATTCAGAAAACGGTTTACTGCCGTCATAATTTTCGAACAGCCAACACAAGGTGCCGGAAAATATGCCACCAACGGCCTCAATTGTGTCGCCACTGTTACGTAAATCATTTAATGCATGTTGTATTGGTAAACCGGCGCCACAACTTGCGTTATAACGCCAAAACAAGCGACGATTACTGAGTTGCAGTTTTAATTCGCGATAAAAAGGTAATGGCCCAGAGCCGGCTAATTTATTCGCGCTCACCACATGAATACCGCGGGCAAATAACTCTGGATATTGTAAGGTTAACGCTGCACTGGCACTGATATCGAGTGCGACGATTTCATCGCATGACAACAGCGCCAACTGATCAAACAATTTGTCATAATCCCATTCAATGCCGTGCTGCTGATAATCTTGTTGCCATTGCTCGAGGTTAATTCCGTCATTAGAGATTAAGGCTTTTTTCGAGCCGACTAAACCCACTAACTCAACAGTAGCCTCAAGTTCGTGATCCAATGCAGGGCTTGCGCGTTTAAATAAATCAATCCACGCCTCACCTATATTGCCCACGCCCAACAATAACACTCCGATGCGCATTCTTGGCCCAGCGCAACGACGATGCACTTTCTGAGTCAATAAGCTCACTTGAGCTTGCGGCACTAAGGTGACTAAGCTCAATGAATCTTGATAAACAGGTTTAGCATCGCGGCTAAGTAATCGGGCAAAACTGCGTCTAAAGTGATGCGCATCAGCACTGACAAGGGCCACTAAACCTAAATCAGTTTGGGCACTTAACTCGTCAATACCAAACTCACTGCTGTATTGCGTCAATAAGGCCTGTACTTGTTTCTGGCACTCTAGGGTAAGTGCAAGTTCAATCTTATTCTGTGCTAGCGACCAATAAGCTAAAGGCGTAATGCCAACGTTATCTAAAATAGTCAGTAACGGCTCAATGTCAGCGTTCATTTTAAAACTAAACAACACCACTTCATTTAAGTTAGTCACAACGGGTGCACTGGCTGATGAACTCAGTGGAGCAATCAAGGTAAAGTCAGTGTGTGAAGCATAACTGGACCGCACGGCTAAACTTACGTGAGTATTAAACAATGGCTGTAGGGTACGCGAGTGCAATACAGGCGAGCCCAGACGAGCTAAGCGATCCGCTTCTGCTAGTGACATACTCTTGAGTAATTTAGCGTCATTAATTTTATTCGGGTCGGCGTTAAATACCCCTTCAACATCAGTCCAAATCGTCACACGCTCAATGTCGGCTAAACTGGCAATTAAGGTAGCACTAAAATCTGAACCATTACGGCCCAGCAATAACGTATCACCATGACGATTAGCACAAATAAAACCTGTAATAACTAAACGCTCTTGCGGATGCAAAGCGAGTAAGGCTTGTACTTTTTCACGCGATTGCGCCACTAAAATATTGGGAATAGCACCTTCGTCTGCAACCAAAATAGAACACGCATCCACATGAGTGGCTGTTACACCCATTTCTCTCAGCAATGCGGCCATAAGGCGTGCAGACCAACGCTCACCAAAACTGACCACTTGGTTTAATTGGTAGTCATTACGCTGCTCTAAAGACAATAAACTAACTAATTGCGATTTGTCAGTCGACAGGCGCTCACGTAGGTCACGAGCCAGCTCATTTGATAATAACTGTTCAATTAATGTCTGCTGATAACTGATCAGCACTTGAAGCTCTTCTTGCCATAACTGACCGCTGTCACGCAGAGTGAGTAATTTGTATAAAAAGTTAGTCGTTTTGCCGGCGGCCGATACCACAACTAAATCATCACTTTGACCATGTGTAAGCAAAATATGGGCAACACGGCGATAGCAATCTGCATCCGCTAAACTTGAACCACCAAACTTATGTAAATGACTTCGCGTCATTACTAACTCCTTAAACAACTAAGACTTTTATTGCGACGGCTATACTTCTAATTTGAAATAAATAGTGTGGCAAGTGCATATTTTCTATTTTACTTTATTTGGCCGTAACCACAGCAAACTTAAACTCGAATTAAGCCAACTCAAGCTGATTTTATCGCTGTAACAGCGGCGAGACCGGCTTGAATATCCACGAGCAGGTCATCTGCATCTTCAATACCGACAGATAATCTCAGTAAAGTGTCTTTAATACCAGCCTGTTGCCTTGCCTGTGGGTCCATTGCACGGTGAGTCATGGTGGCAGGAACAGCAACTAAACTTTCCACTCCGCCTAAACTTTCAGCAATACTAAACAAAGATAATGCCTGTAAAAAGGCCACCACTTCAGCTTCGCCACCGGTTAATTCAAAACTTAACATAGCGCCAAAACCTTGTTGTTGTTTTGCGGCAATTTCGTGACCCGGATGGTCTTTTAGCCCTGGGTAATACACCTTGGCAACCACATCACTGGCATTGAGTAATTCTACAATTTTTTGCGCATTACGTTGATGCTCACGAATGCGGACTGCCAGCGTTCTTAAGCCACGTAAGGTTAAATAGCTATCAAAAGCAGAACCGGTTAATCCAAGGGTGTTTGACCACCAATGTAATAATTCACCCACTTCAGCATCTTTAGCCACCACAGCGCCACCGACCACATCACTGTGACCATTAATGTATTTGGTGGTTGAGTGAATAACGATATCGGCCCCCAACAACAAAGGTTGTTGTAATATTGGCGACAAAAAAGTGTTATCAACCGCCACTAACGCGCCAACCTCATGGCAAGCGATACTGATCGCATTAATATCGACTACCCGCAGTAATGGATTTGATGGCGTTTCTAACCAGACCATTTTGGGATTTTGCGCTATCGCGTTGCCCAGCGCTTGCGCATCAGTTTGATCAACAACCAATAACTTAAATTGACCTTTTTTGGCCAGGTTAGTAAATAAACGGTAACTGCCACCATAACAATCGTGCGGCACAACCAATAAATCATCTGGGCCCAACAAACTGGTCACTAAGGTAATGGCCGCCATGCCGGTACATGTCACCACACCAGTTACACCTTGCTCAAGTTTTGCAATCGCCTCACCTAATATACAACGCGTCGGATTACCTGAACGGCTGTAGTCAAACTCGCGAGGATTAGTGTGGCCATCAAATGAATAATTGGTCGATAAATAAATCGGCGGCACGATAGCACCATGTTGTGTGTCTGTTTCTATACCCTGGCGAACGGCCAAAGTGGCACTTTGATACTGAGTCATAATTGATTCCTAAAAAGTCACAAACACACAATAGATGTCTAGACGTCCAAATTTACCGAAGAGTTCTCCCCGAGTCAACCAAAATAGACGTTTAGACGTCTAAACATCGAGAAATCTATTTGCATCGGGATTAAATAGTAGCAATAATTTGACTAGAGATTGTAACGGTTTAAAATCTGCAGCGTATTTATCGTTAAGGGTAAGTTAATGACTGAATGGAATGGCGAATATATCAGCCCATATGCCGAACACGGCAAAAAAAATGAACAAGTAAAAAAAATTACGGTTTCTATCCCTTTAAAAGTATTAAAAGTACTGACAGATGAGCGGACGCGTCGCCAGATAAATAATCTGCGCCATGCAACTAACAGTGAACTGCTATGCGAAGCATTTTTGCACGCGTACACAGGTCAACCATTACCTTATGACGGTGATTTATCAAAAGATCAGCCTGATAGCATTCCAAGTGAAGCGAAAAAGTTAATGGATGATATGGGTATCGAATGGGAAGAGCTCGAATAACCTACAGGTTAATGAATCCCTCACCTACTTTAAAACTGCCCATTGATACCAATCCTTATTGAAGTTTGCTCTTTTAGCGAAAATGATTAGCGTGGTATTCGAGGCAGTCTTTAAAGGCATAGTTGCTGTACGCCTAAAATAGATCCAATTTCAATGTGGATTGCTATAAGCAGTAATATTTTAAAGAGAAATTATGATGTCATTTATCGATCCAACCACTTTGATACTGGCATCAATTATTGTATTTTTTGGCGCGCTAACCCAAAGCTTAATTGGCTTTGGGTTAGCCGTTGTAGCAAGCCCACTGCTGTATATTGTTAATCCTCAATTAGTTCCCGTTCCTATTATTGCCATGGGTTTTGCAATCTCTGCAATGACCTTGTTTAGAGAGCGCGGCCACCTACAGTTTAATGGATTACAATATGCCTTACTTGGACGTGTTCCAGGAGGATTTTTAGGTGCTGGGTTATTACTGTTTGCACCACAAGCCATACTAGGCTTGGTGATTGCAGCAATCGTGTTTATTGCCGTTATCCTAAGCGTCTTTCGCTTTACCGCACCAATCAATCGCATCAGTTTATTTATCGCTGGGGTATTTTCGGGCATATTTGGCAATATCGCTGCGATCGGCGGCCCACCAATGGCCATTTTACTTGCCGGTCAAGATGCCAGTCAATTTAGAGCGGCGCTATCAGCCTTTTTTGTCTTTAGCTCATTAATCGCATTGGCTATTTTAGCCGTTGTCGGCTTAGTTGAAGTAAAACATTTATGGCTATCACTGCTATTACTCCCCTCAGTCATTGCTGGCTACCTTGTCTCTGGTCGATTAATTGGCCGTGTCGATAAAGAGAAAACCCGGGCTGCGACATTAATATTGTGTAGCATTAGCGCAACAATATTAGTAATAAAGTCGACAATCGCATTAATTTAACGCCACTCACTGATTCTCTTTATCAAATGACCTTCCAATAAACAGGGCTGCGCATTATTTTATGTGGCTGAATCCCTGTCACCAAACGTTAATTTATCCTCTAGCAAACTATTACCCTCTAGACAATAGATCTGCATCACACCAACTACATTAGATTTTTATCAATTAACTTTTTTTCAATTAGTTTTTTCTCATGGATATGATCTACTTCAAATTAACACTACCCCCTTTTAGGTAACATTATTTACAGCAAAACAATAAATATATGTTGCTAAGGCACCAGCCATAAAAAGCTTTGTAGAGGATAAAATGATGAACATTTACGTTAAAGTTGGTATTGCAATCGCGATTGCATTTTCTCTTGGTAGCCAAGTAATGGCTGCAGAAGGTGGTAACCCTAAAAAAGGTAAACATCTTTATAAAAAAGAATGTAAAGCTTGCCACAGTGCCAATAGTGAAGGCAAAGAGCTCACCCCTATGACCAAAACCATGAGCCAGTGGGATCGCTTTTTCACCCGTGATATGCATAAAGCCAAACCTGCTGTTTTCGAGGCGCTATCAGAAAAAGACTTGAAAGATATTCAACAGTTTTTATATGACCACGCAGCCGATTCAGACCAACCAGCAACCTGTGGCTAAGTCATTACAGCTTAGGGCCTTGTCGTCTTAAGCGTCACATCAGCCAATAACCAAACTGACAAAATAGTGAGGCTTAGCCTCAGGGATTTTTACACCAAAAATTTGCCACATCAGCTTATACATTTGGCAAGTTTAGGGGGAGAGAAAGATGATGAGAACTCTGATATCAATACTTGTAGCTAATGCGCTTTTCATGAGCGGCGCTAGCTTAGCGGCAGACACCGATGCACAAAAAATTGCCGATCTTAAACAACAACTGGCCACCATTACCGAAGATCTTGACGACTTAAACTCACGGGTTGATAAAACCGAGCGCCATACGGCACTGGACAGAGTGTCCATCACTGGTGACTTTAGAACCAAAGCACACTCATTACATTATCAAAATGTCACATGGAACCCTGCCATGAACGTTAACTTTTCTGATTTTGGCGCGAAAGCCATGTCAGGAGCATTTGGCGATCCAAATAGTGCCACCTCACCATTGGGCCAAATGATGATGGCTAATCCTGATTTAGCCAGCGCATTTCAAAGCGGTATGCTGCAAGGCATTATGCCAATGGTGTTAGGCCAGAAAACCCAACAAGATATTAATAACGACATATTTTACACAACCCGGTTACGCCTAAACATTGACGCCAAAGTATGGGACAACGTCAGCTTTGCTGGACGCTTAACCATGTTTAAGAGTTGGGGAGACTCAGCTGGGGTTAAAGTATTCGACTCGTGGAACTCATTCACCATGGATGGCACCAGTAGCGGAAGCACCAGTGGTGATGAGTTAAAAGTAGAGCGCGCCTATTTTAACTGGAAAGATATTAACGATAGTGGCGTTTACCTCTCTATTGGGCGTCGTCCTTCTACCTATGGCCCACCAAGTCATTATCGTGAAAATGAACTCAGAGGCGGCACACCATCAGGCCACTTAGTCAATTTCAACTTCGATGGTCTTACCTTAGGTTACAACTTAGGTGATATCACAGGTATTGAAGGGCAAACTGTACGTTTTTGCTACGGTCAAGGCTTTGAGTCACAGTACGGTAATGGCGAATTGTTTGGTGACATCATCACTAAAGACACCCACCTCGGCGGGTTTAATATCGACGTGATTAATGACGGTAACCATTTCTTACAGTTCACCTTATTCGGCGCTAAAGATGTCAATGATGGCTTTACAGGCACCATGGCATTCCCAACTCAACTGGCAGGCATCTTTGCCCCAACCATGTATCAAGACATGCAAAAATTTGACAACTTTAACTTCGTCACCCGCGTGCAACCAAGCGGTGTGATTGGTGATATGTACTTAGGTGGACTTGGTTATGCCTATGAATCCGATGACGATATGAAAGTGTTTGCTTCACTCGGCTGGACTCGTGCAGAACCTAACGGCAATGCCGGTTTATTCGGCGGCATGTTAAGCGATGCGGTATTTGAAGCCGAACTTAATAGCACAGGTACTGAAATCATTATGGTGCCAAAAGAAACCGTTGATAGCGACACCAAAGACGGTTATGGCATTTATGTGGGTATGCAAATCCCTGCCCCCTTCGGTAAATTCGGCTTGGAATATAACTATGGTTCTAAATACTGGAGTCCCTTCACCCAAGCACAAGACGACCCAATCGGCAGTAAGTTAGCCACCCGCGGTCATGTTGCCGAAGCCTATTATATCTTTGATATTAATCCAAAAATGTTTATCAAGTTAGCCGGTTTGTATTACGACTATGAATATACCGGAAGTGGCTCACCAGTGGGTGCTCCTCAGAAAATTGACGATGTGATTGCCGGTAGTGCCTACTCAATGTTGCCTGTGGTTGACACTGCTTATGACGTCAATGCCTCACTGACCGTTAACTTCTAACACTCACTTAACCTTCTAACTTGGCCCCCCTGATCACAAGCTCAGGGGTAAGGACAAACACCATGAAACTATTATCAGCACTGGCTGTATTATTGTTATTAAGCAGTAGTGCGCAGGCTGCCTTTAACCACAAAGAGGCGTTACAAGGGCCTTTTACCAGCGGCACCGAGGTGACAACACAATGCTTAACTTGCCATCAAGAACATGCCGAAGAATTTATGAAATCTTCGCACTGGACTTGGGAGTTAGAACAAAAACTGCCAGGTCGCACAGTTAAAAGAGGCAAGAAAAATAGCATCAACAACTTTTGTGTGTCGATCTCTGGCAATGAACCACGTTGTACCAGTTGCCATGCGGGTTATGGTTGGAAAGATTCTACATTTGATTTTAAAGACATGACCAAAGTCGATTGCTTGGTATGTCATGACACAACAGGGACGTACATTAAAGATCCAGCTGGTGCAGGTGAACCGTTAGCCAAAGTCAATTTAACGAACGTAGCACAGAATGTGGGAGCGCCCGTACGTGATAATTGCGGCAGTTGCCACTTCTACGGCGGCGGTGGTGATGCCGTTAAACATGGTGATTTAGACTCATCAATGGCTTACCCAGACAAGGCAACCGATGTCCACATGGACACCGACGGTAATGACTTCCAGTGCCAAACTTGTCACGTCACTGAAAATCATCAAATCAGCGGTAACGCTATGGGCGTATCACCTGGTGGTGAAAACAAAATTGGCTGTGAAAACTGCCATGATGCCGCGCCTCACAAAAATAAAAAGCTTAATACACATACTGCAACAGTAGCGTGTCAGACCTGTCATATACCGTCATTTGCTAAAAATGAACCCACTAAAATGCGTTGGGACTGGTCAAAGGCAGGACAAGATCTTCCTGAAACTACAGACCAATATGGCAAGCACACCTTTATGAAAAAGAAAGGCAGCTTTATTTGGCAAAAAGACGTTCCACCACAATACGCTTGGTTTAACGGTCACGCAGATGCCTACATGGCGGGCGACAAAATTGATCCAACTACAGTGGTAAAATTAGCTTTTCCATTAGGTGATATAAAAGACCCTAAAGCTAAAATCTATCCATTTAAAGTGCATACAGGTAAGCAAATATACGACACCGAACTCAACATATTACTGACCCCTAAAACATACGGTAAAGGTGGTTACTGGACTGACTTTGATTGGGACTTAGCGGCCAAACTGGGTATGGAAGCGAACCCAACCATGGTAGAAAAAGGACTTAAGTACAGCGGTAAACATGGTTTTGTTGAAACCGAAATGTGGTGGCGTATCAACCATATGGTGTCACCAAAAGATAAAGCATTACAGTGTAATGACTGCCATAACAAAGGCCAACGTTTAAACTGGCAAGCCCTTGGTTATGATGGCGACCCAATGAAAAACAGCAAAGGGATTAAGCACGCTAAAGCAGAATAAAGTCGCATAAATCTCTAGTGTAAAAGACGAGTATCAAACCTAAAACCGCCATCAACATATTGATGGCGGTTTTTTTAGTCGTTAAAAATGGACTAAAAAGCTAAACCTTGGCACTGGAAATCTTGTTCAATACCACTGACAGGATCAATAAAACGCAAGCGTTTAGCCAATAACTGTAATGGTTTATCAAAATTATCCGGCCCTTTAGGTTGTAACACCGGATAAAAGCGATCATTGATGATAGGCATGCCCAGACTCAGCATATGTACTCGTAATTGATGAGTTTTGCCAGTAATCGGGCTTAACTCAAATAATCCTAAATCACCTTTTACTGCCACTAAGCTTATTTCAGAATGGCTATTGGCCTCACCTTCAATCACCTGCATAGTAAAGCTTGGGTTAGCTGGGGCGATACGATTTTTCACCGTCCAGTGGATAGGTAATGCACAGCTATTATCAGCTAATTGAGTCAATAATTGCGGGGTTATCTTTGCAATGGCCTGATAGTTTTTAGTGATGTTGCCATCTAAAAACAATTGATGATAAGCATGCCGAGTTTGTGGATTGAGTGTCATTAACATCACCCCTGCGGTGTCCTTATCGAGCCGATGAGCGGGTGCAACAGTGTCAATTTGTGTCGAAATACGTAATCGATGTACTAGGCATTCGTTAACGTAATTACCACCTGGCGTTACAGGTAAAAAATGCGGCTTGTAGACGATAATGGTATGACTGTCTTGATACAGTACTTGCTCTGCAAACGGCACTTGCGTTTCGGCTAACACTTCACGGTAATAATATACCCGCGCAGTAGCTTGATAAGCACTGTCAGCGGTAATTAATTCACCATTTAGCCAATGCACTTTGCCATCGTTAATCCGCTGTTGCCATACGCTGATATCGATTTGCTGAAAATGATCAACCAAAAACTCCAACACAGTTTGGTATTGCTTGCCCGCTAACTCAGTCGCGCGTGGTAACACAATATACGAAGGTTGAGCGGCAATGGCGGCGGTTGCTGTTTTGGAGGCTGATTGAGTGTGACTCTTGCTATAGTTTGCTGAATTAGGCATAAATAACTTGGCTATATGAAGATAACAAATGGCAAAATGATAACGCTATCTTATCAGGCTAGGCCCAGATTGTATCTTGATTATCACTATCTCAATAAGCCACGTCATGCGTCATACATCCACATGCGATTTGAGCAACTGCAGGACAAAATCCATGGTTTTATGGCAGTTAGGTTGCTCGACAAGAATCAACTTATCGCGATTATACATAGGTAAGACTTCTAACCAACGCTGACTAACCCAAGTAGCATCTTCTAAATGAGTTTGTGAATACAATTCCAGTAAATCTGGATTCACTTGATAAAATTGGTCCAGTGCGGCACTGATAATTTCAAACTCGCCCGCAATGGGTTCATGATCCCAATTAGCGCAAGGAAGCGCGCGGGCTATCCAGCAACCGTCGCGTTTTTTTACTGCAGATAATATTTTAAGCCGCTGTAAACCTTCAATAATAATGCTTAAAGAGCCATCATCTAACTGGTTGAAATCAATGATATTACATTGGGTAACGGCAATGTAACAAGGCGGCTCACTATTGAGTTTCAATGGCGCGAATGCTAAGCCATAGTGGCCTTTGAGTACATCGGCAACCATGCGTAAATCGCTCGGTGTCACCACTCGAATTTCAAGTCGACCACCTGGCAATAACACTCCATCTTGGATAAGTAATGCCACTTCTTTTGTTTGCATAACAGCCTCCTACACCATAGGTGAAGTTACTGAACTAAAGTCAAATCAATAAGACAAGTGTAGCAGTGGTTAATATTTCAACAACTTAAGCAGTGTAAATAATGCTTATTACCGACGTCACCAGCCATTTACACTTGATCTTATTTCAATAGACCTAGTTCAATAAGACTATCTTTCACAAACGGCACAAAAAACACTCAAAGAGTGGCCACTTTACAAACGTTCAATACGATCCATTATCGTGCCAGAGGCGACTATCTCGGCAAATTCATCCGCTAATATTTGACTTTGTTGTACACTTTGCTGCCAATAAGCAATACGAGTTGGGGTATCTAAATGCTTAAAATCTTCACGGTCTGGAATTTTACTAAAGGGTAAACTGGCAATAAATTGCTTACTCGGTGCTAAAATTAAGCCATTGTGGTAATTGGCTTTGGCCTTGCGCCATAACAGGGATTTATCAAACCAGCCGGGGCTCATATAAGGATAAAAGTGCGGATATAAACTCAAGCCAGTTGCTGCGGGTAATGGCATATCAAAATGGTAATCGGTAATGCCGCCATCGTAATAATGGCCTTTTGGCGATCCTTGCAGATCTTTAACCGGATCAAGTAGCAACGGGATCGATCCACTGGCCAATAGTCCATGACGAATATTGTCTTGAGTTAATTCAACATGCTTAGTCGGCAAATCTTTTAAGCGCCTAAAAGGTGATGCATCATCTTTATGGCTCAGAATGACCCGCTCAAAATGCCAACCTAAGCTTTTACGATTAACCACATTACTCACAGCCGCCATCGACAGCCCAATCATTAAGCCAAACTTGGCCTGAATGCGATTTAAATGCCGAGCGCGGCACGCCACCATATGATGGCGAATTAACGGATTAGCAATAATATCAGCGCCTTGCTGCTCACCCAGAATACCATCCACAATGTGCAATACTTGGGCACTGACTTGTTCACGCGTTGGTTTTTTTTGGTAATCTTGATGGATATAAAAATGTTCTAATCTTTCATAAGCCGCTATGGGGTCTTGTTGTGCCATACAAGATAAGCGCCATGCGCCCGACGAGGCGCCCATGGTATAGAGCGGATCTTGGCGTTGTTTAAAAAACTCACTAAATAAATATTTATCTAAACCCGCTATCGCCAACCATTTAGGCCCGCCTGAAGCAGCAAAAATCTGGGTAAATAATGATTGTTGCAAGCCGTTCGCTTCAAGTTGTTCGTAAGCAGTTGGTCCAGCAAGTAAACGTAATGCAGGCAATGTACAATCCTTCTTATATTTGTAATGCTGATATCTTGCTAAAACTGTATGCTTTAACGCTAACACGCTATGATGTTTTTGTGATTATTATCTTACGGAATTTTTATGATTGTTGATACTTTAACTAACCGTCACCTATATACGTCACTCAGCCCGAGATTAGCCAAAGCCTTAGCCCATCTTGCCGAGACCGACTTTAGCCAACTTGAGGTAGGAAACTACCCAATCGAAGGCAAAGATATTTTCGTTATCATTAATGATTATGAAACTAAACCCAAAGAAACAGAGCCATTTGAAGTTCATCGTCAATATATTGATGTGCAATATGTGGTTAGCGGTGAAGAAGAGTTTGGCTATTTACCTTTAGCCAATCAAACCCCTTCTAAGCCATATTTTGATAAGCATGATTACGCCGAATTCGATTTTCAATCGAACCAAGATGACGCAGCATTTATTCCGCTAAAGGCGGGGATGTTTGCGCTATTTTTCCCTGGTGACATTCATATGCCTGGTACGAGCGCAACCCCACAGAAAGTTCGCAAAGTAGTCATTAAAGTTCGAATTTAATGGCCTTACATAAAAGATAGCTAAGTTCATATGTGCTATTTTAGGTTATAGAATACAATAGGCCTTGAGACTCTTAGCTTGGGGCTTTTTATTAATGGATGACTCAAATCATTAGTAATAATACTCCGGTGATGCGCTAAACAACTCAAGTGGTATTTTTTAATGCTATCAGGATTAATCCTTGTTAAAATCATGGTAACTTTATAGGAGAGTGTTTCAATGGCAATGTATGTAGTGGGTCACAAGATCCCTGATTCAGATTCAATTTGTGGTGCAATCGCATTAGCATATTTAAAAAACCAAATCGGTGAACCAGCTATTGCTGCCCGTTTAGGTGAGTTATCACCAGAAACCGCATTTATTTTAGAGAAATTTGGTTTTGAAGCACCTGAATACAAAACCAGCTATGCTGGTGAAGAAGTCTACATTGTTGACCATTCAGAAATTACTCAAGCACCAGATGATATTGCTCAAGCGACTATCGTCGGTATTGTTGACCACCACAAATTAGGCGATCTCACCACTTCTACTCCGCTAGAATGTTGGATTCGCCCAGTGGGTTGTAGCAACACAGTGATCAAAATGATGTACGATTTTTACCAAGTAAAAATTCCAGCAAACATCGCTGGCATCATGATGTGCGCCATTTTAAGTGACACTGTCATTTTCAAATCACCAACCTGTACCACTGCAGACATTCGTTGTGTCGAAGCATTAGCTGAAATAGCGGGTGTTGAAGACTTTAAAGAAGTCGGCATGGACATGTTTAAAGTAAAATCAGCAGTTGAAGGCACGCCAGCACGTGACCTAGTTATGCGCGATTTTAAAGACTTCAACATGAACGGTAACTTGGTTGGTATTGGCCAATTAGAAGTGATCGACTTGGCTGTATTTGACGACATCAAAGCTGATTTAGAAGCTGATATAGCTAAATTGAAAGTTGAAGGCAATCGTCACAGCGTATTATTACTGTTAACCGATATCATGAAAGAAGGTTCAGAAATGTTAGTGGTTTCTGATTCAGCAGATTTAACCGAGCGTGCTTACGGTAAGCCTACCGTTGATGGCCGCGTATGGTTAGATGGCGTATTAAGCCGTAAAAAACAAGTTGTACCTGCACTACAAGATGCGTTTGCAAAGTAAGTCGTGGTAAAAAATTCAATAAAAAAGCTGAATCAATTGATTCAGCTTTTTTTATGTCTAATACATCTTATCGGCATGGTTAACACACCAAACTCATACAGGTATATCACAGCCCCATAGCTCAATGGAGGGCTGTTTAGTGGTAGGCTCACCGACCCAAAAGCTCATTGGGTGGCATTGTTGCCCAGCCTGAGCCGATGAAACACATAACTGATAATCCCCCGCTTCTGGAGTTCGGCCTAACTTTAGGATTGGCAAAATAGGTAAATTGGGTTTGTAGTGCCAACTGCCATCTTTTAACACCGCATCGGCAGGAATTTCCATCCCTGCGCCACTGCCTTTTACCCTGGCTTGTTCTAAAATAAAACCTTCATTCGTTAAACGATAATCTTCGGCCCAACGAATTTTTTCAATCGTGTGCGTCCAAGACAGAGTCATTTGTTCAGCCGGCACTTGCGCCCAAATAGTACCAGCTAGCCCTAAACATAACCCTAGCATTATTGGTCCTGCGCTAAACGTTTGAGCTTACGAGCGCGCCATACGTGGTGTAAAATAAATGCCAGAGCTAAACCAAAGCCTAATTCATCACTTAATGGCGTTGCTAAAATCAAACAGCCACCAGCAACAAAGCCTAAAATACGTTCCCACCAATAAAGGTTTTGTAATAAGTAGCCAGTAAAAATCACCCCCCAAATACCAATAGCAACGGTTGCTTTAAGCACTACAAAAATAGTCTCTAGCACACCGCCACTTTGGAGCATTAACGCGGGGTCGTATACCGCCATAAAAGGAATAATAAACCCAGCAATCGCAATACGAATAGCCCACAAACTGATTTTTAAGCCTTTCTCTTTTGCTATTGGCGCGGCCGCGAAACACGCTAGCGCAACCGGTGGAGTCAGGTCAGCCATAATGCCAAAATAAAACACAAACATGTGCGACACAATTAACGGCACACCTAAGTCGAGTAATGCTGGAGCAGCTATTGAACTGGTAATAATGTAGTTAGGAATCGTGGGGATCCCCATGCCTAAAATAAGACAAGTTACCATGGTCAATACTAACGATAAAAACAGATTATCTTGGCCCACCGCCAAGATATATCCAGCAAAAGTAGAGGCTATACCCGTAAGTGAGACGATACCAATAATCACCCCCACCAGCGCACAGGCAATACCTACAGGCACGGCATGACGGGCACCTTCAACTAATGCATGTAAACATAATGCTAAGGTTTCTTTGCCGCCTTTAACAAACCAACACATCACCATCAGTATGGCAATGATGCCAAACATCACCCCTATGCCCAATTGAAAGAAGCCAGCACATAACACGCCAAGTGCTATCCAAAAAGCAAAACGCATCACAGCAGATGACACATTTAAAATTATCGCCGAACCTAAAATCACAATGGCGGTCAGTGCTAAACCTACCATGCCTGAAAACAGTGGCGTACGCCCAGAGAACAACAAGCCAATCAAAATAAATAACGGAATGAGTAAGTACCAACGTAACTTAATCGCCGCCCATGGATCAGGACATTGATCTTTGGGTAAGCCAGATAAATTGGCGCGTTTGGCCTCTAAATGCACCATCCAGAATACTGAGCAAAAGTACAATACCGCAGGGATCATCGCCGCTTTAGCAATTTCAATAAATTGCACGTTAATGGTTTCGGCCATAATAAAAGCCACAGCGCCCATAATCGGCGGCATAATTTGGCTACCCATACTGGACGTGGCCTCGACCCCGCCGGCAAAAGCTGAACGATAGCCAAAGCGTTTCATAAGCGGAATAGTAAACTGTCCAGTGGTGACAACATTAGCAACCCCCGACCCGGTAATGGTGCCCATGAGTGCCGATGACACCACAGACACTTTTGCTGGCCCACCGACTTTGTGACCAAATAAGCCCATGGCAAAATCGGTGAATAAACGGATCATTCCGGCTTGTTCTAAAAAGGCACCGAACAAAATAAATAAGAAAATATAAGTCGCTGAAACATAGGTTGGTGTGCCATATAAGCCTTCTGTACCAAAGGCTAACTGGTTAACTATTTGGTCAAAACCATAGCCCCGGTGCATTAATTCACCCGGTAAATATTCACCAAATAAACCATAAGCTAAAAACAAACCACAGATAATAGGCAGTGCAATGCCCATCACTCGCCTAGCCGCTTCAAACACTAACGCAACTAATACCACACCAATTATCATGTCATTTTGGGTTAAGTCACCAGAGCGTTGAATTAAGTCTGCTTCAAACACCCATTGATACACAGCAGTTGCCATACCCGCTAAACCGAGTAGCCACGCCAAAGGTTGCCATGGCTGACTCTTGCCCATACCGGGGTAACTTATAAACACCACTAATAATAAAAAACCCACGTGCACTGCGCGTAATACTTGGGTTGAAACCGGATGAAATGCAGCTGTGGTAATTTGAAAAATTGAAAAAATCAGCGCCACAAAAAACAATGCTTTTGGCCAATCGCGGGTATCTGCACTTAAGCCATGTTCAGACATAGTAGTCTGGTTATTGGATGGATCACTCATGGTACGCCTCTACACTTACTACAGCTAAAATCGGTGTGTCTAAAAAACAACTAAGCGCTTGCTTAAGGTTAAGCAAGCGCTCACAAAAAGAAGCATAAGATTACAGTGCATTCACTTCTTTGTAGTAACGTTCAGCACCTGGATGTAATGGGATGGGTAAGTTTTTAGTAGCCGTTTCTAAGCTTATATCTTTTGCCGCAGAGTGCGCTGTGCCTAAACGGTCAAGGTTTTCAAACATCAGCTTAGTCATTTGATAAGCAATTTCATCAGAGACCTTACTGTGGCTTACAAGTAAATTCTGAATCGCAACGGTACTGACATCTTCCGTTTGACCTTCATAAGTATTGGCTGTAATCACTCCGACTTGGTAAGCAGGATTATTGATTTTAGCCACCACATCAGCAGGGATCTCAACAAAGTTAATCGCCATTGTTGCTGCTAAATCTCGAATGGCTGCCATACCTAGGCCAGATGATTGCAACGTCGCATCCAATTGACGGTTTTTAATCAACTCAACAGATTCGGCATAAGGCAAAAACTCGACTTTAGCCATATCGTCATAGCTTAGGCCGGCAGCGCTGAAAATAGCGCGTGCGTTTAGCTCAGTACCTGATTTAGGGGCGCCGACAGAAATGCGTTTACCTTTTAAATCTGCAAGGCTATTAATCCCAGCGTCTTTATTGGCGACAATTTGAATAAAGTTTGGATAGGTTGCCGCAATCACACGTAACTTATCCAGTGGTTTGTTAAAGCCAGCGTCAGCATCACCAGCCCATGCTGCAGACACAGAATCACCTAATGCAAGGGCTAACTCACCTCGTCCAGCTTGTAATAAGTTAAGATTTTCAACAGAAGCTTTAGTCGCTTGAACAGAAGTTTTAGAGCCCTCAATACCCTTGCTATAGAGTTGTGAAAGTGCAACTCCAATAGGATAATACACACCACTGGTTCCGCCGGTGAGGATGTTAATAAATGTCGGCGCAGCCATAACAGCGGTACTAATAGACAGCGCAGCAGCTGCGCCAATCATGCAAAAACGTTTGGTTAATTTCATCCTGCAATATCCTTATTTTTTATATTGTTATCAGTATTATTGTGCTGTAACACTACCACTGTCATCCAATACTGCCTATATAGACTAAAGGCTAACAACATGGTTGTAGATTGAATTTATTTACTATTTCAGTCACTTCAATAATGCTTCGACACGTAACCTAGGCAATGATCATCACCCATTGTGTATCGCTAATCGAACCGTGAGTGATTAATACCGCACCATAACGAGTATAGTGAATAGAATAAAAAAGGTGCCAACAATGTTGGCACCTTTTAAGTCAATCCTGTTTACCCCATTTAAACGCGGGATAAGCATGCTGTTAAACATTACATATTCATGCAATTTGCATAATAAGTTACCGTTGCAGGCCAATCGGAAAACACACCAATAACACCAACATCTTTAGCCAGTACATCTAATAACTCAAAAGTGTCGCCTTCGTTATCTATCGCATCAGCAATGCTTTGATAATACCAACCGCCCCCACCTTGACTCAGTGGGCCGGAACGCTCAAGAGACCATGCGATAATTTTTAAGCCTGCTGCATTAGCCGCGTTAGCATATTCAGAAGGTATGATGGCCTTGTTATTATCTAAGGTGACTAACATCCATAAAGGTGGCGCGATAATTTTCACGCCATCAGCGGCTAAGGCATCCATACTCGGTGACCAAGTCGCGCTGTTTTGCGGATCAAATCCAGCCTGCTCATCACGTCCATCAAGGTAAACCGCCTGCTCGGCAAACTCTGGCGCATTGGCTATCCAATATTTTACATCGTCTAAATTAAATGACTGCGGGAATACCTGTGATGCATCGACACCTGCGGCGGCATATTCATCTAGCATTTTTTGGGCATAATCTTGCTGAGTAAATCCATCATAAGGCATGCTCACACTGGCCGATTTAAGCTCAGGGGTCATCTTTACACCTGCGGCTTTAAACAAGGCTATACTCTCAGCATGGGTCATTAAGGTGCCATTACCCGCATATAAATCGGTGCGCCAGTTTGGTGTACCATCAATAAACTCTGCAACCGTGGTGGCCTTAGGATTAAAGCCATCCATTTTGCCTTTTAAGGTTTTAAATTCAGCCAGCGTAATATCACTTGTACAACAGGTTGCTGTAGCACTCACGCCGTTAGCGGCATCGGCAGGTGAAAACGGCACCGAACATTTATTGGCAAGCTCAGGGATTGCGAGAATATTCGTCGTCGTTGCTAAGTCGCACTGTGAATGGCGACATACCAGCGCTTTGTCGGCTGTAAAAGTGACGTCACACTCAACAATACCGGCACCGGAATCAATAGCTGCTTGATAAGATTCTTTGGTGTGCTCAGGAAATTGCATCGAGGCACCACGATGGCCAATGGCAAAGTCAGTGCGGTAAAATGGTCCGGTCTCGCATTGGGCTAATTGAGTTTTTAATTCACTGTCTTGCATTTGATCGACTAAAAATAACGGCCTAGGGCCGACTTGCGCGACAACACTTTTATCTACCACTGCTGAAGCCGTGTCATTATTGTCGTTACTGTTACAGCCTGAGACCCATAACATACTGGTTAAAATAGAAATAATGCCCAGTGTTATACTTTTTTGCCCTGTCATTTTAGTACCTCCGTGTAGTAATGCTGTAATGCATTGTTTGTTAAAATTATCTTACGCAATGAATATGACTAAAATAGCGAACTAATATGACAATATTAGTATCTACTGTATTTAAGATAGATTGAGTTGCTAGGCTGCAAAGCAATTAATAAAGAGAACCATAATGTCAGATACAACACTCTATTATGTGCACGACCCTATGTGCAGCTGGTGTTGGGGATATCGCCCAACATGGGACACCCTCCAAGCCCAACTGCTGCAGCAATTTAACCAACAACTGACAATAAAATACTTAGTTGGCGGTTTAGCACCCGATTCTGAACTGCCTATGCCACAATCCATGCAGCAAATGCTCCAACAAACTTGGCACAAGATAGCTCAACAATTGGGGACTCAATTTAATCACGACTTTTGGCAGCACTGCCAACCTAGACGATCAACTTATCTAGCCTGCAGAACCACTATAGTTGCACGCCAATATGGACTTGAGCAGCAAATGATCAACTCAATCCAACAGGCTTATTACCTGCACGTGCGGAATCCATCTGATATTGGCACCTTAACATCTATCGCCACTCAATTAGGCATCCCGGCAGATCTTTTTAACCAGCAACTAAACGCCAGTGAAACAGAAGAGCAATTAATCACAGAAATTAACCTTGCCCGCCAACTGCCTATTCAAGGATTCCCCTCGTTAGTATTGATGGCTGCTAACAACGCCTATCCTATTAGGCTTGATTACCAACAATGGCAAACGAGTTTAGCCGACATCCGTACTATTTTAGCAAATCCTCCAGCTTGATGAGGTTGTCATAAGAACACATTTTTATGCCATGGCTTACTGTTGTGGCTTAATCCAATCGGTACACTGAGACCAGATAATCTGCCTTTTAGATATATAATCTGCACGACATTGATTAGCATTTGGTATTGATGGTTAATATCCTATACTCTTGCACGTCGAAAACGACACAGCCCAAAAGGCTAATGATAACAAGAGGCAGTGAATGGCAAATCGTAAACGAGGTTTTTTCGGTTGGACATGGTTTGTCATGTGGCGGTTGTTGCTATTACTGACGCTATTATTATTGCTGCTACGATTTGTGCCACCACCGACTACGTCATTTATGCTGCAAAGCCCTTATCCAGTTACCCAGCACTGGGTCAGCATTGATAAGTTGCCGTCGCAAATAGCGCTAGCGATGGTTGCCTCAGAAGATCAGCGTTTTCCAGAGCACTTCGGTGTCGATTTCACTGCTATCAGTAAAGCCCTTAACCAGTCAGACGATGGCGAAGGCCTTCGCGGGGCTAGCACTATAACCCAACAAACGGCCAAAAACCTTTTGCTATGGCCGGGGCGAAGCTTTATTCGTAAAGGTCTGGAAGCGGGTTTAGCCTTGAGCCTTGAGGTGATTTGGGGTAAAAAACGTATCTTAGAGGTGTATGTAAACGTAGCTGAGTTTGGCAAAGGAATTTACGGCGTAGAAGCAGCCAGCCAGCATTACTTTCATAAATCGGCACGCAATCTCACCAGTAATGAAGCCGCGCGGCTGGCAGTGCTACTACCAAGCCCTCGCAAACGCGATCCCAATAATTTAACCCCTTACCTTCGCCAGAGAGTCGTCTGGGTTGAACGACAAATGAAACAACTTGGCGCAGGCTATTTACGCCCTATTCTTGATTAACGCTAACACCTTAAAAAGGGTCAGATGAAGATTGAGTCCATCTGACTCGAACACTTTATCGGCAAGCCTCAGTATCCTAATCGCATGATTCGCAAACTATAAAGTTGACACTGACGACTATTCATCCTTGAGTGATGCTGCACAGAGTCAATCCTGATGAATTAAAGAGCTGATGCTCAATCAACCATTATCTAATTTACGGGGCTTTTTTACAGGCCATTTGTTAGAATTCATTATTATGTTGTGGCCGCAGTGTTTGCTGCCATTATTCTGCTTCGCAATAAGCATTCAGGTTTTACTATTTAAAGGCAGGTTATGACCGTTCTTCTAATGACTCCACCTATGACTCAGCTGAATACACCGTATCCAGCAACAGCGTATTTGACCGGTTTTTTACGCTCACGAGGCTATGAGGCGGTGCAACGAGATCCTGCGATTGAGCTGTTTCTTGAGATGATGACGGCGCCTGCGCTAGAGATTATTCGTCAGCACGTGGAAGAAAACTTCGAGCATTTTGAAGACGATGAACTGCCTGATGTTATCTTCAATTTTCTGGCTGAGTTTGAGCGTTATCATCTGACCGTAGAGCCCGCGATTCGTTTTTTACAGGGTAAAGACCCCAGCCTAGCGATGCGGATTAACTCGCGCCGCTTCTTACCTGAAGGCCCAGCGTTTGATGCAATTGCTCAAATGGAAGCCGTATCTGGCGATGTGTTGCAAGCGGCCTTTGGTAATTTAGGCGTACAAGATAAAGCTAAATATCTCGCCACCCTGTTTATCAATGATCTGTCGAACGTCATCACCCAAGGTGTTGACCCGTATTTTGAAGTCAGCCGTTATGGCGAGAAATTAGCAGCGGCCAACCCAAGCTTTGACAACCTTTACGACACCCTAATGGGCGAACCGAGTTTCAGCTCTGAAATTTTAGAGCAGTTGGTCGAGATGTATCTGGAAGACACACAACCAAGCGTAGTCGCACTAACCGTGCCGTTTCCCGGTAATATGCTCGGCGCGTTACGGATTGCGCAAACCTGTAAGGCCATTAACCCTGATATCCCTATCGTCATGGGCGGCGGGTTTGTTAATACCGAACTGCGCGCACTCAAAGACCCTCGGGTATTTGAGTTTGTCGACTATATCTGTCTAGACGACGGCGAACGTCCCTTAATCACCCTGCTGGAGTACTTTGAAGGTAAGCGTGAGATAGACGAGTTAGTGCGAACTTACTTTCTCGCCGAAGATGAAAATGGCCAACCTTATGTCCACTTAAATCAGAATGATCAGCTGCACGATATTCCGCAAAGCGAAGTCGGCGCACCGATTTACGACGGCCTGCCACTGGGCGAATACCTGTCTTTGTGTGAAATGCTCAACCCGATGCACCGAATTTGGAGTGATGGCCGCTGGAATAAACTGACCATAGCCCATGGCTGTTACTGGCGCAAATGCAGCTTCTGCGACGTTAGCTTGGACTACATCGACCGCTACGATACCGCAGGCGCCGATGTGTTGGTTGACCGAATTGTAGAGCTTATCGAAGAAACCGGACAAACAGGTTTTCATTTTGTCGATGAAGCTTTACCGCCAAAAACCTTATTTGCGTTTGCAAAACGCCTTATAGAACGTGGGGTCGTGATCAGTTGGTGGGGCAATATCCGTTTTGAGCGCACCTTTAGCCCAGACCGCTGCCAGTTACTGGCAGATTCTGGTTGTATCGCGGTCAGCGGCGGCCTTGAAGTGGCGTCAGACAGACTACTGAAACTAATGAAAAAAGGCGTGAGTGTTGAACGAGTCGCCCACGTGACTAAAGCCTTCAGTGACGCGGGTATTCTGGTGCATGCCTATTTAATGTATGGTTTTCCCACACAAACCGAACAAGAAACCATAGATTCATTGGAAATGGTGCGTCAGTTGATGCAGCAAGGTTGTTTCCAGTCCGCCTACTGGCACCGTTTTGTCGCCACGATCCACAGCCCTATCGGCATCAACCCAGAGCAATTTGGCATCACCCTTGCTGAACGTCCTGAAATCTTATTCGCTGAAAACGATGTCGACTTCACCGACCCAACAGGTACCGATCATGACATGCTTGGCGAAGGGCTACGTAAAGCGCTTTACAACTATATGCACGGTATCGGTTTTGATCAGCCGATGAGCTTTTGGTTTAACCAGCCTCTCGCACGCACTACGATGAAAAAAGACCTGATATCAAAAGCTGTGAATAATTTTATTTTGAGCCATGAAGAGTAAGTTCGGGCTCTCTCATTGGAATAAGTCAACGCAACCTAAAGAATTGGCAGTCAAATTCAGCTTTACAGGCGCACTATGACCCTACTTATGTAACAAAGGATAAGTGGGTCCAAGATTAGAATATTGAAGGTTGAAGGTTGATTTATCAATGTTCTGCATAGAGAATAGCTGCCAATTAAAGCGATACATAAAGCATAGGAATAGCAATAAGATGATGACAAAATGGGCGATACGCTTTTTACAAATGGCCGAGCTCGTAGCATCTTGGAGTAAAGATCCCTCCACCCGAGTTGGCGCAGTAATCACCGAAAACAATCGCATCGTCTCTTTAGGCTTTAATGGCTATCCTCACGGAATATCTGATAGTGCTGAAACCGATAACCGTGAAATGAAACTGCTAAAGACGCTTCATGCAGAAGAAAATGCCATTCTCCATGCAAAACGAGATCTCAGTAGCTGTGAGATTTGGGTGACCCACTTCCCTTGTCCAAACTGCGCCGCCAAGATTATCCAAACTGGATTGCGCGCCGTGCATAGTCCACAACCCAATGAGGATTACCTGTCACGCTGGGGAGATAAGATTAAAGTCAGCCAAGATATGTTTGAGCAAGCTGGCGTTCAAGTCGATTGGATGCAGCTAGATTAACTAAGCAGGGACTATGCTCATAAGTGGGGGCAGAACGAATGAGCCAAGTGAATAAACTTAACCGTGGGTAGCTCGATGCATCAGTCGTTGAGTTCGGGTAACAACTCACGTATTGCCTGATTCAGACGAGCCATAGTCTCTGCATCTACGCTTTTGGAACACATAAGGTAACGATTAAGTCCTGGCGGCATGTCAGAATAATACATTGGCAACAAACCCATGGCACTGATTTCACCCATTCGGTTGATATAATCATAATCTTCCCTGTCTATAAGCATATAGTCGGCCCCATGATTGAGTGACACCATCTTAGCCAAACTCTCCACGGATCGCGCCGAATCTGTTACAGAATGACTTTTACTCTCTATCACCAGATCAAGCTCAGGGCCATAGGACACGTGGGCAACCACGCCGAGCTTGAGTCGTGGATCTTCGAACAATGAACTTAAGCTCTGGTGTTGTTTTACAAGCTCGATAACCCTGGGGGCCACTAGCACCATATGCGGCCTATCTTTATGGATCACCAGAGAAAAATTTGCATATAACTCCCGGTAGGCCAGCTTATACCAGCTGGGGGAGCAGATAGCTTCACTGTCGTTCTGAATATTAGCAAAAATACGCTTCACCGGGACTTCTGAATAAGTTGCTGCAACACCGGCACGGCGGAAGATCTCCTGGGTCATATCGATAATAAAGCCGCGAGGTTGACCACTTTCGCTATAAGTGTAAGGAGGCTTATCACGATACTCAACTCTTACCCCTGGCGTAGCCCAAGCTTCCAGAGTAGAGCAAACAAGAATTAGAAGTGCGAGCTTTCGCATATATAGAAAATCGAAGGTGAGGAGAGTCGTTGAACAATAAACGACAATGCTCATTTTCGCAAATAGAAACCAAGCTAGGGTAACTCGGTATAATTTTGCAAACTCACTAAGGTTGCTGTTTACGATGAATAAGTGACACAGTCCAACCCGTACTAGCCCGAATGGGCTAAGGATAAGGTTATCCGCATGGGGGTGACAATTGACAGGCACAGTGGTACGGATTTCATTGGGGTACCCCATTCAAAAGAATGCATGCATAGCCTGCCTCTTTGATGAACATCAGCGCAGTACAATCGCTTATAGCAGGATGAGTCGCATCAAACGTAACAACAAGGGAGAACCGTTAAATAGATAGCTTAGGCAATAGTCTTAGATCAAGAGCCTTCGGTGAGAGACGATGGTCTTAATTCACCGAAAGCGTCTATGTTTGAGTGACTATATATTGTCTTCAGTATCTTGCTCGCACAAGGCTGAATGGATGTAGAATGACTAACTATAGCGGCACACAATTACTGCCAATCACTGATCCCATAAGATGATAATATTTTATTGAATTCGCCCGATGCCCTCAGTTTTGCCGTTCCCTCATCAATCAACTTGATGTAGCCAGCAGACGTTGCCTTTGCCGGACTGCAGGCAATATACATTTCTGTCGCCTCGCCCAAAGAGCCCGCCGCAACTATGCCACTAACGCCCATATCTTTAAGTTTTGCCCCCATGACACTGGGAGATTCGGCAACAGCATTTACCCTTCCTGCCTGGAGTTTCTTAATGTTGTTTTCAAGGCCATTATTGGCACCTATGGCATCAAACACACTGGGGTTCTCTGTCACATATTTATCAAATTCATCACCGTAGGCATAACCTTTAATTATCGCAATCTTATTTCCTTGTAGTGATGACAGTCCAGTGTAAGTCCAGCTACCTCCTGCTTTAACAAAAAATACCGTACTGTCCATTCCCCACGGTACCTGAGGATATATAAAATCTGGCGCGTCATCTTTGTAGGCACCCACCACACAGTCAAATTCGCCCTTACGTACTGAATCAACAGCGCGCTCCCAAGGCATTAATTTGTAATCCACCGTATGACCTGCCGCAGTAAAAATATTGGTTGCTAACTCAATCATGTAACCTGGTTGCTTAGCATTGGGTTGGCCATTCATGGGAAACCAATTGTCGGCTCGGATGCTAATGGTATCCGCCAATACTGCACTACTGCTAAGCACAGAAACTAAGATAAATGACTTTGTAAATGTCTGCATAACACGTCCTTTGATGAGTTTTTTGTCTTGTCTTACTTTAAAAGTAGACTGGATAGTGACACTAAGCAATTTGGAGTCGATATAGACAAGTTTTAACTCGACAATGATATTTAACCAATCGATATCTATTTCACTGTGTTTAACGATGAAAAATACATTAAACAGCCTTGATACTGATTAGAAAACCAACCCTGAACGGATTGTTACTCAAGCGAAAGGACAACTTGAAATACCGAGCAATTTATACAACTATTCACACAACAATTGCTCAATAATGAGATTCAGCAGCAGTGACAACAAAAATAGCCTGTGCCCGTTAACTGTCAATTTAAGGATTACTATCACTGGTATTAATTGCAGATAATTGCGCATATCCGACACGCTTAACTATCATCAATGATTAACCAGCTTAGCGGAAATTCGAAACGTGTTATTACATATTCAATCAATCTGAGGGATCCACATGAATATACTGCAACGCTATTGCGTACTGTCAGCTAGCTTATTGATCTGTTGTTTCTTTTTTAGTGCGCAAGTGTTCAGTACGGATATGAACAAAGGAGGTAGCATGACTCATATTGACACCAGTAAACTTGGCGACATAAAAGCGGTTAAATTTAATAACCAACAAGTGATTACCGCGGGTTTGCCCACAGAGCAGCAATTTGCACTACTCGCTCAAGCAGGTATCAAAACGGTGATTAATCTCATTCCTAATGACAACCCAAATGCATTAAAAAATGAGCAGCAAATAGTGACTCAGCTAGGGATGAATTATCACAATATTAGCGTGGACTGGCAGCATCCTACAAAAGAAGATGTTGAGCAGTTTTTTAGCCTGATGAAGCAAAATGGCGACGCTCCAGTGCTAGTCCATTGCGCAGCAAATTATCGTGCGTCAGCATTTTATTATTTATACCAAACCACACAATCTAAAGCACCTTCAATGGCCGATGCGCTAACGCCTTGGGGCGACTTACAACAAAGCTTTGCTGAATATCCTCAGTGGCAAAAACTGATTGAAGACGTTAAACAGCAATATCAAGCCGAACAACAGTAATGTAAATATTGCGAGCACATTAGCTGAAACCGACAAACTTTTCGATTACCTCTTTGAGAGTTCTTAACTTCAAACCTATGAAAATACAATGGATTGAAGACTATTTATAAAAGAAAAGAATACTTGAGAATGACAAGACGTCAGGCTAGTTTTCGGTGGCAGGGTCGCTCTTTGGCACCTGACCCATATGGATATGGGGAATGTCAGTTGATGTAGAGAACATTATTGACCATGCCGCCACGACATTCGTGATTCCATTCACATCAGCTCCCCGTGGAAAACGTTAGAATTTTCACTCTTTACAAATCAGATGGACCGAAGCTGACTACAAATGAAGTTAAAAGCGGGATCTATTTCGTCACCATTTTTTCGCTGCTGTTGTTTGGTTAGATAGTGAAAATGTTGCAGGTTTTAGTACAAAAATATCTCCAGTCTCTTCAATAAGCAGTGGCTAACAAGGTCAGATAGCCTGTTATTCAATGCTCATATTATCCAAAATTGTCATCCGACACCGTAAACTATGTCTAGGTAATCACGCTTAATTATAATCATGAATCCTGCTCATGTAGCAGGTGAAATAAAACCGTTTTTCTTCATGTTCCGACCCACGTATAAATAACTCATGCTTTTAGCGCCAAACAATATTACAGCTGCTCCCTAAGTAAGCCATCAGGCACCAAGCAAACAAAGCTGTAACAGCGACTTGCTCAGAAAATCAGTACGAATAGAACATATCGATAAAGAGCAAAACATACATTCCGGCTTTTAAATCACAAAATTGGATACCAGATCATCATGAATAAAGATTTCACATTTACGATTAAGAGCATTTGTCTCGATGAAAATTATCATCCATCAAACAATACACGTATCACCACCAACTTTGCTAATTTGGCCAGAGGAAGCTATCGCCAAGCAAACTTGCGCAACGCGTTGAAGATGATTGACAACAGTTTTAATGCCTTAGCGAATTGGGATAATCCTAAAGGCGATCGTTACTCAGTCGAACTTGAAATCATTTCTGTTGATATGGATATTGAAGGCAGTGGTAAAACCTTCCCATCGATTGAAATATTGAAAACGAATATTGTAGATCATCAAACTAATCAACGCATTGAAGGTATTGTAGGAAATAATTTTTCCTCTTATGTGCGGGATTATGATTTTAGCGTATTACTGCAGGCTCATAATAAAGACCAGCCCAACTTTAGTATTCCAGATAACTTTGGCGAGCTGCATGGCAAGCTGTTTCAGTATTTTGTTAATTCAGATGCTTACAAACAAAATTTTAACAAAACGCCTGTTATCTGCCTTAGTGTTTCAGATAACAAAACCTACCATAGAACTGAAAATCAGCATCCTGTATTGGGTGTTGAATACCAGCCAAACGAGTCGTCTTTGACTGAGCAATATTTCAAAAAAATGGGCCTACAGGTACGTTATTTTATGCCGCCAAATAGTGTTGCGCCGTTGGCTTTCCATTTCTTTGGTGATCTACTTAATGATTACACTAATCTTGAGCTTATAAGCACCATCAGCACCATGGGAACCTTTCAAAAAATCTACCGACCAGAGATTTATAATGCGAATGCCGCTGCTGGAAAGTCCTATCAACCCAATTTAAAGAACCAGGATCATTCATTAACGCAAATTGTTTATGATCGAGAAGAACGTAGCCAGTTGGCTAATGAGCAGGGAAAGTTTGCTGAAAAACACTTCATCAAACCATATCAAACGGTGCTTGAGCAATGGTCTGCCAATTACGTTTAATCGCTGCGTTTAATAATTACACCCAATATACGGCATGATTTATTATGAAAAAACTTATTAACAAAAGAATACTACCCACTTCAACTGCAGGCAGTTTACCTAAGCCTTCTTGGCTCGCTGAACCCGAAACACTTTGGTCACCTTGGAAACTACAAGGTGAAGAATTAATTAAGGGCAAACAAGACGCGTTACGTTTGTCATTACAAGATCAACAACATGCAGGCATTGATATTGTTGGTGATGGTGAGCAAACACGCCAACATTTTGTGACTACGTTTATTGAGCATCTTAACGGCGTTGATTTTAATAAACGTAAAACCGTTAAAATTCGTGATCGCTATGATGCCAGTGTACCAACGGTTGTCGGCCCGGTTAGTCGCCAAAAATCAGTTTTTGTTGAAGATGCCAAGTTTTTACGTCAGCAAACCACACAGTCCATTAAATGGGCTCTGCCAGGTCCCATGACAATGATAGATACGCTTTTTGATGACCATTATAAAAGTCGCGAAAAGCTAGCGTGGGAATTTGCTAAAATTCTTAATCAGGAAGCCAAAGAATTAGAAGCGGCAGGTGTTGATATTATTCAATTTGATGAGCCAGCATTTAATGTCTTTTTTGATGAGGTAAATGATTGGGGGATTGCTTGTTTAGAAAGAGCCATTGAAGGACTAAAGTGCGAAACAGCTGTGCATATTTGTTATGGCTATGGCATCAAAGCCAACACAGATTGGAAAAAAACACTGGGTTCAGAGTGGCGACAGTATGAAAAAGCTTTCCCTAAACTACAGCAGTCTAATATCGATATTATCTCACTAGAATGCCACAACTCTCATGTGCCCATTGAGCTGCTTGAACTCATTCGAGGTAAAAAAGTGATGGTTGGTGCCATAGATGTAGCAAGCAATACGATTGAAACACCAGAGGAAGTCGCCAATACCCTGCGAAAAGCACTTCAGTATGTCGATGCCGATAAACTATATCCATGCACCAACTGTGGCATGGCGCCCTTACCCCATCATGTCGCAAGAGGTAAGTTACATGCCTTGAGTGCAGGGGCTGAAATTGTTAGAAAAGAGCTCTCGGCCAAGTGATTGTTAAACCTTAGGGGTTAACATTTATTCAATTTAGGCGATTTCATCGCAGCGCGGGCGCAAATCACCTAAAATTGAGTTCGATAAGCCTTTAAATCAACTTTATACAATGGCGCAGGTAGATTTTCAGACGTGATGTAAATACTGCGGCCATCTTGACTAAAACCCACCGCTTCGGCTTGTCTGATATTGGGTAAATTGATCTGTTGTGGCGGTGAAGAAAACAGCGTTAACCAATCGCCTGGCTCTGTTTGAGTAAAATAGAACGCGTGAGTGTAGGTTAATACCACCGCCGATAAGCCATCAGCAGAAATGTCCATTGCCGTAGGCTTTCCGGCAAAACCTATCCAAGTATAGATACTGGTGTAATCGAGCATCGCCGATGGTAACGGCGCTATCTCGCCCAACTTTTTTGCTTGCCTGTTGAACTGTTTAGTTGAATTAGCGGCTAGATTGTTAGCTGAATGGTTTGATTCAGTTTGTCCTAAAGCAGGATCGATCAATGGCAACTCATACAAAATCGGCAATTTATCGCGTTTAGTCAGTAGCAGTATTTTTTGCTTGGCAACATCAACCGCTACAGATTCACTATCGTGAGCACCATCTCCATAGGTAAATGTCATACTCCAACTGGGTTTGACCGAGAGTAGTTTATTACCGTGTAATTGACTCAAATCAGGCTCTTTGATCAGATGTAATTGATACTGCGATCGTTGCGCCTGGTTATCACCGATATCGGCGATGAGTAAATAAGACTGATTGTGATACGTAAACGAGGCTATATCTTCCCAATCGATACTTTTTACCCCTTCAACGTTAACCGTTGCCAGTTGCTTGCCGCTTGAATCAATCGCAAACAATCGCGCCGAATCGCCGCTATCATTATGTACCCATAAGACCTTGTCATTAAGTCGCGATGTGGCTAAACCACTGGCCTCATCAATATCAGATGACACAATCGTACCGGCTTGAGTGAGCCCTAGAGGCATAGCACAAGCACTGGCTGATAACGTCAAAATTAAGTATAAAAACAGAGAACGACGGTTAAACATAAGATTATTGACTCGAACTGCAGCTTGCAAAAAGTAGCCGTATTCTAACAACAATATCAGTGACTATTATTAAAAAAATAAAAAAATCGATTAACTTATGTTAATCGACTTTATAAAGATTACTAATTAATTATAACCACGCTCGTTCAAATGCATTGATCATATCAAATGGCTGATGAATACCTTCCACTAGCTGTAGTTTATTTTTGTACTCAACAGGTAAAGAATCATATTGCTTCTGAGCTCTTAACTCCGAAGTAGAAAAAATTAACAATTTGATCTTATCTATTTCTTGTGTGACAAAAGTATTCTGTTCTGTCTTATTTTCATTTTCTAAATCTAGAAGCACTTGGAGTAACTCAGTATATTCATCACCCACGCACATCCGTATCGCTTTAAGATGTAAATAGCCTAAAGCCTCACCAACTGAAACTGGTAACTGTTTTAGAGTGGCAATGCTGCTATCAGATAATTGATTCTTTTTTGACATGGTTAAACATTTATTATGTTTGACTTCAAAGGCTGTAAACTTATCACCCAGTAAATCAATACCGAAATCTAAGAACTCATCAGCTAAAACAACTGAAGGAAAAATAGTTAGAATAAAAAATAAAATCGATAATATTTTCATTTTGCTTTGCAACCATAATGAACTGATTTCCAAAAAACTCTCTCCTTTGATGAAATTTCAGATCTTAACATTTGCATACCAGCAATAGTTTCAATTTGATTGTTAGCAAACCTATCAAGCGAAGAGAAAGTCTTAAAAAAATACTCCCAATTTGTAGAAAAAATACTATACGAAGTTTGACTTGAATCACTAGACACAGATTTAAACACTAAACTCTTTTCAATTACATTATTTGACGCTTTGGCATTAACTCCTAAACCACCAAAAATAAGAAGTAATTGGCCAATTAATGTAACCCACAAACCTGTGTCTTTAGTTTTTAAAATATCATTTATCGAATTTATTGCTTCAATACTCTTAGTATCAAGCTGAAGATCTACAATCGTTGGACAAACTTTCCTATCCATAATAAGCAATCCATTAATTTAAGTTTGAATTATAAAATAACAAAAAAAAATCATAAAAAAAAGCTTCTACTATTTACACTATTACTTGTAATGTAAAGAGAATGCATATTTATCAAATAACCTAACTACAATGATAATTTGAAACTAAAAAGGCCACTTTCTTTGTTCCGAAGAAAGTGGCCGTGCACATTTTTAGCGATTGAAATGATGAGTAAAAATCACTAAAAACCAGTACTCTTCTAAGTCTTAAAACTAACGCGTATTAGTATTGATAACTAAACTGCAAGGTAAATTCAGTGCCAGGATCTTTGGCATAAACTTCAATATCTTGCTGTTGGTATTCCGTAGTTTCACCTAAGATATTCTTCGCTTTTAACTTCACAGTAGTGCTGGTTGTCGGGAAGAAACTATAGGTAAAATCTAGGCTGTGAAATGGCTTTTCTAATACATCATCTAAACCACCACGTCCGCCGTAGGCAATGCGTTCGCCAAACACGTTATATACCAATGTAGCACTGTGATAACTGTCTGATGAGTCGTAACTTAATTGTAAGTTAGCCACCCATTGTGAATGCCCAGTCATACGACGCGTTTGATTGGTTGGGTCAATTTCGCCATTAGCAGCGATATTGATTTCTGAGTCGCCAAGGGTTAAGTTCCCCGCCACAAAGAAGTCTTCCCAAATACTGCCTTCGCTGCCCAAAAACGCCAATTCTTGTAAAAACTCGGTTTCAAGACCATACACATAACCCGACTCGGCATTATAAAACTTCAGCTGACGGCCGGCTTCTGAAATACGTTGAATAGGTTCAATCGGTGCGTCTACATCCTTATAGAATGCGCCCATACTGAAATTGTTACCCGAATCTGAGTAATATTCCCAACGTAAGTCGAAGTTTAGAATGTCGGAGCTCTTAAGTTCTGGATTACCGAAGAAATCAAAATCGGTAACCGGATCTTGGAAGCGAACTGGCGATACTTCACGGAGATCTGGACGCACTATGGTTTTACTTGCGCCTAAACGCCACTGAGTGGTGTCGGTTTGTTTCCAGGTTAATGATAACGACGGGAACCAACCATCTTCAGCGATGGCGTAATCCGCCAAATCGTAACGGCCACCTTCATCTGAAATCTGTCCATTTGGGTCAATAGGCAAAGTGACACGGCGAAAGTCTTCGTAGCGAAGACCAGCATAGACTCGCCATACATCGTCAAAGTCGATGTCCATGCTGACAAACGCAGCATCGTTTTTCTCGGCGGCAATGTAGTCTTCAGTATCGGTTGACGCGTCTTTTAGCTCTAGCCCTAGAGTATTGTCGTTGATATTTTTATCAGAGAAAATATCATTAAAGTCGCCGGATAAAATACCACCGTTAACATCTGTTGGGCTTAAATCAACATCAAAACCTAAGCGGGTAGCATAGCTTTCTCGGGTGCGTTCAAAGTATTCATAACCCGTTGTCAGTTTAATTACTGTGGCATCTAAATTGATTGGGTAAGTAAAGTCCCAGGCGTAATTTTGAGTGTTATCTTCTAAGCGACTGTAGACATACTTAGGTGCATCTTGAGTGTTAAGATTGCGAGAGAGTAACTGGTTGTTTGCATCTAAAATCACGTTATAGGTATACGACACTTCATTGGGTGCATAACGCTCAGAACGTGCATCAGAAAACTTCCAATTAAATTCAGCGTCATTCAAATATTCAATGAAATGATGACCTTTTATTTGATTGCTGATTAACGAACGTTCTTCGTAATCAATAGCATAAACTTGCAGTGCATTAGGCTCGCCTAAGGTATCGATAGTTTCTTCAATACCCGTTGATACGTCATCTGAGGTATCTTGAAGATAAGTGGTGAAGGTTTCGATTTTATGGTTGTAGCCAATTTCTAAACCTAAGTTCAACATGCCAGACACTTGCACTATCGAATCGGTGCCAACAATATCTTTTTGGTTTTCAACTTGCACTTGGCTGCTGTCGCCATCAAGTTCAACTTCACGTTTAGTGTAATTTTCAGCTTGTTTCTTGTACGACACCGCAGACAAAGCACCAAAAATGATGTCGTCGCTAATGTCCCAACGATCACCAATGGCAATATCACCGCGCACGGCAGGATCAGTACTTTGACTTTGTAGCGTCATGTCGCGATACATATCTAACGCTAACTCACGGTTAATTTGTTGCGCCGCAGGATAATTAATCGCTCCATTTGAGCCACTGACGATATCAATCGGGCTGATGCCACCGTATTGATCAATAGTATTATTAATGTTGCTTGGCATACCGCGGGTGCCATCGTCTTGGCCAGTCCAATCATCGCCACCACCGTTATAGGTGTAGCTGTCATTCGAGTCATTAGTGTTATAACGACCGCCCACAGAAGCTTTAAAAAAGAAGTCTGCAGGGATAGATTTAGTACGAATATCCACATGTCCGCCACCAAATGCTGCTGGCGCATTGGCTGACGCTGACTTTTGCACCGATAACGATTCAATGATCGACGCTGGGAACATATCCAGTGGCACTACGTTACGGGTTGGATCCGGTGAGGGTACAGTCGCGCCGTTAAGCGAAGTACTTGAATAACGTTCACCCAGACCACGAACATAGATAAATTTACCATCTTTTAAGGTCAAACCTGTCACACGACGAAGCGCTGCTGCTGCATCACCGTCACCGGTTCTTGAAATTTGTTCTGAGCCCATAATATCGGCTACAGCAATTTGTTCACGACGCTCTTCGGTTGCTTCTGATGCTGAGCTGCGTAAACGCCCTGTCACTGAAATCACTTCAATGGGTTCAATTGGAATCACTTCACCAGGATCACGAACAGGCGCGGGTTCTTGCGAGTATACGGGGGTTGTGGTTAATAACGTTGCCGCAGAAATCACAGAGATAATGGCAAGGCTTAACTTATTAACGGTAAAACTCGGCTTGGTTTTCATACTTATACTATCCTGTATGCGGTTCAGAGATAGCCGCCCTTGCGAGCGGCTATTAATAGGTCACAGATTTAGTTCATCAAAGGTGATTACTGTGGAAAGTAAGCCCAACCTTGACGCCAGTCATTCTGGCCATCGAATGCACCAATAAAGTTGGTTGATTCGAAGAAGCTATCATCTGTACTTAAATCTTTACCTTTACCAAGTAGTGTTGTATCGGTTGCTGCAGGCATGCCGTCAGTGATAGTCACTGCCGTTGCAGAGTTACCTTGTTGACCCAAGAACCAGGTTTCAGTATTAATCGCGGTAGTACCTGAAGTCTTGAATGGCTCATTACAATCGATAATTGAATGAGACATCACTAAGGTGTTGTTATTCACGTTATCAACCAAGCTTGATACTGAACCATCTAGCTCTAAACACTCACCAGACTCAGTGTCAGCAGTACTACCTTTGCGGCCTTGCACAAGTACGTTGTATAACTCACCAGCAGTACCCACTCGAAGTAAGATACCTTCGCCGTTGTCACCGCTAGCGTTTGCAGTATCTGTACCGGGTAGAATAGTGAAGTTAGCTAACTTAGGGGCAGAAACAGGGGTCGCTGCTGCACCAGCACTGCTGCTATCAGCTTCAATACCACGGTTTGCATTGCCGTCTTCATGAGTGATGTAGACAAACTGTGCTTTACCCGTCCAACCATTGGTCCAGTCTAAGCTGTCATCGAAGTTGGCTGTTAAGTAGACATATTTCAAGTTTACAGCACCGCCCCAAAACTCAACGCCATCGTCGCCGTTAGCGTGAATTTGAATGTGGTCTACTTGAGTTCCGCTGCCCACTGCCGCAAATGAGATACCGTTCATTTCTTGAGTATCATTGACTTTAAAGCCAGCATACTTAACTACTACGTAACTGATTTGTCCGCTGTTATCTGCGTTGTCGTTACCACCATATGGGAAGTCACCTACTTCAAACGATGCATCACAAGCCGTTTTATCTGGGCAGGTATTTGTTAAACCGTTACCTAAGATAACTAATCCACCCCATTGTCCGCGCTCACCAGTGGCACCGGCAATAACATCTTCTTCTGACGTCATTTCGATTGGGTGAGTCGCACTACCTTGAGCCATAATTTTAGAACCACGGCTAATGGCAATATAGCTGTTAGATGTCGCGAATAATTTTACACCCGCTTGAATTGCTAATGTTGCCGATGTGGTTTTATCTGCCCCGACAAGAACAGCGCCGCCATCAATTTTGTACATCACGTTCTGACCAGCAAGTAAGGTTGTGTTACTCAGAACATTCCCTTCTAGAGTACAAATAAGCGTCACTGATGCATCTTTATATAAACCCGCTGTCGCAGCTGAAGCTGTAGTGCCAACAGGACAAGAAGTTAACACCGGCAGCTCAGTTGGTGTTGGCGCCGCATCATCATGGATTGCTGTAGTCCAACCAGTCGTCCAATCATTTGTGCCGTCAAATGCACCAATATACTGAGCATTCACTAAGCGAGAATCAAGGTTGCTTAAGTCAGCTTTACCACCGGTTAAGGCTACCGATGATGAATTAGGCATATAGTCAGTTAAATCTGCTGCAGCAACTAAGTTACCGTCTTGGTCGTTAAACCATGCTTCAACATCTAATGCCAATGTACGGCCTTCTGCTGCATCTGCCTTAGCATTTTTAAACGGCTCAACACAGTCAATTAAACTGTTTTGCATTATTAATTCTGCCGTATTGGCATTATTTACTGTGTCGTCATCGTTAACTTCTAAACATTCGCCCGAATCAACATCACCTTTAACGAGCATGTTATAAGCATTAACACCTGTGCCTTTACGGAACAAAATGCCTTCTGCATCGTCACCGCCACTGTTAGTACCGTTAGCGACTTGGATAGTGAAGTTGGCGAGTGTTGGTTTCGACATAGGTAATGCGCTTGCGTCGCTGTTACTGTCGGCTTCAATACCACGGTTAGAACCGTTATCAGCTTGACGAATATAAACGTGTTGTGCGCTACCTTGCCAACCGTTAGTCCAATCTAGCGAGTCATCAAAGTTTTCTGTTAGTACGATATTGGTAACGGAAACATTGCCGCCCCAAAATTCAAAACCATCATCGTTATTCATGTGCACTTGTACGTGATCAACTTCAGTACCCGCACCTACAGCAGCAAAACTGATGCCGTTCATTTCTTGTGTGTCGTTAATTTTGAAACCACCAAACTCAACGCGTACATACTTGATTGAGCCAGAATTATCTTCAGTATCGTTGCCGCCGTAGCTATGGTTACCCACTTCAAAAGACGCTGAACAATTGGTTAAATCAGGACACGTGTTTACCGGTGCATTACCAAGCAACACTAAGCCACCCCACTGACCCGCTTTACCCTCTTGCCCTAAAGCGGTTTCAACTGAAGTAAATACGATTGGCGCAGTTGCTGTACCGTCGGCAATGATTTTTGAACCACGGCTGATCACTAAATAAGAATCGCTACCACCGAGTATTTTAGTGCCGGGCAAAATAGATAACTCAACCGAATTAGCGTTATCGCCACCGGCGATGACAGCACCATCTAGCTGCCAAACAACATCGTTACCTAGTACAATTTTGTCGCCATCTTGGCCACCAGTTGTCACGGTTGATGCGGCGGTTGAAGGCGCTAATGTTCCTTTTAATACCCAAACTTCTTTTCCATCAACAGCAGTCATTGTGGTGCTTTTAGTTGCAAAGCCACTGTATGATTTTTCTTGAGCTGTCTGAGTTGGAGTAGTTGGCGTTGTTGGTGTGGTAGGGGTAACAACATCACTACCTGTATTGATATTAATATCGCCACCACAACCAGCGAGCCCTAATGTTGCAGCAAGAGCAGTAGAAAGTGCAGTCAGTTTAAAAAGATTTTTCAGTTCCATTATCATCTCCGGAGACGGATGTAAGCATGTGAGTAAGTTGGCTGGATGACAAACTAACCTGCAAAAATGACAAAGAGACTGCTTAAATATTACGCTTACATTTCATTAACATTTCAGAAATATTCAAGTTCAATGGTGCTGCGGCTTAGGAGGGATTTCACTTGCGAAAAAAATTAACAAAAAAGACAAAAAAATAACTTAACAACTGTTTGCATAACAAATAAGAGTGGTTAATTGATGCTGACATATACTGCCCATAAGCCAAATATCAGCGCACTAACACCAGCAGGTCTGAACCAACTAATACAATGTGTACCGGCCCATAAAGCAAACATCTTATGATATTTTTCAGTCATAAAAACTAGAAAAACTGCAATGGTAAACAGTAAGTTAGCTATCACCTCAAACACTAGCGGGAATGAAGTATTATCCGCATCGAGTAACAATGCTGCGCCAATCATTAACCGAGAAATGATTTCGACAGCATGAAAATACCTTTGGCGACTAAATAGAACAATAGCATCAGCAAAACCTTGTGGCTTAAGTAACATAAACAGCCCAACACAACTGATGATAACACCCCAAACACTAATTAATATCGCCATGATGTCTCCACAATGCACTTATATATGCAGATATTAGCACCAAATAATGTAATGAAAATGTGGCAAACTAATATTGTTGAGCAGGAAAAAAGATCTATCAATTATGATGAAAGCTAAAGTAGAGTGGCTCATAGCCGCTATTTATAAACTCTGATACCTGAACGCATGCTCGTTGGTGCAAATCACTGATGAGTTATAAATTAATATTAATAAATACTCATAAAGCAAGTTTGGGCTAATTTAATGTTAAAATAGCCATTTAGTAACGTTTAAATTAGCCAAGGAGTGCCTATATGCCATCTGATATCATTATTTTAGGGATCTCTATTCTTATTGCTATTGGCATTTTGCTCCATCACCCTTCTAAGACATTAGGCCTACCCTCACTCTTAATTTTCATGGGTGTAGGACTTGCCTTTGGTAATGGGGAATTTGGTTTTGTATACGATGATCTGCAACTGACCTCGTTGATTGGCACTCTCGCATTAAACACCATAGTATTTGTGGGCGGGCTGAATACACCAATGAAAAATATTCAATTTTCTTGGAAAGAAGGCGGCATGCTGTCCACTGCCGGCGTCATCTTCACGACAATCATTTTTGGCTTTATCCTGAATGCCTTACTCGACTTTAACCTCATTACTTGCATGTTATTTGCGGCGGTAGTGTCATCGACTGATGCTGCAGCCGTATTTTCTATTTTAGAATCCAAAAAACTTAAATTAAAACACGGCACCGGCACTATTTTAGAATTCGAATCGGCCACTAATGACCCGGTCGCCTTGCTGATGGTTATCATGCTAACCGACTACATTATCAATAGTACTAACGGCGCTCCGACAACAATATCGATACTATTAAACCTAGGACAACAAATTGGTGTTGGGGCAATTATTGGCCTATTGATGGGTAAAATAACCGTTTGGACATTGAATCGTATCAAACTACCTGAATTTGGACTTATTCCTGTATTTATTTTGGCGACTTTTGCCATCACAGTATCTGGTACCGAAATATTAGGCGGTAACGAACTGATTGCGGTTTACATTACCGGAGTGATTATTGGTAACTATTTAAAGAAAGGTGCTGAAGTCAGTAAGCATTTTTTTAATGGGATTTCTTGGTTAGCGCAATCATTAATGTTTATTATTTTGGGCTTACAAATATTCCCGCAGCAGTTATTACCTGTGTTTATGGTGTCTTTACTGCCTGCTATCTTGCTTATTCTGGTGGCACGGCCATTAGCGGTGCAATTGTGTTATCTGCCCTTTAGGCAAGCAACTTGGCGCAAGCGTTTGTTTGTCTCTATGATAGGTCTAAAAGGCGCTACGCCAATTGTATTTGCGCTGATCCCCGCTGCGGCAGGTGTTGAAGGTTCGCGAGAAATGATCCACATGGTGTTTTTTATTGTGCTGATATCGGTCATTGTTCAAGGCGCCGCCATCGAACCACTTGCCAATAAACTGGGACTCAAATTAAAGCCCAAACCGCCTCAGGTTTAAAAATGATTCAATGCCCCATAGCAATGAGGCATTGAATCATTTTCAATATTGGCGATATAACTAAACCCTAATTTACTGTGATTCTCTCCACTGATTTTTCAGGCTGATGGATCACATAATCTAACTGTACTTGTACGTCTTTAAAACCATCTGCTGAAGTTTGATACTGCCACTGTTCAAGCGCCTCAACTGCCGATGCGTCGAACATTTGTTTTGGCGCTGACTTCATTACCCTAACATTACTCACTTTTCCTGCTGGGCTAATATCAAATATCATTTGCACATAGCCGTTGAGCCCTTCTTTAGCGGCATCTATGGGATAGCTAGGCTCAATTCTGATTACTGGCATTGCCATAGCATCAGTGTTGGTTTTAGCCTTAAGATTGTCACCTGCCAATGCCTGCTGATTAAACATAAAGGCACTCATACCAATAACCAAGGTCATTCCAACCAATGCTAGCGTGCTTTTTCCATGTTGCTTTTTCATCTGTAAGATCCTCTCTTTTAAGATAGTTTTGTCCCCATAAGGGGTGTGTAGCATGCTCAAAGGTGCATGCTGTGAATAGGCCAATAGTGTTTTGCTATAGGCAATTTTAGCTTGGGTTTTCATGTCGGCGGTCACTTGCGCATCACATGACAATTCTTGATCTTGTCTAAATCGGCGGTAGCTGAGCCACATCAAGGGATTGAACCAAAATAGAACCGTTAAGCCATAAGCCAATATATTCATCCACAAATCACCACGTTGATAGTGATACATCTCGTGCTGAATAATGGCTTGCTGCTGGCTGTCATCGAGTGGCATAAAGCTATCAGGGACTAAAATACTGGGGGTGAAAAATCCCGCTAACATAGGTGATTCAATCTGAGAATGAACCAGCACCTTAAGCTTGCTAGAGCTTACCTCTAGCGGTTTTGCATCATTAATTAACCGTTGCAGATTGGCGTATTCCATTACGATATTAATCACTAATAAGGCAACCACTGCGGCGTAGAGATAAGGCAAATAGAGTTGATCAAGTAAACCTGCCGACAAGGCAACAGTATCATTCGCCAACACATAATATTGCTCGATGACTGAGACGCCATTACTGCTGCCAAACCAGCTAAAGTGCTGTGGTAATATCATTTGCAGTAAATCGGCAAAAACAAATAGCGGCACTGATATCCACATAAAATAGGTATAGTGCGCGCCAAGCTTAGACAATAAAAACCGATGTAATAGCAGTATTGCCAAACACACCATACTCAGTGAAAGGGTTTGTTCCATAAACCAATTGATCATCACTTTTGTTCCTTTTGCCAATCATCGAGTAAAGTTTGCAGGTCGGCGACATCTTCTGCCGACAGTTTGTTTTTCTGCGCAAACCCGGCAACCAGTGGGGTTAACTTGCCGGCAAACATGCGATCCACAAAAGAAAGCGACTCTTTAACGGTATAGTCCTGCTCAGCGATTAATGGTGAATAATGGTAAACCCGCCCCTGCTTTTCAAAACTGACGGCTTGTTTTTTAACTAAACGATTAAGCAAGGTTTTCACCGTTTTCTCATGCATGTCATGGCTTTGTGCTAAGGCATCAACCACTTCGCTCGAGGTTAATGGCGACTGTTGCCAAAGCTGCTGCAACACCACTAATTCACTATTGCTGATCTCTTTCATGCTATACCGCTCATTTGTTGTTAAAACTTGTGAAGACAAAAAAGGATTACAGACGTAATCTATTTATTTAAATTACAACTGTAATCTTAAATAAGCAAGCAGTTTTTTACATGATTTACTCATAAAAATGAAAAAAGCCTAATCAGATGATTAGGCTTAAGATTGAAGTATTATTTAGCGAATAGACTTTATGACAATGATAGTTTATCGCGATACAACCACTGATAAACCGTAGGCAACACCAATAACGTCAAAGCGGTTGAGCTAAACAAACCGCCGATGATCACGACAGCTAACGGCTGTTGAATTTCACTGCCCACGCCAGACGATAACAAAATAGGGATCAGCCCTAATGCAGACGTCAGTGCCGTCATTAACACTGGACGTAAACGCCCGACTGTACCTTGATAAACACTGTCGTATAGGCTTTCAGTTGATGATTGTCTGCGCTGGTTAATTGAGTCCACCAGCACCACACCATTTAACACAGCAACACCAAACAAGGTGATAAAGCCGATGGAGCTGGGCACAGATAAATAGGTGCCAGTAGCATATAAAGCCACTACGCCGCCGATTAATGCCAATGGCACATTAGCCATAATCAAGGCCACTTGTTTGACTGAACCAAACGAGAAATACAGCAATAGGCCAATCAGTGCGATAGAAATGGGCACCACTAACATTAGCTTTTGTTGCGCTCGTTGCTGGTTTTCATATTGGCCGCCCACCACCACAGTATAGCCAGCAGGTAATGCAGCTTGCGGCACTATGGCATAAATATCATTGACCACCGAGCCCATATCACGCCCCGACACGTTGGCTTGCACCACCACGCGGCGCTGTACATCGTCACGACGAATATTCGGTGGCGCCATTTCAATCACCACATCAGCGAGATCGCCCAAACGAACAATCGCACCATTGGCGCCACTGAGGAGCAAATCTTCAATTGCATCAGGCGCATTACGATATTGCGCAGCTAATCGCAGGTTAATGTCATAACGAGCGTTACCGTCAATCACCTGACCAGCGCTGGCACCACCAATACCTTGAGTGACTAAACTCATCACTTCATCAACGCTGATCCCATAACGTGCCAGTACTTCACGTTTAGGCCGAACCACTAACTGAGCTTCACCGCTGACTTGTTCTAACGATACATCAACCGCCCCAGGAATGGCTGCGACTAAGTCTGTTAGTACCTGACCTTTTTCCGATAATATGCTCAAATCTGGGCCAAATATCTTAATCGCTAACTGCGCTTTAACCCCTGATAATAGCTCATCCACTCGAGTCGCAATGGGTTGTGAGAAGGTCAGCAATAATCCCGGGAATATCGCTAATCTTTGCTCCATTAAGCGCTGAAGCTCAAAGCGGTTACTTGCCGATGTCCATTGTTCTATCGGCTTAAGACCAATGTAGATTTCAATATTACTCACAGGTTCGGGGTCGCCGCCAAGCTCTGGTGCGCCAATGCGACTTAAGGCATATTCCACCTCAGGAAACTCCAGCAGCATGGCTTCAATTTTAGGCGCGACGTTAATAGAAGTGGCCAAGCTTGCTGTCGGTGCCAGTGTGACGCGTAAGTTAATGGTGCCTTCTTCGAGTTCTGGCACAAATTCAGTGCCTAACTTTGGCAATAACAACATGCTTGAGATAAACAACACTACAGCGGCTAACATCACCGATTTAGGGCTTGATAATACCAATGTCAGAATACGGCGATAAACAGCATCAATGGGTGCCAGCACTTTACTTTGACGTACCACAACACCGCGTTTGAATAAAAATACCGCCAATGCGGGTACTGCAAATAATGCCACCACCAATGCCGCCATCATGGCTAAAATAATGCTAATCGCCATCGGCTGAAATAACTTACCTTCTACACCTTCAAGGGCAAATAACGGCATAAACACCACGATGATAATCGCTGTCGCAAAGAAGATAGGGCTGCACACTTCTTTGGCCGCCAGCATGACCCTAATCGCCATACTTTGGGTTTGGGCATCAGAGCCACTTTTACGAGTAGCATGATGATCACCATCAAGATGCACAGCAGCATTTGGGTTGGCGCCCGTTTCAGCGCTAACATGCTTAAAGATGTTCTCAACCATCACCACAGAGCCATCAACGAGCATACCTATTGCGACCGCCAGACCACCCAAGGACATTAAGTTAGCCGACATACCATAATAAGACATGATCAATAACGCGATCCCGATCGACACTGGGATCGACAGCAATACCAACAAGGTGGCGCGGATGTTGACCAAAAACAACGCCAGAATAATCACGATAAACCCAAAGGCCATCAATAACGCTTCAACGACTGTGGTCACCGCTTGCTCGACCAAATCGGCTTGGTCATAAAACACCTCAAATGACACTCCTTTTGGTAAGGATTGCTCAATCAAACTAATACGAGAATTGATGTCATCAATGGTGGCTTTGGTATTGGCCCCCATGCGTTTAAGCACGACGCCAGCAACAACTTCACCCAGTGCTTGTACATCAGATGACGAGTTATTATCAGCAGCTTGCCTAAGCGACATAGTCACTGCGCCGACTCTTATTTCACTACCAAATGCCACGTTAGCAATGTCGGCCACTCGAATGGGCGTGCCATTGATTTCGGTTAAAGGAATGTCGGCAATGGCTTGTAAGCCAGCCTCACCTGCGGGCAATAAACCATAACCACGGACCACTAATTGCTCTTGGCCTTGGTCCATAAACCAACCGCCTGCGTTACGATTATTACTTTCCAATGCTTGGCTAACTTGGGTCAGCGACAAGCCATAACTGCGCAGTTTATTAGGGTCAACTTGCACTTGGTATTGCAGCACCTCGCCGCCAAATGACAATACTTCGGTCACACCGCTTACTGGCATTAATATCAGCTTAACTAAGTAATCATTTAAGCTACGCAGCTCAGATGCACTGATATGGGTTTCAGATTCAGCCCGTAAAATGTATTGATAAATTTGCCCTAAACCCGAGGTATTCGGGCCAATTTCGGGAGTGCCAACACCTGCAGGAATCGACTCTTTGGCAGCTTGTAGTTGTTCAAACACTTGCTGACGGGCAAAGTAAATATCGGTTCCCTCGGCAAATACCACTGTCACCAATGACAAACCAGTGCGCGATAATGAACGCACTTCAGTCACCGCGGGTAAGGCATACATAGCCGACTCGACCGGATAACTAATCAGTTTTTCAACTTCTTCGGCAGCCAAACCTTCAGCTTCTGTGTTAATGGTCACTTGCACATTAGTCACATCTGGAAACGCATCTAAATTTAGTTTTGGCAGCATGAATATTGAAGCCACAACCGCTGCGAGCAAGCTAAGTAAAACCAATAACCGCTTTTCAACGGCAATCTCAATTAATTTATATAACATGATGATGTCCTAGCGCTTAGTGATTGTGGATGTCAAAACCAGCTTTGGCTTGCTCAGATGCTAAGAAAAAAGCCCCAGAAATCACCACCCGAGTTTTCGGTGTTAAACCGCGAATAAAACTCAACCCGCGTTGACGCTCAACCACCGTCACCTCGACTGCACTGAACTTCCCCTCCTGCTCAATAAACACTTGCCAGTCGCCATCACCACTGCGAGTTAACGCAGCATCAGGCACAATAAAGCCAACCGATTTCACCTGCTTATCTTCCGCTAGGTACAATTCGGCAAACTCTCCTGCATGTAATTCATGGCCTGGATTTGCCATTCTCACCAACACTTGCTCGGTACGGGTTTGCGCACTAATTTCATGGGAACGACCAATAATAATGCCGTCACGAGTACGATCACCGACACGCACTAACACATTGCGGCCCATATCCACTTGATCAGCTTGTATAGGCGTAAGCTCGGCCTGCACCCATAAATACGACTCATCGGTGAGTTGCATTAAAGGCGTACCCGCATCGAGTACCTGGCCTAACGTCGCGACATCTTGTTGAACTCGCCCATTGATAGGTGCTAATAACTGGAACTGGCCAATCGAACTCGGTGATTTAGCTAAGGCTTTAATTTGCGCGGGTGTCATCATGATGGCTTGTAAAATAGCTCGCTTTAACTCGGCATTCACTTCGATTTGCATCCGCTGACTGGCACTGATGGTGCCTGGGGTCATGCGCTTGATCCGATCCCATTCAGTGGCGGCATTAATGTAATCTGCTTGGGCAGCAGCAATGTCAGCGCCACCTATGGTTAACAACGGCTGCCCCTGGGTGACCTGCTCTCCGGGCACTACATGACGCTTGAGGATCTGCATGTCTAATTGCGGGGCTATGGTAATGGTTTTGTCTTTATCGACGATTAACTGCGCGGTCGCGACCGCCTGTAAATTAAACGCTTGTAGGCTCAATTCAGACACTTCAATTCCGGCTAACTGTCTTTGCTCAGTATTTAAGCTTAACAGTAACTCTTGGTGGTCAGTTGCTGTAGATTCATTGCTTGCCTGAACAGGCAAGCTCGACAATAACAATAATGATGTCAATAACCCAGAACAGAGCAATAGCCCCCTCTGGCTATTTATCCATGCTGTTGACTGAGCAATGATAACGACACGACTCTTGAGATGAGGTACGGTAAATTTGGCATTTAATCCTGCCAATAAAGATAAAAGCGCTACTAATTTGGTTTTCATGGTCAATCCTAAAAACAATCTAGACCGTCGACAACCCCAGAGGGAATCAACGATAATCGGTTTAGCCACCAGCCTTAATAAGCGTCAGATAACGTTAAAATAAAATGCAAAAAAGTAGCACTCATTTACGCAATGTGAGCAGATCAAGGTGCAGAACTAAACAATAAAAAGCTGTTTAACAGGATTAAGCTATCGGAGGACGATAAGTCGGAAAAGATTCTGGAGCTAAGTAGTGCAGGCTAACATTGGCATAAGCATCATGAAAATGCTCATGGGTGATATTATCGCTAAGCATAGCAAGTGCCACATGACCGCCATGACACTGGCAATCTAAGCACACATCAACGCGCTCAATATCGGTACTACTGGCAGCATGCTGATGATCATCATTAACAGAATGAATACCTAAGCCGTCGAGCGCACAGGCACAGTCGACACATTCAGCAAGGGTAATCACTTCGGTGGTAAATTGCAGATGTGGGTGGTTATTTTGCTCTTCGTTACTGTTGCCCGCATGCAACTGATGCGCGCCCATGTTGGCGCCCACAAATTGTAGTAGCACAATGGCAATCAGTAATTTGGCTATACTAGCCATAAAAGGCAAAACGCGATAACTCAACCACCCACTCCTAAACAATATTATTTAAATACGCAGTGCTTGGCATAATCGGCAGCTTCATTAGCAGTCCAATCACCACTTTGTTTTTCTTTCATTTGCTTACACCATGCTTCACTACCCACTTCAGGGGCGCATGCCGTTAAACTAAGCATTAACAATAACGCACTTGATACGGCAAAAAGCTTTGATAATGACATAAGTAATCCTGTTCTAGAGTAATCGATTAATACTAAGGCCTACTGACCTTTGAAGATGAATTTTGCAACAGTTGCTGATAATTTGCTACTAGCTAACGCTTATGATGAGTCATTTTCGCCATAAATAATCGTTAGCAATATCAAAGCTGCTACCACACGGCTTCTAGCACGCAGAACGTTTGGCAATCCAAGAGACAGCATCTTGCTTACGCTCTAATGGGAACCATGCTACTTCGCCTTGCATAAATGGCCCCATCAACCTCACCGAATTACCCACCCAATCAGGGCCACCGACAAACACTAGCGCATCAAACTCAGGTAACTGCACTTCACCACTGCCGGTTAATGAACCAAATTCCCAGCCTTCGAGTAATACATCTGCTTCAATATACAGACACACTTGATTCCAATCTTTACGGTAACTCTTAATGGCAGGTTGTAAACGGGTACGATAATCTTGTGCCGATAAACGGCCACTGACAAATAAACTAATCACACCCTTGGAAATATCGGGAATTTGACACAACATAACGGCAACTCCAGCCTTGTAATCAGGCCATAGAACAGACTTTATACGGTGATGTAATCGTGTAAAGCCACAATGGCGCTAATAATAGCAAAACTATTCTATTCATTTCATTAAATATGTAATAACTCAGAGGCCAATCAGAATTTTAGTTGCTCCGAGCCAACTGATCAGACTAGAGGTGGTCAAATGACAACACTGAAAAGTTTGTCCAATTACGGTAGAATAGGCCAATACCACATAAAATAAACCCTCGTACTTTTGAAATATTAAGTATAAGAATAGGTTTATCGATAATCAATTTAAGGGGACGACCACACCCGAATGATACAAATTACTCAACGAGTCATATTGCAAGACAACGAAATTGAATGGCAATTTGTCCGCTCAAGCGGTGCGGGTGGCCAGCACATTAATAAAGTCTCTACCGCCGCTCAACTCACCTTTGATATTGCCTCATCGTCTTTACCTGAGTTTTATCAACAAAAACTGCTCGAAAAAGCCGACCATCGCATAACTAAAAGCGGTAAGATCATTATAAAGTGTCAGCAATCACGCAGCCAAGATTTTAACCGTCAAACGGCATTAGAACAGTTTATTGAGCTGGTAAAAAGCGTGGGTATTGTGCAAAAAGCTCGTATCCCCACCAGAGCAACAAAAGGCAGTCAAAAACGACGTATTGAAACAAAGAAACAACGCGGTGCCACTAAGGCAATGCGCCAAAATAAATCTGACTATTAATAAAAAGTGTCTCTTCCATCGCTCAATCGTTTAACCTTATGCGCGAGTTGAGCATTTTTTGGTTTACCTAATAACCGTCTTCGGTAAGAATGCTTGTTAACCGCTTTTGTGCTGCAGATTAAATCGACTTACTTTGCGATGTTTACAGGAACCATTATGAGCCAAACCCTAAAAATTTTATTGATCAACGGTCCTAATTTAAATCTACTTGGCCGTCGCGAACCAGGGCATTACGGTCACCAAACCCTGACAACTATTGTTGACGAGTTAAGCAAAAATGCGGCCCTAGCTGGCGTTCAACTTGAACATATTCAGTCCAATGCTGAGTACCAGCTTATTGATGCGATTCATGCAACTGATGCACAATTTATTATTATCAATCCTGCTGCTTTTACTCACACCAGTGTTGCTCTGCGCGATGCGATACTCGGCGTGGCTATTCCATTTATTGAAGTGCATTTATCCAACGTACATGCCCGTGAGCCATTTAGACACCATTCGTACTTTTCTGACAAAGCCCAGGGCGTTATTTGTGGCTTAGGCGCACAAGGTTATGAATTCGCGTTACAAGCGGCAATTAAACACTTAAATGATCAACACTAGAGTGAATAAGGGTAGCGCTTGAGTAAATTAAAAGCGGATGTCAGTATTATTTACAGTGGGATTTTTAGCCAGTGGGACAATAGTAGTGACGAGCTACCGCGCTTGTTACAGGCAACGGTCCATGTGCCCGCCCTTATCGATACTGAATTTGGCTTTATTACTTGCATCAAAAAAGCCAAAAACCAGATACTAACTTACTGTATTTATCATCCTGACATTCCTGACGATGACGGTAACATTCGCCCACCGTTTGAGGGTGAAGTGTTTATCAAGGAAAATGATTGGCGCTTTTATCTGGGTGATTGCATCTGGGCGCCGGTTAACAACAAACTTGGTAACTGGCGCATGACATTAACCCTCAATGGCAAAATCATTGCCGACAAAACCTTTAAGGTATACCTGCCTGAGGAATAGTCTCTGCCGTAAGTTCACTAAATGGGAATGTTTGCTATAATCCGCGCCAATTGCCACACCATTTAACGAGCCCCCATGTCTATTCAAGCTGTTTTAGCCGATGCGCTAGCCAAACGAAGTGCTTTTTTTGAGCAAGCGTCCCACGATAAGACCGATTGTTATCGCGTTTTTCATGGCACTGTTGAAGGTGAAAATGGCTTAAACATCGACCGCTACGGCGATGCATGGTTAATCCAAACCTTTCACCAAACGCTAACGGCGCAACAACTTGAAGACATATCAAGCATCCTTAGCGCCCATGCTGATTTCCATATCGTATATAACGATCGCTCAGGCAGCCATTCTCGCATTGCTAACCATAGCGAAAATGAAGCCCAAGATTACTCACAATCAACCCAAGTTATCCATGAAAATGGTATAGCCTTTACCTCTAAATTACGTCATGAAGGTCAAGACCCACTACTGTTTTTAGACATGCGCATTGGCCGCGAATTTGTTCGCAACAATAGCCAAGATAAAACCGTATTAAATCTGTTTTCATATACGTGTGGCATTGGTATTGCTGCGGCAATGGGCGGCGCGCGACGCGTCATGAATGTCGACTTCTCATCGTTTGCATTGGCTGCTGGGCAAAAAAATGCCGAGTTAAATAATGTCACTGATGTGTGTGAGTTTGTCCAAAGTGATGCGTTTCCGGCACTGCGTCAATTAGCCGGTTTACCTATCGGCGGACGTCGTAATCAAAAACTGCCAAAATACCCAAAACTGCGCGCGACTCAATTTGATTTAGTGTTTTTAGATCCCCCGCGTTTTGCCAAGAGTGCTTTTGGTATAGTCGATCTGGTCAATGATTACCAAGGCCTATTTAAGCCAGCAGTGCTGATAACTAAAGCCGGTGGCACTATAGTTTGCTGTAATAATGTCGCTAAAGTGGATCGCCAAGCATGGTACGACAGCTTAGTGCGTTGTGTTGAAAAACAAGGCCGCACAGTCACTAGCAGCCAGTGGCTTCACTGTCACCCTGACTTCCCAGCCTTTGATGACAATCATCCATTAAAAATCGTCGCCTTGACGATAAATTAATTTTCGTTATCTGCTTTATGGATAATGCATTCAGCCACCTAAAGGTGGCTGAATGTTATCTCTTATATAAATGAGAGCTTATCTGTGAGTAAATAGGCGTAAATGGCCACGGCCTAAATTGCGACCATTATCCAAGCATTATTACACCGCAGTCACTTTAGGATTACCTGCTGTGCTGGTGGCGCTGAAGCCACGCGCGTCTAAACGAGCAAAGGTTTTATCTAAAATAGTATCTACATACTGCCAATCACTGCGCACTTCATCTTGCGTAAAGCTCAGCAATAAATAACCGCGGTCTTTTAAATTGGCATATTTAAGATCGGCAATCAAACTCACAATGGCGGCTTCTGTTGACGGCATTTCAGCATCTGACAATCCCAAATAATACTCAAGCCCAGGAGAAGATACCGAACTGGTGGCAAATTCTATTCCTACGACATCCCCGCCACTGTCAGTTAATTCACTCGCCCATGCATTGTGGGTATCACCAGCAATAACCACCAAGTTGTGATTTAACGATTTCGCGGTTGCTAAAATCACTTCACGCTCGTAAGCATAACCATCCCAAGCATCTAAATTATATGGAATAGCAGGTAATTGAAGCAGGGCCATAACCTCTGGAGTTAACCTAGCTTGGTTAGCTTGCAAATACGCTAATTCTTCTGCGGTTAATGTTGGGTCACTTGCTTGAGCGCGACCGGCTAATTGCGCGATTCCTGCTAATTCAGCAAACTGCGGAATACTCATTTGTTGGGTTGCAATAGCGGCTGGCATTAACATCTTAGCCATTAACACTTGCTGACCCAGTACTTGCCACTTAGCAGTAGACTGCAATAAGGTTTGCTGTAACCACAAAAGCTGTGTTTGGCCTAGCAAAGTACGGTTAGTATCCGTCACATCAGTTAAAAATGTGGCACTGTTAAATGCCCCTGTCGTGGCATCAATGTATTGGCTATATTCTAATTGCTTATCACGAGCCAATACCCGAGTATCGAGCATGTGCAAATCAACCAAATTACCGAAATTGAAACTTCTGTAAATTTCCTCATGGTTACCTTCACTCCATGGTCGAATAGGCAGCCATTCAAAGTACGCTTGCAGTGCGGCTTGTTTGCGCAGATCAAAATCACCTTCGCCATCGTTATGATTTTCGGCGCCGTCTTTCCAAGTATCGTTAGCGACTTCATGGTCGTCCCACACTGTGATAAATGGCACTTTAGCATGCAGTTTTTGTAAACTGGCGTCACTACGATATTGGCTGTAACGGGTGCGATAATCTTCTAGTAGAAATAACTCACCGGCCGGCAGAACTTCACGACCTAGCTCAACGGCATGCTCACTGGCATATTCACCACGAGCGTATTCATATAAATAATCACCTAAATGCACCACAGCGTCTAAATCATCTTGCTGCGCCGCCATTTCGTATACATTAAAGTAACCCGCGGGGAAGTTAGCACATGACATTACCGCTAGCTTTACCGATGCAACACTGCCCTCTGGTAAGGTGCGCGTTTGGCCAATTTCTGACACTGTATCGCCAGCTTTAAAACGATAAAAATACTGCTGTCCCGCTTCAAGTCCGACCGCGTCAACTTTAACGGTATAATCACGATCTTTAGTCGTTGTCATTTGGCCGTTAGTGACTAACTGAGTAAACTTACTGTCGGTGGCAACCTCCCATGAAACGGTAACCTCGGCGTCAATATCAGGCGTAACACGGGTCCATAAAATCACCGCATCGGTGGCGGGATCGCCACTGGCAACACCTTGTAAAAACTGAGCCGATACTGCATCGTCATCATCACTACCGCAGCCCATTAATCCATACGACACGACTACCGCGCCTACGCCTTTGGCTGACATTGCCAGAAAATCTCGACGATTTACAAACCGTTTCATAGCCTATCCTTTTTATCGTTAGCTGTTATATGGCGATGCTTAGCATTGCCTAAGAGGTCTAATGAGATGCTATTGTGAAAGCAAATGATGACATAAAGGTGACAGAAGAATGACAAGCTAATCAAATTGATACCGCGATGAAAATACTCTTTATGCTAATCAAATCATGATAGGCAGACATAATAGAAAATTAAATTGCACACAATGTAGTTGCAAAAGTAAAAAACTAGGCCTATAGTGAACACAATTAGATTGCACGCAACCTAATATCATTAACTGATTAATGATGAGATATCTAGATGGTGTAGATATCAGCCAGGGCAATCAACAGAATTGATACAACAATATCTTTAACTACTTTATGAGGTCTATTATGAAAGCGTTATACACAACTTCAGCTACAGCTCTTGCAGGTCGTAATGGCCAAGTTTCTACCGACGACAAAAAAGTCGACTTACAATTAAGCTACCCAAAAGAAATGGGTGGTAGTGGTGAGTTTACTAACCCAGAACAGTTATTTGCTTCAGGTTATGCAGCGTGTTTTTCTAACGCAATTTTGCATGTCGCTGGCCAAACTAAAGTGGCTATCAAGGCGGCTCCAACCACAGCGACGGTCGGTATTGGCGCCAATGATAATGGTGGCTTTGCATTGACAGTGGCACTAGCCGTTGAACTTGATTTAGACCAAGCAGAAGCTGAACAGTTAGTTAAAACAGCGCACCAAGTTTGCCCATACTCAAACGCGGTACGTGGCAATATTGATGTGAAATTAACCGTAAATGGCCAAGCTATTTAAGCTGTTATAAATTAGTTTCACTGATTTAAACACCAAAAAACCAAGACATCTGTCTTGGTTTTTTTATGTTGATGTCAAAGGTTGTCATGCTTGTAAGCAACTGTGGTATGAAGCGTCAAAAGCTAATCAGACACATTGTTTAACATATCTAATTTTGCTAAATAATACTTTTTACTGTCTGGCATATCAGTCAGTTCTATCGCTTTTTTTAATATTTTCTGAGCCTTTTCTGTATTGCCTAGGCCCAATTGAGCTCTGGCCAGCGCAAAATAAGCCGGATGGAAATAAGGCGCGTTATCGATAAACTTCTCGAGGAAGGTGACTGTGGTTTGATAATCTTTGAACTCCAATGCCTCAATACCCAAACTGTAGTAGCTATATGGGTTACTCGACTCAAGCGACAACAAGTATTGGTCGATCTTTTTTGCTGCTACAACTCTGTTTTGTAATTCCAGTAATAGGCGATAATTACTTAATACTGCCAAGGAATTCGGCTTAATATCAAGGGCATGCAGGTAGAGTTTTTCAGCTGTCTGTTCGTCGCCTAAGCGCCGATGAGTAATGGCCATCATATTGATCAAAGCATCATAATCTGGCGCTAGCATTAACCCTCGCTCAAGTAATATAAAAGCAAATTCATACTGTTTTGCTAGCATGGCATCGGCCGCTAAATTACGATAAAACATCGCTAAAAATTCAGATTCTGAGACGATGGCACCAGTGCGATCAAAACGATCCGGAAAATAATCAATCACAGTAGCAGTGCCGCCACTAAAAAAATGCCCACTTGGTTTCTCGTCATACAAAAACGTGCGCACATGGTCTGAGGTGACAAGAATATCTGAAGTAATATTGGTCAATATTGGCGCAGCATGAACCACTTGAAACACCGGATAGACATTCAATTCTTTTGCAACTGAATAGGTCAATAATGCCAATGCCATACAATTACCAGATTGATTCTTCCATGACTCAGTACTGGTATAATTTTTGCCTTCATAATTAAAATTAGTCATTTTATGGTTAATGAACTCAGACACTTTTAAGCGATTGGGCAGTGCTTTAATATTATCTTTGGCGATAAATGCAGCTAATTCTTGTCGCTGTGCTTCAGACAGATACGTCAGACTAGCAATCTCAGGGACATTTTCAGTAGAAGTGGAATGGATCAGTGCTTGATTAAACTGCGGTAAATCAGAAGCGTGTTGGCTATTTTTTGAATGGACAGAGCAAGCACTAAGTAAAACAGTACAGAATAATAAGGCAAGCTTCGGGTGGCATAAACGCTTAACGCTCAACATTGGCAACATTCCGTGTAGTCATTGATTAACTTAATATGAATCAATTCAATCAACATGGCAAGGCAACCCAAATAGCCATATTAGAAATCATTCGCGCCCACTTTATTAATGAACATTGATTTGTTATGACATAAAAAAAGCGCTCACAAACTGTGAGCGCTTTAATCCATCTTTACGGGATGTGATTCAAACTATTTTATTGTTTCACGCTCATTAAAATATCCAGGGCACGTAAACGATGCTCGCTGTCATACAAATCATTAGTAAACATCAACTCATCAACACCAAGCTGTTCAACAAACACTTCTAGACGATGTTTAATGGTTGCGGGTCCACCGCAAATAGACAAACTTAAAAAGCTATCAACATAGTTTTTTTCTTGTTCGCTCCATAAACCATCCATGCTATCGATTGGCGGCTTCAGCCACATCTCTTGACCACGAATTAACGCTAAAATACGTTGTTTAGAGGTCGTACTAAGATGCTGAGCCTCAGCATCGGTAGGCGCGGCTACTAAAGGCAAACCCACCATCACATAAGGTTTATCCAACACGGCAGAAGGAGTAAATTCTCGTCGATAAAGCGCTATGGCATCAGACAGAAAACGTGGCGCAAAGTGGCCTGCAAACACATAAGGTAAACCACGCTGAGCGGCTAATTTAGCACTGAATAAGCTAGAGCCTAATAACCAAATCGGCACATTGGTATCCTCTCCAGGGATCGCCCTTACTGCTTTATCGTGACGATTTTCACGCTGTTGACTTGGGCCGAGTAACGACTGCAACTCGCTCACTTCATCAGGAAAATGCTCTGCTCTTTGATTATCACGATTAAGCGCTAAACTGGTCACCGGATCGCTGCCTGGTGCGCGGCCCAGGCCTAAATCAATTCGTCCCGGATATAAGCTAGCCAAAGTGCCAAACTGCTCTGCTACCACTAAAGGAGGATGATTAGGCAACATAATACCACCAGCACCAACACGAATGTGCTTGGTACCGCCGGCAATGTAACCTATTAAAATCGAAGTAGCCGAACAAATAATGCCCGGCATATTGTGGTGCTCTGCTAACCAAAAACGATTAACACCAAGGCTTTCGGCGTGTTGGGCATAACGCAAACTACCTTGTAAAGTGTCTGATATGGTGGAATCTTCGCGCATCGGCGCAAGTTCGAGTAATGAAAAAGGAATATCTGCCAATATTGACATCATGGCTCCTTATTGTAGGTAAAATAGAGGGTACTAAAAAGCTTGCAACATCTCGGGAGTAAACTCTTCTACATCAATTGAATATCCAGCAGCATCAATACACTGTTGGAGTTTTTCCAATTCATTATTGACGTTTGATATAGTTAAGGTGTTGTTATCTAAGTTATAAACTAAAGATAAACTTTGATAATAGAAACTCAGTATCACTAACGCATCGCGATTATTATCTTTGGCGGCTTGTTGTACTGATTTCAGTTTACGGAAAATTTTGTTTTGTAGCTGCTTTAACTGCCACACGTAATACACTTCATAAAATCTGGGCTTATGACGTAAATTTCTAACTAATAAACTACACGCCATTATCGCTAAAATAAAACCGGTAAAGTTCAGATGGAAATTGCCCGTCGACTCAACACCCGCGAGCTGTTTAACGCCAAAGAAATAAATCATCAGTTGGCCAAACACCAAAGATAAAATAGCCAGTGTTGCCACTAAGCCGATTTGCACTTGATTGTTAACTGAACGGTATCGGCTTTTATCTATGTTAACTAACTTCATCACGCTGCTCACATCACTTATTTGTGCATAGCTTAACGTGTCAGAGTGATTTATAGAATGAAATATTAACGCTTATTAAATGTGATTTAATCTAATCAGTCTCAAAAGATGACCTCTGCTAACAAAGGGCGAACCAGATCGCCCCTTGCCAACTAACATCAAACATTAATACCTCAACCTGCGCATTAGCGCATCGCGACAACTTAATCGTCGGATACTCAACACTCGGTTAGATATTAGGGCGATAGCCAAACAGTAACGATCATGGCGACTGCATTGGCCTTTTGAAGTATAACTAGTTACGGCCAGCCATTACGCCGCCATCAATATCCCACACGGCTCCGGTCACCCAAGATGCTTGCTCTGATAACAAAAACACTATGCTATTAGCAACATCGGTCGGACTGCCCACTCTGCCGATAGGATGAAATGCATTAAAGCTTTCAAGCACACCGGTCATATCTTGTGGCTCAATAAATGCTTCATAAATTGGCGTGCTAACAACGGCTGGCGATACCGCATTCACTCGAATGTGACTGTCTGCCAGTTCCATTGCCATGTGTTGAGTTAACGCATGTAAACCTGCTTTAGCCATAGAATAGGCACTTGATGGTGTGGCTTTAATGGCTTGTTTAGCCCACATAGACCCAATATTCACTATGCTGCCACCGCCATGTTTAACCATGTTTTTAGCAACTGCTTGGGAAATAACAAAAATCGCTTTGTTAAGTTCCATATAAATATCGTAATCACTCACTTGATGCTCTAAAAATGGCTTAGGATTAAAGTATCCAGCGGCATTCACTAAGTGTGCAATATGATGATCAGTTGCGTCGATCATCTTGAGTAAAAGTGCTAAGTCTTCTGCGTCGTATAAATTAGCTTGAAATCCGCTAACATGTCCTAATGATGATAGCTGCGCCACAGCCGCATTAAGCTTATCAGCCTTGTTACCCACAATAATGGTATCAATACCTTGAGTGACTAATTGCTTAGCCGTTTCAAAACCAATACCACTCGTACCGCCAATAATTAGCGCTGTTTTTGAAGTTAAATTCGTCATGTGTTCGCACCTAATGTAATAGTAATTGTGGTAAGCTTATTGGTAAACTATCCTTTTGAATAGTAAGTACAAATCGGTTACATGGGTACTTTTAGGTACATATTAATGAATACAAACGAAAAATTATTTACCCGAAAATCGGCGCCAGAAAAAAGTGCTCGTATGGTTGAAACCATTTACGGCTGCAAATGGTCGTTAACTGTGTATCAGTTATTGGCTAATAACATCAATCGCCCTGGTGAAATGGTCAAATCGGTTGAAGGCCTGAGCACTAAAGTGTTGAATCAATGCCTAAAGAAAAACATCGAATTCGGCATTTTAAATAAAACCAACTATCCTGAAATTCCACCTAGAGTAGAATACGAGGTAACCGAGTTTGGGCAAAAGTTTATGCGTATTTTAGATGATATTGAAAAACTGCAACACGAAATTGATGCTTAACCCGCAGGCTAAGCAATCGATCACTTAATAACACATTAACTCGAATCACGTTTCTGGTGTCTCATTAGATTCACTTGCCTTATTCAGCCATACCAACTCAGGCAAAGCGTTTAAATCTAAGCAATCTCCGCGCTGGGCAATGGCACTATTTTTCGGTTTATGAGTGGCGTGTTGATTCAATGCTTCAATTAATACTTGTTGCGCTTTTGACTCACCATGCACCAAAATCACTGGGGGTGCTTGATGAAAATGCTGATACCAACTCAGTAATTCGGTTTGATCGGCATGAGCAGATAAGCCCCCTACAGTATGAAGACGGGCAGCCACCTTAACGCTCTGGCCATGAATAGTGAGTTCTGTTGCCCCATCCACTAATAGTCGCCCGGGTGTACCTAGTGCTTGAAAACCACAAATAATAATATCGGCTTCGGTACGCCACAAATTATGCACAAAATGATTGCGAATACGGCCGCCATTACACATACCGCTGCCCGCAATAATAATCAGCCCTTTATGAATATCATTTAGCTCTATCGACTCTTCGGTACTATTAATAAACTCAGCGCAAGACAACAAGGGATGCTTCCCGGGAGATAAGCGGGTAAAGCGCTTAAAATCATCGTCCATTAATGGGTAATTATTAACATATATCTCAGTAGCCTTTATCGCCATAGGGCTGTCTAAGCAAATACGCCAACCAGATAAATCCCACTCTTTGGCATATAAATGAAACAAATATAACAACTCTTGGGCACGCCCAACCGAAAATGCGGGGATTAAAATATTGCCACGACTCTGATGAATCGTATCTTTGAAGATGGATTTCAACTCGACCAAGGTATCTTGCCAACTGCGGTGAGTTCTATCACCATAGGTGCTTTCCATCAACACCAAATCGGCTTGTTCAATAAAGGTTGGGTCATCCAATATAGGCATGCCTGCTCGGCCTAAGTCACCACTAAACACCAGTTTTTTTTGCTCAGGTTTATTGCCTAACCACAACTCAACCACAGCAGAACCTAGAATATGCCCGGCATCAGACAAACAAACTTCTACCGCATCGGCAACCTGCACTCGTTGACCGTAATCTACCACCTCAAATTGTGCCATCACTTGCTCGACATCTTTCTCAGTAAATAACGGCTCAAGCAGCGCTAAATCATGTTTAGCTCGTTTTTTATTTTGCCTGTCGGTATCTCTTTCTTGCAGCATGGCCGCATCGCGCAACATGACATCACATAACTGCGCGGTGGCTTTTTGAGTATAAATGGGGCCAGTAAAACCCTGATTAATCAAATAAGGCAAACGGCCGGAATGATCAATGTGTGCATGGCTTAATACTACCGCATGGATTTGTGTCGCATCGAATGGAAAAGGATCATGATTACGTAACGCGTCAGCTTTACTCCCTTGAATTAAGCCACAATCAAGCAGCACTTGCTGTCCATTGATCGTGAGTAAATGGCAAGATCCAGTGACCTCTTCCGTTGCGCCGAAAAACTGCAAAGTCATGTGCATAGTGTTGCTCCCGAAAAATCGATAACAGTGCCTAATTAAGCGTATGACATTTGAAGAATAAAGTAGCGATCTACATCAAATTAATTATAGATAAAATGCACACCACTATGACTGGGTAAAAAACTACCTTACATGCATAAGCAACCACCAATTAACATTTGCTTACAATTATTAACTGGCACCCAACCCTCTATTAACACGAGCTTTAGCTAAGTCATTGAACAATGCATTTTATGATGTATATCGCCTTTTTTGAGCATATTTCACTTTGTTAGTCGACTGATGGTTTGCTACTCTCCGTCGTCTCAATGGAAAGATATATTAACGGACTAAGCTGTGCTTACTCAAATAACAAGACAAGAGATTAAAATGAATAAAACTTTAGTTGCAGCATTGATTTCAACCATTCTGGTTATCCCTTCGGCCTCAGCAATCGAAATTTATAAAGATGATGTCAATGCTGTTAAAATTGGCGGATTTATCGATGCGCGCGTCATCAATACCCAAGGCGAAACAGAAGTTGTTAACGGTGCTTCTCGAATTAATTTTGGTTTTAGTCGTCAATTACAAAATGATTGGAAAGCATACGCTTTGCTTGAATGGGGTGTAAACCCTGTAGGCAGCACAGATATTGTGTATAACAACCGCTTTGAATCAATCCAAGAAGAGTTTTTCTATAACCGTCTTGGCTATGCAGGTTTATCACACGACAAATACGGTAGCATCACAATTGGCAAGCAGTGGGGTGCTTGGTATGACGTGGTATACAGTACCAACTATGGTTTTGTGTGGGACGGTAACACTGCCGGTGTTTATACTTATAACAAAGATGACGGCGCGGTAAACGGTGTTGGTCGTGGCGACAAAACTGTTCAATATCGTAACAGTTTTGGCGATGTCAGTTTTGCAGTACAGGCGCAACTTAAAAACAGCGCTTTCTATACTTGCGATGTTGAAAATATTACTCAAGATGCCTGTGAAGAATTATGGGCAGCAAGTTCACCTTCTGCGCAACAAGTTGAGTATAACTACACCTATGGTGGTGCAGTAACTTATCAAGCAACAGACAAATTAGTGTTAACTGCTGGTGTTAACCGCGGTGAGTTTGATGTGACCTTTGGTAATGGCACTTCATCTACTGCTGTTGATCTTATTTACGGCATGGGCATTACTTGGGGCAACTTTGACCAGAATGGTTTTTATGCTGCTGCCAACGTCAACAAAAATGAAAATCATGACACCGACAATATCGGCCGTTTAATTAACGACGCTGTAGGTCTTGAATCATTATTCTCATACAAGTTTGATAACAATATTCGTACGTTCTTGTCGTATAACATATTGGATGCTGGCACTAACTATGTCATCCAACCTAACTATAATGCTGACCCAAATGACATGTTCAAACGTCAGTTTTTCGTAGTAGGTTTACATTATGTATTTGATCCAGATACTGTTGTGTATATTGAAGCTCGTCGTGATTACAGCGATTTCACCAGCGCAGATAAAGCACAACAAGCAAGAATGGAAGTGTCTGAAGATGACGGCGTTGCCATTGGTATCCGTTTCACACTTTAATGTAATTTGGTGTTAATTGCCGATCAAAAAAAGGTTCGACATCACTGTCGAACCTTTTTTATATTTATGCCTTTAAGCACAGGCTAAAACTGAAACGTTAAGTAAGTTAATTGATTCAAGTCACTGAATCAAAACTCTTAAATCAACAATCTCAAGCCACGGTTTTTTCGTCAATAATAGTCACTTTCTCAACAATAATAGGTTCACTCGGCACATCTTCATGGCCAGCCATGGTGGTAGTTTTCACCCGCTCCATTTGCTGAATAACATCCATCCCCGCTGTGACTTTAGCAAATACAGCATAACCCCAGCCAGCATTAGTCATGGCTGCATGGTCGAGAAAATCATTGTCGGCAACATTAATGAAGAACTGCCCAGTAGCAGAATGTGGTGCATCTGTTCGCGCCATCGCTAATGTGCCGATCACGTTTTTCAAGCCTTTATTGGCTTCATTGGCAATCGGGTCACGAGTGGGTTTTTCTTTCATTTTGGCAGTTAAGCCACCACCTTGCACCATAAAGCCTTTAATCACTCGATGAAATATCGTTCCTTCATAAAAGCCGTCTTGGCAATATTTTAAAAAGTTCTTTGATGAAACTGGCGCGCGTTCCATTTCCAGTTCTACGGTAAAATCGCCAAGATTAGTTGTAAAAACAATCATATACTGCCCACGGGGTTAAAAATGAGAATAGCCGCCATTATAGCTGCTATTCCACTTATCGCTAAAGGAAATCCTATCGCTGAACACTTGGCATTTATTGCGCTGGCTGATTAAATAAATCCATCGCTGTGCGCGTCATCGCTCTTACACCTGTGCGAATCGTTAACGGATAATCTGGTGCAAACTGACTCGAATGCAAAGACGGTAAGGTATCGCCAGACTCAAGGCTCGCTTGATACAGGCTAGGGTCGACCCCGCCAAGCCAAAATAAGGTAATAGGACGTTTCTCTGGCGTGAGTCCATATAAACCAAAATCTTCGCCAGCCATTACTGGCGGTGCGACCAGCACATTATCACGACCTAACTCGGCTTCAATACTGGCTTTAACCTTAGCGGCTAATGAGGGATCGTTATACGTTGAAGGGATAGTTTCATCATCATGCACATACACCACAGGCATAAGTTCATCAGGTAAACCTGCACTTATTGCAATACCGGAAGTAATCCGTTTAATCGCCGCTATTTGCTGCTCACGAACCTCAGGATTGTAAGAGCGTAATGTCAGTTGCAGCTTGACCTCATCGGAAATAATATTGTGCTTTGATCCACCATGGATCGAGCCAACAGTTACCACATTAGGCTCTAATGGTGACACTTCGCGGCTAACAATGGTTTGCAGTGCAAGTACGGTGCGCGCAGCAATAACAACCGGATCGATGGTTGCGTGCGGATAAGCGCCATGGCCGCCTTTCCCCTTAATGGTAATATCAACCGAATCAACATTCGCCAAGGCATAACCGCTTACGGTGCCGACTTTTCCTGCTGGAATTGATGCACTAACATGTAAACCAATAATACTATCTGGTGTTGGGAATTGATCAAATAACCCCTGTTTAAGCATGGCTTTTGCACCACCACCGACCTCCTCTGCTGGTTGAGCCACCATCATTAACGTACCTTGCCAATCGGCTTTGTGAAGCATCAATTGTTGTGCAGTGCCAATTAAACTGGTCATGTGAATGTCATGGCCACAACCATGCATAATCCCCACGGTATTATTACTGGCATCTACTGTGGTCACGGTCGAGGCATATTGTTTGCCCGTTTGTTCAATAATAGGTAAGCCATCGATGTCAGCGCGGATCATCACCACTGGCCCATTACCATTTTTAACAATGCCAACCACACCATAACCACCAAAATTTGACGTCACTTCAAAACCGAGTTGTTTAAGCTCTTGCGCCATACGTTGACTAGTGGCTTTTTCTTGATATGACAATTCAGGGTGTTGATGCAAATGTAAATAAAGCTGCTCAAGTTTAGGCAAAGCTTTAGTGACAGATTGATCAAGTTCACTTGCAGCTGCTGTCAATGACAGTGACAGTGACGCAGCTGAAATCGCTAACGCTAATAACGGGTAAACAACACGAAGGCAGGCCATATTATTCTTAATTGTCGGAAATTGAATATGTTAACCTACCACAAGCTTAGGACACTTTGTAATGGGTTTTAATTTCCTGGTAATCGCTTAAAAGATTAACTCATTGTGGTCATACAGAGGATAAGCAGGGAAACCAATCAAAAGGAAAAATAATGAAAGTCATTACTGAAACGCCAAGGTTAATTATTCGCGAATTTACTCTTGAAGACGCTCCTGCAGTATTGCACTTTAATACCCCTGAGCAGGTTAATCGTTACACTGGCGATGCGGGAGTGTGCACAAGGTTGCAAGATGCAGAAAACATCATTCGTGATATTTGGTTAGTTGAATATCAACAGTACGGTTTTGGTCGTTGGGCTGTGGTCCTTAAAGATAGCAATACTGTTATTGGGTTTTGCGGTTTTAAAAATGAAATCCGCATCAATGCCATTGATATTGGCTACCGCTTACATCCAGATTATTGGGGGATAGGTTTAGCCACTGAAGCTAATAAGGCTTGTATTGAATACGCAAACAAACATATGAATTTAGACATTGTTTATGCCGATGTAGCCGATGCCAACAGCGGTTCAATTAATGTTGCGACTAAACTAGGAATGACCTACCACTCCCAATACCAAGATGGCGAGTTGACCTTCAATCGTTATGTGATGTCATTTAACAACAAATAACGACCTCTGATCCCAAGTTCAGGTTAAATACTAAATTTAACAAAAGCTCTAACCGCACATTGCTTGCCTGCTTTGCCAATAAAGCAGGCTTTATGATCCAAGCTGACTATTAGCCAAGCTCATGTTTCACTATCAAATCCAGCTTATAAAAAAAGCAAATTTGATTATAAAATAAGCGCTTGTAAGCAAAGAGATAAAAGTCATTTTTGAATGATTTTTTTATACACTAAATTAAACACTATCAATGCCAAGCTAATCCATATAACCAGACCAGCTGCGCTCGAACTCGTGACAAAAACATTAATAACCAACATAGTGATAGTATTTTATGTTAGTTTGTTATTGTACGTTGTAAGGGATCGATGCGAGATTCATGGATGAAAGAGTAGCTACGGCAGTTAGCCCGTTATGTAGCATCACAATGGACTCTTTAGAAATTACCCAACCAGTATTTCCCTTCATTCAAGGCCTCACACTATCTCGTTGCACTTTACACAACAATTTTAAGCATTTGATTTTAAAATAATTTGTAACGATTCACTATTTTAAATGTTAATAATCTCGAATTCGCCAATGTTACAGAGTGGCGACCTGTTGACGTATCTCGTTACGTACAAACAGTATGTTTTTTGAGTAACAATAAAATAAGAGGTCATAATGTTGTTGAAAAATAACACCATTTCAATACCGCCAGAAATGCTAACGTCTTGGCAAACGGCTGTCGACCTCATCGCCAAGGTCGCTAAAGTGCCAGCATCATTGATCATGAAACTTCATGCTAATGAAGTGGAAGTCTGTGTCGCCAACAATAACACCGATAACCCATATACACCCGGGATGAAGGGCAAGCTAGGCCATGGCTTATATTGTGAATCAGTGATTGAACAGCAAACTGAATTACACGTTGAGAATGCATTAAACGACCCCCTTTGGAGCCAAAATCCAGATCTTGCCCATGGGATGATTTCTTATTACGGCTTACCACTCAATTGGCCCAACGGCGAGACCTTTGGCACCATTTGCGTATCAGACAAAAAAGCAAAAGGCTACTCCGCCGACATCATCATGCTATTGGAGTGCTTTCGTAAAAATGTTGAAAGTAATCTAGAAATACTTGATCAAAAGGAAAAACTGGTACAAGCCAACTTACTATTAGAAACTCGTATTGCGCAGCGGACTTTTGAATTAGAGAAGCTTAACAATGAATTAATGCAGGAAATCGACTCACGAGTTGCAGCGGAAAAACTATTAGATATTCAACAACGTTTTGATATCGTTACTGGCTTGCCTAAATTCAATCAGCTCGAAACCATGTTTAACCAACTGACGACAAAAAATGAATTTACCTGTATTTCAGTAATCCATTTCAGCATCACCAACTTAAAAGTCGTTCAAGACGGTTTAGGTTATGACATCAGTGAAAAAGTGCGAAGTATAGTGGCGCAAAAGCTACAACGCTTTATGACGAATAACACCTATCTTGCCATTGTCAGTGAGACGACCTTCTGTATCGTTATCACCACAAAAAAACGGCTGTTCGCGGATAAAATAGCGAATTTTTGCTGTCGATTATGTCAGCACTTTGGCCAAGAAATTTATGTCGAAGACTTGTCATTATCCGTTACCACCGCAATGGGAGTCGCATTTTATCCTAACGATGGTAGCCGATTTATGGACCTATCCAGAAAATCCAGTGCGGCTCTGTCTCATTGTGAAACAGGTAATAGTAATAGCTATAAGTTCTTTAACCAAAAAATGGAATCTGAACTGTCTAGTCGCATACAAATGGAATCATTACTAAGAGGCGCACTTAAACGCGATGAGTTGTCGTTACATTACCAACCGTTTGTATGCACACAAAGCAAAAATGTTGTCGGTGCTGAAGTGCTGATAAGATGGCATAACCCAACGTTAGGCCAAGTTTCACCAACTGAATTTATTGAAATTGCAGAACATTCAGGACAGATCATTGAACTGGGTTATTTTGTATTAAGAAGTGCGCTGAAACAATTAGCTTATTGGCGAGAACTCTATAATCAAGATTTTTATCTGGCGATCAATATGTCACCCATACAGCTAAAAGACAGCTACCTGGTCGACAAGATTGTTAACTTGCTTGAGTTATACAAAATACCTGGCCATTTACTTGAAATTGAGCTGACCGAGAATGCGTTAATCCACGATACAGTATGTGCCCAAGATGTATTGAGCAAGTTAAATCAGCACGGGATCCGTTTATCGTTAGATGATTTTGGTACTGGCTATTCGTCACTCAGTTACTTACAACATTATCCGTTTAATTCGGTTAAAATTGATCGCAGTTTTATTTGCAATCTTGATACCTCAGAACAGAGCCGACAGTTAGTCAGCACCATTATAGCCATGGCAAATAACTTACAGTTATCATTGGTTGCAGAAGGCGTTGAAAATCAATTTCAAGCCGACTTTGTGGCGACACAAGGCGCCAACATCTGGCAGGGTTATTATTTGGGTAAACCAGTAGATGCTGATGATTTTGCCCAACAATACTTAATCACCTCGATCACCTCACAAGATTAGTCGTAACCAAGAGTAGACTCGTAGCATTAAATGTTTACAGGCTAAGTGTTGAAGCTACAAATAGGGAGATATTTACCCTAATCACATTTGTAAGCGTACATTCGAGGTTATTTTAGTTGAACAGGCCAACACAAACCCCGCGGAAATTTCGTCTGGCGTTAACGCCATTTGACTAGACGATACCGTGGTGCCCGAAACAACCTGGCATTTACACGCACCGCATACGCCAGAACGACATGCGGCAATTATCGGTATCTTTGCTGACTCGATACCATCAAGTAGGCTTTGATCGCCGCTTAACGGCACCTGTTTGTCACCTATACTCAACATAAACTGCTCGGTTGATGGATTACTTTCTAATGCAGCTTTCAACCCCATGGCACTACTGGCACCAAAGCTTTCTTGATTGAATTGACTCATATCAAATTCGGCGGCTTCAAGCATTAATTTTACTGCCGCCATGTAGGGCTCAGGTCCGCACACAAATACGGTACGCTGTTGATAATCTGGTACTAACTTAACTAAGGTTGCTAAACTTAAACGACCACTTTCACAACTTGTAGAGGCATATTTATCAGTCAAATGTTGCTGATTATCATCAGACTCAAGTACATAATTAAGATTAAAATATTGGCTACGAGATGCCATCGACGCCATTGAATTGGCAAATATAATGTCATCGACCGTTTTGGCACTGTGTACAAAGGCAATATCGCTATCGGTGGTGGTATCGCAAAGCCAGCGCGACATAGAATGCATTGGCGTCACACCGCAACCGGCGCTTAAAAATAAGTATTTATCGGCCTCAATGTCGACCAAGTTAAATATCCCATCTGGGCCAGTCACTGTCACTTCATCACCTACGTTGAGCGACTCAGTTAAGTAATTAGACACCACGCCACCAGCGATTTTTTTAATCGTCACCACTAGTGAAAATGGTCGTGAAGGTGACGATGAAATAGTGTAACTGCGATAAACCTTGTCGCCATTAATATCTAACTTAAAGGTAATAAACTGCCCCGGTTTAAAATTAAATTTAACCGGTGTAAGGCCCTGAAAGCGAAAGCTGACCACATCGTGGGTTTCATGCCATTTTTCAACACAGCAAAGCTGTACCTCGCCTCGTTGCCAGTTATCGGCAGCCAAAAGTGCTTTCGGACTAACCTGTGCTGTAGATTCAAGCGTTGGCGTGGTCTTGATAACGGGGGCCTCGTTAACAGGTGTAACAGATTTAGCCGCTTGGGCACAAAGCGCTTGTGAAAATGAAAAACCAACTGAGGGAGTACTACTCATTTAGATACCTTTAACGCAGTAAAAAACACAGATAGCAATATGAAAATCTCATATCGTTTTAGTCGTAATCGTGCAAACAAGCCTGGCTTAGATGCACGATTGTTATGACAGGATTACGCTACCTTGATCATCGCTTTTAAGTCTGATTCAACATCGGTAGTGGTACGTAAACCAAATTGTTGCTCAAGGATATTTGCCAAGTTTTCAGTTAAGAACCCTGGTGCACTTGGGCCTGTACGAATGTTTTTCACCCCTAGAGATAGCAGGGTTAACAACACTACAATCGCTTTTTGCTCAAACCACGACAACACAATGCTTAACGGTAAATCATTAAGGTCACATTCAAAAATGTCCTTTAACGCTAACGCTAACTGAATCGCCGAATAAGCATCATTACACTGGCCAATATCTAACAAGCGTGGCACACCGTTAATGTCGCCAAATTCCAATTTATTGAATTTGTACTTACCACAACCTAAGGTCAAAATAATTGAATCATCAGGCACAGACTTAGCTAAGTCTGTAAAGTAATTGCGCTCTAATTTGTCACCATCACAACCACCAATTAAGAAGAAGTGCTTAATAGAACCATTCTTAACGTTTTCAACCACTGTTGGTGCTGCAGCCATTAATGCATTGCGAGCAAAACCGATAGTGATAATGTGAGGGATTTCATCATAGATAAAGCCTTCAAGCGCGAGTGCTTTGTTAATCACTTCGCTAAAGTCATCACCTTCAACATGGGTCACACCAGGCCAACCGACAATACTGCGGGTATAAATGCGGTCAGAGTATTCACCCACTGTAGGGTCGATAATGCAGTTTGAGGTCATCACCACTGCACCAGGGAAAGTGGCGAATTCTTTTTGCTGATTCTGCCAAGCACCGCCGTAGTTACCGACTAAATGCGAGTATTTTTTAAATGCTGGGTAAGCCAAAGCGGGTAACATTTCGCCGTGAGTAAAGACATTAATGCCCTTGCCTTCGGTTTGTTGCAGAATAAGCTCTAAATCTTTCATGTCGTGGCCAGACACTAAAATCGCCTTGCCTTTAACAGATTTGGTATTTACTTGCGTTGGCTCTGGGTGGCCAAATGAGGTGGTTTCGCCTAAATCTAACATCGCCATAATGCGATAGTTTAATTGGCCAATTTGCATTGCTGTAGCAAATAATTTGTCAGCATCAATAGAGTCTTCGCCTAAAAATGCCATGATGTTATGGAACTCAGCAGCCACATCAACGTCAGTTTGATCTAATACGCGAGCATGCTCCATATAAGCAGCCGCACCTTTTAAACCGTATAAACATAATAAACGTAAGCCAAGAATATCTTCATGCACGTCACCACGATTAGGCAGTGCCATGGGTGCTTGGGCTAACATTTCAGGCTTTGAAGCGCCGAGCAATAACTCGCCCTGGGCGCTAACCATTTCTGGCTCTACGCCCTTGCCTTTACAGGCAGCCATATAAGCCGCTTTTAATTGGTCACGATAGGTTTGAGCCTGATAGGCATAATCAATTAAACGGTCATCATCAAAGTTGACGTTAGTCAGTGTGGCAAAAAAGGCTTTAGGGACAAACACATCAATGTCGCTGTCTACAATGCCAAACTCACGGGCTTTAACTGCGTAAGCCGACACACCTTGCAGCATATAAATTAATAAATCTTGAATATCAGATGTCGACGCTAGCTTGCCGCACATACCTTGCGAGTAACTACAGCCATTGCCTTCCGGTGTTCTAATGGTTTGCTCACATTGCACACAAAACATAACTCTACTCCTTAAATATTATTCATGTATAAATTTTACATGTTAAGGATGAGTTTACGCTTTACCCTGTAAATCAACAGCCGTTTTTGGCACTAATGTCAGCTTTTATGAGCTACATCACCTTCAGCAATCGCTAATATTAGCGGTTTGTTATTGGGTCATTTCGATGGGGATAACTGAGGTTATGACGCGCAAACATTATTATCGTTCGCGACATAATGAGCATAAATATCGGAAAATAACCTAGCTAGAGTCAGTAAGACATACAAGCAATGATGTCTTACTGATTGTTAGTTGATTGACCAAATCAAATGGGTAAAAAGTCTTGTTAAAAAATATAACGCATTAATAAAATGATAGAAAGTTCAACTAGCCTCAGCACTAGCCACCATGCCCTTGATGATGGCCACCATTGCCGTTGCCGCACTCATGTATCGTTTGTTGTCCGCCGAGAGGGCCAGATTCAATGGTGATAGCGCCTGCATCTTCATACATAGCAAAAGGCCCTGCGCTAATGTCATCAATGATTGGATCATCTAAATGACCTAAACAACTATAACCAACGCGGTAATTGCCTACAGGCAAATAGCCCATTGCAAAATACCAATCTCCATCCGCAGTTTGTAACAGTCGGCTCACCGATAACGGAGCCGTTAGCCCTGCTGGATGTGTTGTGCCCATATCGGCCATTTGATCAACAGAGGTGACACTTTCAGGATATAAATAGGCTAAATGATAAAACTCCCCACCAACAGGAGTGACAGCAGCATAGTCAGTTTCACAATTGGCAATCCATTGCGGATCAACCTCGCCAATTAAATGTCCCATTTGACTATTATCCACTGACCACATTGCACTATGACTTAATTGGTATTGTTCTTGCTCCCTTAACAAACCCCGATATAAGTTAATTTCCAACGTCATTACACGTTGTTGGTTAGCAATAATCTCAACATCATCTATTGGTAAATAACCATTTTCAACTTGCAAACTATGACGGCCTTGGCCATCTTCAACATAACAACCTTGATTGCCATCACCCTGATCAATTGTCACGTGAACATTATGATATTGGCCAACAGGTAGATCGATATTATCAATGGCAAGATGCCGGTTCATGCCTTGATAATCGAGTAAATTAAACTCCCTATGTTGCAAACTATAACGGTGAATTTCACCCGCTGCGTCTGTCATAACAAGTTCATTCATCACTAATCCTAACCGAGACACTCCAGCCATAGGCGCATCAGACACCCCTAAAGAAAACTGCCCTAAAGGGATAACCTCATCGGTTGTGCTATCGCTGCCACCACAAGCGCTTAGTAATAAAACCGTAGATAACATTAATACTGAATAATAAGTTTTCATCACACGTCCTCTATGTATTCGAAACCCAACCAGTGTTGCGCACAAAGAGGTACCTAAATTTGATCAACATCAACAAACTGCGTTTAAAACAGTATATTTTTTAACCTTAAACTCACAATCTACAGTGGACTTACGCATAACCTAGCCACAGCGATAAAACCATACTTAACATGAGCGGATATAATATGGATCTACAATCTTACTTTATTTCCAATTCAACGATAAATGTACGTAGAATGGCCAAAGTAGTAACTACTTTCAATCAGGACGAATAGATGAAAACCAAACTTAATGCGATCGCATCAGCCCTATTTTTATTCCTTGCTCCAGCAGCAATGGCCGCCGATGTCGCGGTGATCACCTTAGAAAATGGCGCCAATGTTCGCCTAAAAGACGATTTCACTTGGGAATACATCATTACTGAAACCGTAACCCAAGCAGAGCTCGCCGCTAAAGCAGGCATCACAGAGCAAACAAGCATAGCAACCCCCGCTACAATTGCACCAGCAGCCCCTGTTGCAGCGTCAACGGTAACCATGCCCACTGCGCCAGTAGTTAATACTCAGATATCAACTACCCGTTTAACAGCAATGGCGTTAGCACAGCCAGAATTATTAGCGAGTACGGCTAAAGATGGCATTAAAATCACCCTTGCAGACACAAAATGGAAAGGCGATAAACTCGGCTTAGTGTTCGATTTTGACAGCACCAGCAACGAACATGTCACGGTTGTTGAAGTTGAAGTGAGTTTTTACAATGACATGGGTGAGTTGCTTAAAACAGAAAAGCTTGAAGCCTGGGAAGCGATATTCCGTATGCCAGAAACTTACCTGCGTAAAGGCCAGCATCGTCAAAGTGATGCTATCTGGGTAGAAGGTATTAATAAGCAGCAATGGCAAAAGCAGTTGATAAGCTTAAAAATTGTTGAAATTGAATCACGCTAGGTCAATAGCTAAACACTAAAGTATCTACGAAATATAACAGTCTGGATTAAAGCCAGTACCAGCAATATAACCTTAACATCAATAAAAAAGCCCAAATGAAATAGCATTTCATTTGGGCTTAATTCTATGGTGCCTGTTGATAACGTTAGTTTAATAACTCATGCTCTTTAGGCAGCTGCTTACTAATCCACAATATCAATTTATGTTTGCGATTCGGGCCATCATCTTTATCTTCGGCCAAGGGCTGAATTAAATTGTCTTGCACTAATAATCGATAAATACACTCGATTTTATCTTTTGGTGAAATGCCTTTGCCAAAATCATCAAAACCGCGCTTTTGCGCATATCCCATGCCAATCTCCATCGCGAGCTTGAGCAGTTTTGTATCGTGTTTACCTGCTTTCATCTATCACCCTCATCGTGCTACTTATTGCTATTAAGCTACGCGAATATAGCCAAATTAGCACTACAATTGCGCTCGATTTGCAGCAAAATCTAACAAATATCACTATTGGCAACTTTAGTTACAATAATTAATCTTAGTTAATCCCTTTAACCTTTGCGGCAAGGCACAGGCTTGGTATTGTATTAAGTTATACCAACTGATGAGCAGCAGCTTATTTTTGAGTTTGGTACGATTTCATTACGTTTTTATTGTCACTATTCAGCCACGCAACACATTTTGAATAGGCATACAAACACCTAAAAGGGCCAAGACCCAAGGATATTACAATGCGTAAAACACTTATTACCACTGCAGTTAGTGCTGCATTGATGCTCAGCGCGTGTTCAGAGCAATCAGCAAACACCTCAGCGGCAGCCGAAACAGTAGAAGCATCAACCATGACCCAAGCACCAGCAACTGCTGAAAACGTTCTGTTAACACCAAGCCCTTTACAATACATGGCTCCTCAGTTCGACAAGATAACCACCAGCGAATACTTACCAGCATTTGAGCAAGGCATAAAAGAACATAATGCTGAACTCGCAGCAATTACTAATAACAGTGAAGCGGCCACATTCGACAATACCATTGTTGCACTTGAAAAAACCGGTGCGATTTTAGATCGCACTCAACGAGTATTTTTCAATCTGTCAGGGCTCATTTCAGATGACAACTTCACCAGTATTGAAGAACAAATAGTGCCAAAACTAACGGCACATCAAGACAATATCTATCTTGATGATAAGTTATTTGCTCGCATTCAAGCGGTTTATAAAAACAAAGCAACATTAACTGGTGAAGACTTACGTTTAGTTGAAGTGTATTACGACCGTTTTGTCCGTGCCGGCGCTAAACTGTCTAATGCAGACAAAACTAAAATGCGTGAATTAAACGGTGAATTAGCTAAATTTGAAACCAGTTTCTCGCAAAACGTATTGAAATCATTTAAAGATGACGTCATCGTCGTGACAGACAAAGCCATGCTAGATGGCTTATCAGACAGTGACATCGCTTCATTGGCCGCTGCCGCAAAAGATGCTGGCAAAACGGGCTACATGATCACCTTAGTCAACACCACCACTCAGCCGCTATTGTCTAGCCTGAAAAACCGCGATTTACGTAAACAGCTATGGGAAACTTCAGCTTATCGCGCCATGGACACTAACGCGCCATTAAACATTAAAATTGCTCAACTGCGCGCACAAAAAGCTGAACTACTCGGCTACCCAACATGGGCTGCTTATTCTCTTGGCGACCAAATGGCCAAAACCCCAGAAGCCGTTTACGAAATTCTCGACGATTTAGCACCTAAAGCACTGGTTAAAGCAAAAGTGGAAGCCGCTGATATTCAAGCTGAAATCGTTAAAGACGGTAAAGACTTCAAACTTGAGCCATGGGACTGGGCTTACTATGCTGAAAAAGTTCGTAAAGCCAAATATGACTTAGATGACGGCCAAGTTAAGCCATACTTTGAAATGAATACCGTATTAAACGACGGCTTATTCTTTGCAATGAATAAGCTTTACGGCATCACGGTAAAACCTCGTACTGACTTACCTGTGTGGCAAGAAGACGTCACCGCATATGAAATCTTTAATAAAGACGGTAGCTCTATTGGTTTATTCTATTTAGACCCATACGCGCGCCAAGGCAAGCGTGGCGGTGCATGGATGGATGAGTTAGTCAGCCAGTCATTCTTAAAAGGCACTAAGCCTGTTGTCTACAACGCACTCAACATTCCAAAGCCAGCCGACGGTCAACCAACGCTAATGACATTCGACGAAGTGAGCACCATGTTCCATGAATTTGGGCATGCTATTCACGGGTTATTCTCACAAGTTAACTATCCAAGCCTTGCTGGCACGTTAACAGCTCGTGACTTTGTTGAGTTTCCATCACAAGCAAACGAAGACTGGAGTATCGACCCACAAGTGCTAGCCAACTACGCTAAGCACTATAAAACGGGCGAACCTATTCCAGCAGAGCTACTGGCTAAAGTATTAAAGTCGCATACCTTTAACCAAGGTTTCGGCACAGTTGAATACTTAGCAGCAGCCTTACTGGATATGGAATGGCACTCAATTACTTCAGATACTGAAATCACTGACGTGGCAACCTTTGAAAAACAAGCACTCGCAAAACACGGTTTGGATTACACACCAGTGCCTCCTCGCTATAAAACTACCTACTTTAGCCACAGCTTCGGTGGCGGTTACTCAGCAGGTTACTACGCGTACTTGTGGACTGAAGTTTTTGCCGCTGACGCCTTCTCTTACATGATGGATAACGGTGGATTAACCTTAGAAAATGGCCAAAAATACCGTGACACTATTTTGTCAAAAGGTAACAGCCAAGATCTGATGCAAGACTACATCGACTTTACTGGTAAGAAACCATCAACGGATGCTTTATTAAAGCGTCGTGGTTTAGTTAACTAGGTATTATTGTCGTTACAGCAGCCTCTCTTGTTGGCAATTCGCCAGTAAGAGAGGTCAGTAGCGAAAGCGCGTTAAAGACTAAAAAGGGTAAATATTGTGCAAACGCGAGCCTTTTTGTGTCATTTTGCACATTTGTTGTGCCATCGAACACATCAAGGCTTTACATTTTCGCCAATACCCTTATTATTCACCGCGTTCGGAGGGATGGCAGAGTGGTCGAATGCACCGGTCTTGAAAACCGGCAACGGTTTATCCCGTTCTAGGGTTCAAATCCCTATCCCTCCGCCACATTCAAATAAAAAGGCCTTATCGAAAGATAAGGCCTTTTTATTTGGGCGAAAGATAGGACTTTGAACCCACGGGTTCCTTTTTATTACAAGCAAGCTATCCCTCCGCTACATTCAATGAAAAAGCCTTATCAGAAATGATAGGGCTTTTTTGTGTCTGTAACATTTGAATCCAAGGTTCCTATTTATAAAAGATCGCTATCCCTCCGCCACATTCAAATAAAAAGGCCCGCTATTTATAGCGGGCCTTTTTATTGGGCGAAAGATAGGACTTTGAACCCACGGGTTACTTTTTATTACAAGCAAGCTATCCCTCCGCTACATTCAATGAAAAAGCCTTATCAGAAATGATAGGGCTTTTTTGTGTCTGTAACATTTGAACCCAAGGTTCCTCTTTAATTACAAGCAAGCTATCACTCCGCCACATTCAACGGGGAAGTCTCATCAGCAATGATGGGGCTTTTTTGTTATAGAATCAGCTTTTTTGATTACTGCGTAATTACACGAGAATTTTAATGTTTTCAGTTTGTGTTAATTCATTCTATACATAGTTTATGTATTCATTTAACGCTATATGCCGCATTCCTAAATGTAATTCAGTGTAATCGCTGAGGCATACATGCTGACTTTATTTATTGAAAAATAGTTACTCGAAGTATTGAGGTGCTTGTCTATAGAAACCATTATTTACTGGCTAGATTGTGCTTAACCGAATGAGCTGATTTTATATACAGGTATAAATAGATTTTGCTTAAGTAAAATCAAACCACTCATTAGGTAAGCCTAAAGTCGTAATGTAGATTTATTTCGAAAAGTATAATTGATTGATAATATTGCAAATAAATATTATCGCTTGTTTTTCAAACGACATTAACGCGCAACCTCGGTTGAGTTGGAATGTTGAGAGTATTTTATCACTTTACATCAAAGACATAGAGAATGTAGGATGATATAAATCAATAACTTGAATAGCGGACTTTATCGGGCGAGCCGTTCAATAAGCTGTTAGAGCTACCAAGAGGATGGTAATGGATTCTAGGGAATTGAATGAAATATATGGTTATGAAGCTAGAGTACAGTTGAGCTTTATTTCTTACATGAAAATTGCTTCGATAATTTGCTTTACCTTTGCAATCGTCGTTACTATTTTTCTTCGTACAATAGTTATAACAACCACTGAGTCTGGCATTAATGAATCTATATTAAATACTTGGATGGCTGGTTATATGCTTGTTGGCTTTTTTATTACTAGCTTTCTTAGCTCAGCTATTTCTTTCCCTATCTATTCATTAATTTGCTCAAAGCAAAAGGGGCAGAGAGTAACTGGCAGGTTTGCTATATTGATAAGTAGCTCTAACAAGTCAATAAAGCAGGGCTAAAAACAGTTGGCCGTGCTCCTGCCTCGCTGACTTTAGCCAACAATTTTTAGCCTCTTATTGAGGCGTTAGTGTTTTGAGGAGCAGATTTGAAATTCATTTCATTAATTGGCATTGCATTATCATTCTCAATAGCGGCACAACCTAACCTGATTAACGTTAATGAGTTTCAACTTGAATACGAAGTTGCTGGGCAGGGTAAGCATACCGTTTTATTGGAAGCTGGTGGTGGTGCAAGCATGTCTGATTGGGATACTGTTTTCAACCGAATAGCAGAGCATGCAACGGTCATTCGCTATTCTAGAGTTGGTAATGGCAAATCAACAGTTATTAAGCGTCATTTTACGTCGAATGATTATGCAGACTACGCTAGTGAACTTTTAGTTAATTTGAATATTAAACAGCCTGTCATTTTGGTCGCTCATTCATATGGTGGCAACATCGCAAGAGACTTTGCAACTGCTTATCCAAAACAAATAAAAGCGCTCTTATTGTTAGATCCGTCCTCTGAACATGATGTTGATATATTGCGGGCCATTGATTTAGAAAAAGCGAACCGAGAAATTGCTCAAATCAAGCTAGATGATATGGCTAATGGTATGTCAAACCAATATCTCGATTTTTGGAGTAAAAGACCGCTTCCTGATTATCCACAGATCAAAGATATACCCGTAACGGTTATTGCCTCTGTCAGGAAAACAAAGAATCCTGCTAACTTGTTTTTTACCGATGAAGGCAGAAAAATGTGGGGGGAACTGTGGCAAACTTGGGCTGGTGCATTTCCACAGGGGAAAACTGTTCTAACAGAAAAAAGTGGCCATTTTGTTCAGATGGATGAACCTGAGCTAGTTGTAAATGAGCTTTTAGCCTTGATGCAAAAGCTGGACAAACACTAACAAGTAAAGGCAACTGATGCGCACTGTGCAGCAGCTTTAAGCATTATGTTTTTTGTAGTTTCAATTAAAAAGGAGTTTATTATGGGAGGTATAAGTATTTGGCAAATTTTGATTATTCCTGTTTTTATAATATGGATGTTACCTTGGATACTAGCTTTAGTGTCTAAAAAAGCAAAAGGTGCACAGAAAGTAATTTGGTTTCTAATGTCGTTTTTTATATCCTGGATAGGGTATTTTGTTTATTACTTTGTAGTAATCAAAGAACTCCCAGAAAACAACACATAACAAGAGACTATGGCTCAATAACTATAACTATAACTATAACTATAACTATAACTATAACTATAACTATAACTATAACTATGATTCAGCTTTAGCATTTCTGACTGAACATCATTTTTCTAGCGATAGAAATACCAGTTTGATGTAACAATTTACTCATTCAATATCCCTGCAACCCGCGTATACAGGCGTCTTAGAAATAGGAAACACCTCCCCTATTCGCCGCATTAAAGACGAAGGGCTCATCAGCAATGATGAGCCTTTTTTCATTTGACGAAAGATAGGACTTTTAACCCATGGGTTCCTCTTTATGTAAGCAAGCTATCCCACCGCCACATTTATCGAGAGAGCTCAGTTGTGAACATTGTTTTTTGGATTGAGCCATTTGAGTCCAGAAGTTTCTATCTATTAAAATTGAACCAACAAAAACCTTAAGATTAACTGAAATTGAAAAGTTGATTTGTAACAAAATCTGTTTTTACCATTATCTACCATTGGTTTGCTTTGGTTATCGCCTTATACTTTTGAGCTCAAATATTAAAACAACAATGTTGGAAGCAAGCGATATGACTATTGGGACTGCTCCGGTAAGTAAAACACATTCATTTATGACTGTGTCCCTTATTGAATTATGGGAACGCTTTGGCTATTACGGCATGCAAGCGCTGATTGTGTACTTTATGGTGCAGCGCCTTGGCTTTGATGACTCTCGCGCGAACTTAGTGTGGAGTGCCTGTGCGGCGCTCATTTATGTATCACCGGCGATTGGTGGCTGGGTTGGGGATAAGATCCTCGGCACTAAACGCACTATGCTGCTGGGCGCAGGGATTCTGTCTCTGGGTTATGCGCTGATGGCCGTACCCACTGAAAATACTTGGTTTATGTTTTCAGCACTCGGTGTGATTGTAGTTGGTAACGGCCTGTTCAAACCAAATGCCGGTAACTTAGTTCGTAAGATTTACGAAGGTGATGATTCTAAAATCGACAGTGCATTTACCATCTATTATATGGCGGTAAACGTCGGTTCGACCTTCTCTATGTTATTGACACCTTGGATTAAAGATTACGTTAATGCCGAGTATGGTAACGAATTTGGCTGGCATGCGGCCTTTGCCGTGTGTTGTGTCGGCATTTTGGTAGGTTTAGGCAATTATGCACTCATGTGTAAAAGTTTAGCCCACTTTGGTTCAGAGCCTGATACGCGCCCAGTAAACAAAAAAAGCCTTGCCATCGTATTGGCGCTAGCTGCATTGTCGGTAGTCGCTTCAGCCATTATTCTTGAATATGAAGCGGTTGCCCGTGTCTTCGTTTACGCCGCTGGTGTAGCGGTATTGGCAATCTTCTTTCACTTGATCCGCACCAGCGAAACCAGTGAACGAGCAGGACTGATTGCAGCGCTGATCCTCACAGTGCAAACCGTGTTCTTCTTTATTTTCTATCAGCAAATGTCGACTTCATTAGCGTTGTTTGCCCTGCGTAATGTGGACTGGGATTTCCAATTCTTTGGTACTCATTTATGGACTTGGTCGCCAGCCCAGTTCCAAGCATTGAACCCATTATGGATCATGGTGTTAAGCCCTGTACTTGCGTGGAGTTATTCGTGGGCGGGTCGCAATAATAAAGACTTCTCTATCGCAGCGAAATTTGCCCTCGGTTTTGCAGTAGTGGCTATCGGCTTCTTTATCTATGGCTTTGCTGATCAATTTGCCGTCAATGGTAAAACCTCTTCATGGATCATGATCTGGGGCTATGCCTCATATTCTTTAGGTGAATTGCTGGTGAGTGGCCTTGGTCTTGCGATGATTGCACGCTACGTGCCAGCGCGTATGGGCGGCTTTATGATGGGAGCCTATTTCGTCGCCTCAGGTATTTCTCAGTATCTGGGCGGTGTGGTCGCTAACTTCGCCAGTGTGCCGAAAGATTTAGTTGATCCACTGCAAACCTTACCTGTGTATACCAGCCTATTTAATAAACTGGGTATCGCAGCCGTGGTTTGTACCTTTATCGCCCTTGCCGTATTACCGCTGATGCGTCGCCTGACGGAGACTCACAACTCACATAACACAGTTATTGATGATGTTGGTGACAGTGCAGCAGCATCGCTACGTGATGTAAAAGCCGAGCAGTAATGCCGAGCTGACAAAGCTTTATTGAATAAAAATCAACTGCCGATAAGCCATGCTCATCGGCAGTTTTTTTATGACTTAACTCATCTTAAAAAACCTACCGTCATTAAATCAGCCTCTTTCCCCTGTAAATTGTCATAAAAGGCTATCGTTACTTAACCTAAAAGCCGTTATGTTAATGAACCAAGGATTGGCGGCGATGTTAGCCGGCCAATAATATTAAGCTCAATGTTATGCTGTCCGAACTCAACATTAGTACATATCCTGAGTTCAGGTGACTTACTCTTAAGGAGTCATAGTAATGAAAAAAATCTACTTAGTTTTATTAACCTTGGTTTCGATGTCATCGGTTGCAGATGATGGCGGCTTAGCTGACCAAATGAAAGCGCTTGATACCGCGGTGTTTGACTCATTTAATCATTGTGAAAATCCTGAAGAACTGCAGAAACATGCGAGCTACTTTGCCACTGATGTCGAGTTTTATCATGATAATGGCGGAGTAACCTGGGATCGTGACACCATGATCGCCAATACGAAAAATAATGCCTGTGGCCATTACACTCGAAAGCTGGTTGAGGGCTCTTTTAACGTCCACCCGATTAAAGATTTTGGGGCGATTACCGAAGGGGAACATATCTTTTGTCACAATAAAACCAACCAATGCGAAGGTAAAGCTGACTTTGTCATGGTTTGGCGTAAAGTAGACGACAAATGGCAAATAACTCGAGTATTAAGTTACGGTCACCGTGAAAATAAATAAAAGGATATTAATAATGTACAAACAGATTTCAATTATTACACTCAGCATGATGCTGTTAATGGGCTGCTCTGGCACTGTACCGACCTTAGGCATCAATAATAGCCAATTGACACCCTGCCCTAATTCGCCAAACTGCGTTAATAGCCAACAAACCTCAGCAGATGAAGAGCATGCTATTGCACCGCTGTATTTCAGCGGAACCCAGCAGCAAGCACAAGTGCGCCTGTTACACATACTCAAGACTGCAGAGCGTGCCAATATCGTTGTGGTTGAGGACGATTATATTCGCGTAGAGTTTACCTCGCAGATAATGCGCTTTGTCGATGATGTGGAGTTTTACTTCCCATCAACCGCAGCGGATAAAATAACCATACATGTTAGATCAGCTTCGCGTATTGGCAGTTCTGATTTTGGGGTGAATCGTGAGCGAATAGAAAAAATCAGAGGTGAATTTAATGCCTTTAAACCACAATAAAAATCACCAAAATCATTTATAGAGGTATTGATAAAGCCAGCAATGACTTAGCTTATAGCAGTATTATTTGAACGACAATAAACTCGATACACGCGAGCATTTATCTGCTCATTAACGAAAACTATCTGTAAATGTACCTTTTAAATGTCCATTTTTCGTTTGCAGCGTCAGTCTTATGGCTAATAATAGAGGCTACTAACATTGGTCTATTCAACTAGGTCCATCAAGGATAACGTCATCAGAGTCTGGAGTAAGAATGAATAATAAAATTATCGGAATTGTGCTTGTCATTGCGGGTATTTTTTTAGCTTTGTGGGGCTACAATATTTATGATTCAGCGAGCTCTCAATTTACTAGGGCATTAAGTGGTGATACACCGATAGAAGCATGGGCAGGAATGGCAGGGGGTATCATTTGCGTGTTAATTGGTATCACAAAGTTAAAGTAAAGCCATTTTACCCGCGTTACTGATTTATGGTTTATCGCGGTGTGATGCTCATCAGTCAGGTAAATAATAAAAAGCGTCTATTGACGCTTTTTATTATTAATAGGGCAAGATAACAACACTCTGTTATGTAAACCCTCAGGGTAATCAGCTTATTGGGCTGGATTAACCCCAGGGGTAACTTCATCGACACTAAAGTCTGTTTTGGCCGATTGAATGACATTAATCGCTTCAGATGTCAGTGTATTATTGCCTGTCAGTAAGTCGTTTAAATTACCTGACTCTGCATTAACTAGCCCCAACTCGCGCAGCATGGCATCGACAACAGGTGCGTTGGCACGATAATTTAGTGCCGCGGTTGTCACTTGCTCAGCAATACCACCTTGCGATGGGTTACTCTCACCATTGCCAAACTGATTACCCGTACCATAGCCTTGTAAAATCTTAATGCCTTCGATGTTTTCCAGTGGTTTAACCGCTTGTGCGACAATTTCAGGTAAGGCTTTTAATATCGCTAATGATCTTTGTAAGGCAATTTGTTCGTTGCTCAGTACGTTTTCAGCTTCGTACTGCGCCCGCTTACCTGCCGCTTCTACTGCATAGATTTTCTCATCGGCTGAGGCTTTGAGCATCTTAGCGTCTGCACTGGCACGCGCTTCAATTAAAATGGCACTCGCTCTATCTTCCGCGGCAATTTTTTCTGATTCCGCTCTAACAGTAACACCTACTGCGTCGCGCTCAGCTTCTTTGCGGGCGTCAATAACTTCGATGTCTTTACGACGATTAGCTTCAGCAGTTTGGCGCGCTGTTATCACCGCTTCTTCTTTTTCTACCTTAGTTTTTTCCGCTTCTGCGGCGCGAGCACGGGCAGCAGACTCTTCTTCTGACTTAGCGGCTACGGCAATGCGTTTGTCTTGTTCTGATACTTCGATATCGCGTTGCTGCTGAATGCGTGACTGTTCAATAGACTTATATTTTTCAATTTCACGGGTTTCGATGTCTTTGGTTTTTTCAATTTCAGCGGTTTCAATTGCGCGCTCTTTAGCAATTTCGGCTTCACGCTCTTCGCGGGCTTTGTTTTCTTTTTGTTTAATGATTTCAGCTTTTTGATCGGCACGTTTAAATTCAAGTGACTGTTGCTGCGCGAGGCGTGCTTCTTCTTCCGACTTTTCAATCTCTAACGATTCTTTTTCTGCTTCAAGATTACGCTGTTCAATTTTAATGCGGTTTTCTTGTTGAATATCGTTGGTTTCTTTACGTTTTTCCTCAATGATTTTAGCTAGACGTGCCCGACCTTCGGCATCAAATGCATTATTTTCATTAAAGAATTGCAAGTCAGTTTGATCAAAACCCGTCAGTGAAACAGATTCGAGTTCTAAACCGTTTTTCTCAAGATCGTTGGCGACATTATTCTGCACTCGCTGAACAAAGTCAGCGCGCTGCTCGTGCATTTCGGTCATGGTCATTTCGGCTGCCACGGTACGTAATACGTCGACAAACTTTGATTCCATTAATTTTTTGAGTTCTTCAACACGATTAGTACGAGTGCCTAAGGTTTGTGCCGCCATAGAAATCCCTTCGGCATTCGGCGCAACTCGTAAATAAAAGTCGGCTTTTACGTCCACGCGCATTCTGTCTTTGGTGATCAGGGCATCTTTTTGGTTTTTTTCGACTTCAATACGCAAGGTATTCATGTTGACCGAAATCGTTTCGTGCAGCACTGGCAGCACAATTGCGCCACCATCTTTAATGATTTTCTCACCGCCAAAGCCTGTTCGCACAAATGCCATTTCTTTGCTGGCGCGTTTATACAGTTTGGCAAAAATCAGTCCTATTACAATCAAACCTAATATAACTAGGCCTGCAATTAATAAGATAAAGCTGCTTCCAGAATCAAAGCTTGTTAAGGTTTCCATTTAATGTCCTTTTAAATACAACAGAGTAATTCGATCATGTCAGCACAATGCAATGGCATGACCGTTTGAGAATATAGAGTGATTATTATTAAGTTAACTAAATTTGTGCAGCCGTCCACACCTTGCCTTTGCGAGCTAACAGTACAACTTCCGCGCCTCGGACAAATTCAATACCTAGGCGTTCTGGCTCAACTAATACATAGTGTTTTTGTTGAAATTCGTCACGTGCCACCGCCTCTGTAGGCATGCCTTTAACTGCACGCCCCTGAGTAATGGTAGCGACGCAACCGACAAGTGAGTCAACAGAAATCGCCGAGGTTTCATTTTTAGGAAGAATATTAGCAACAGCATTGCCGAGGAAATGACTAGAAATAAGCGTAATAATAAACGCGATAGGTACAGTGATAAGTTGCGGCAGTAGTCCTGCTGAGATTTGTAAGCTAGTAAAGTTAATTACATAGCCTGCAATCGCAAAGCTACTTAATATCAACACCAGCCAAATAAGCAGCGGTAAACGATCAAGGCACAACCAGCCCAATAAACCTGTCATGCCGGTGATAGACGTTTCAGCATCCATATCGACATCAGTATCAATATCGACTGATAACGAGTTGTCTAACGCGCTAAAAATGCTTAAACCAGCAATCATTGCGATAAGCTCAAAGGTGCCCAACATGATCACTATTACCAGTGCAATTGAAAAAGGCACATTTCCATGAGCGCTCAAAAATGCCAGCATTGTTCCTCCATTAACGATGTGAATTCCATTTATTCGTAAATTATCACGTTATTTTGCAATAGGATATCAGGCAATAACGCTTTTCAACATAAAACTAAAATTAACCAACATTATTGTCTCACATCATAATAAATTAATTGCACCCACAAGGGTAAATAGATAATTATTGATCAGTACAATAACGCCCTAGGGTAACTATTCGCTCAATTAGATCATCGCGCATTTCTCCTAAGTTGAGATTAAATATGCTATTCACCAGCTGAGCATATACCATTAGGCAGTGATATTATCTTTCCCTAATAATCCAAATTGCCAATTCTAACTATCTACTATTAATTGCCAATAATCATGATTGGCGCAGGAGTGTCGGTGTTAACAGATCCATTATTTTGGTTAGTGGCTATTCCAGCAGTATTAATCACAGGTATGTCAAAATCAGGTTTTGCTGGTGGTGCTGGCGGGTTAACTGTGCCGTTATTAGCATTAGCGATTAGCCCCGCAACCGCTGCGGCAGTGATGCTACCCTTGCTCGTTTATATGGACTTTTTAAGTGTACGCTCGTGGTGGGGGAAACAAAATACAGCACAATTGTGGATTTTATTGCCTGCTGCTATCGTCGGTATTGTGGTGGCTTATCTATTATTTGATCAACTTAATGAACAATACTTACGCGGTATACTTGGCGTGATTTCATTAGGGTTTGGCATCTACGGCCTCACATTAGGTGAATGGTCACAACGAAAACCATCCGCGCTAATGGGTAGAATGTGCGGCACCATTGCAGGCTTTACCAGCTTTGTTGCCCATGCGGGAGGACCACCATTAAATGCCTATCTGATCCCACTGCGTTTAGCTAAAACAGAATACTTGGGAACTGCCGTAGTGTTTTTTGCGGTGATAAATTTAGTTAAGTTAATTCCCTATAGTATGTTGGGGCAAATTAACCTGAGCAATTTATTAATCTCGGCATCATTAGCGCCTATCGCTTGGATTGGCGTAAAATTGGGACTACGCATCCAGGATAAATTTGACGAAAAACAGTTTAAAAAAATCATTCTTAGCTTAATGATCATCGTTGGTTTGCGATTACTATGGACGGCATTTAACCCGTGATAGTAAAGGTCACCATTAGGCTAATAAAGTCATCATATGGATCTGATAGTATGAATTTAATGGGGCTGATTTACTGATATTATTGCCATTAACCTACTTGATACCATCAGACACGTTTAACAATAAAACAAGGTAAGATATGAGTACTGATAACCGCTACTTTTATGAACCAAGCAAAGGCCATGGTCTGCCACATAATCCACTCAATGCCATTATAGGCCCGCGACCAATAGGGTGGATTTCTTCTCGTAATGCTCAGGGCCAACGCAACCTTGCACCTTATAGCTTCTTTAACTGTTTTAACTATGATCCGCCAATTATCGGTTTTGCCAGTGTCGGCTGGAAAGACAGCGTGGCTAATATCGTTGAAACTGGCGAATTTGTATGGAATCTCACTACCCGTAACCTAGCAGTGCAAATGAATCAAACATCTGCCGCACTTCCTCATGGTACTGATGAATTTGAATTTGCCGGATTAACGCCAATAGCAGGTAATATTGTTAAGGCCGATCTTATTGCACAAAGTCCTGTTAGCTTCGAATGTAAACTGTCGCAATGCATTCAACTAACGGCAGCAAATGGTGACAAAATTGATAGCTGGTTAGTGCTCGGAGAGGTTGTGGCAGTGCACATTGACAAGCACTTACTCAGCGCTGAAGGTATCTACCAAACCGCATTAGCAGATCCGGTATTTAGAGCCGGCGGCCCATCGGCTTATTATGGTATTGCTGAAGAATTACGCTTTGATTTGCACCGTCCAACGGTGTAATTGCCGCAGAGTCTCATCAACCAGGTTGTCATTGGCAGCCTGGCTGATGGCGACACAGCCAATAAAATCGTCAATGCCGTCAATAAAGCATCACTGCCTTACCCCAAGGTAAAAGCAGTGATTAAAGCCAAGTACGGTTCAAAAAACTACCGTCTTTCTCGCTATATGTTTATTTTCAATATGATGGTTTACACCTTGAGCTAAATCCATAGTGGACGTTAGTTCAAGGTATTTTAGTCTTCTATGCCGATGCGAATATTGTCGCTTAAGGTTTCAAGTTGAGAGACTAACAACGCGATGGTTACATTCTTAGGTAATCTTAACGTCATCTTGGCACTATATACCGTTTTGCCTAAACTGGTTACTTGCACACGGTAGCATTCTTGGTGATCAACACTGACATCAAGATCCGCTAAAATTTCATTAATATCATGAGTTAACCCTGAACGGTCACTGCAATCTAAAGTGAGCTTACACTCTTGAGAAAAATGTATCGATTCACTTTCAAATTCAGCATAGACAAAGGTTAGTTGGCTAAACTTCTGCTCTAATGTTTGTTTTAATAGCGTTTCTTTATCTGCATCTATCATCACCCGCATCATTGCAACAAATTGCCCATCGAGTTTAATGACTTTACTGGTCTCCCAACTTGCGCCAATTTCACGGCTTACCTGAGCAAGTGATTGCAAAAGATTGGGCTGTAAAGTCCCTAAGACCGTCGTAATAAACTTATGCTGCATATAACCTCCGATGATAAATAAACCAAAATAATGTTGGCCTATTTGATGTAGTTTTAGTTAACACCTCACCACAGACTAACTAGCAGTAGAAATTTAGTCTGTGGTCTGGGGCACAAATCACACGTTTGGTACAAAATAGGTCATAGATACTGACTTTAGCGCATTTATCCCATTCGTTAATTCGAGCAGAGGTTAACGATTAATTTGCAGTAAATATTGTTTTTGCAAGCCGCTACAAACTTAATCAGTTAGTGTTGCTTACGTCACAAATTAGCCTGTTGCAGTAACGACTTCATTAGGCGATTTGACAACAGTTTAGCCCTATATTTGAGGCCCATCACAGCAATAGCAACGACTTGAATAATATCACACCAGCTGAAGGTGTTTTCCGTATCTAATTGAATTTAAATAGTTTATTACTCGAATATTAATATACTTAACACACTTGCCGCACGAGATGATACTAAGTTATTGTTTTTAAATAATAATATCCATATTACTACTAACATCATGGCTCCCCTGTCACTTATTGCTACCCACTGAAGCTTTCTCTAAAATGCGCGCCTTGCCCAATCGGGGTACAAATTAATCTCTAGCGACGTTATTTGGTCGTTACATTTTTCCATTAAGGAAACATCATGGTTACAAAATTAGCGAATCCTGCACCATTAGGATTAATGGGCTTTGGCATGACCACCATACTGCTCAACATTCATAATGCTGGCTATTTCCCCATTGACTCGATGATCCTCGCAATGGGGATCTTTTACGGAGGCATTGGCCAAGTGATTGTCGGCATAATGTGCTTTATGCGGGGCGATACCTTTGGTACTACGGCATTTACCTCATACGGCTTATTTTGGTTAACCTTAGTGGGGATTATTTTAATGCCTAATATGGGGGTAGCGGCCAGTCCAGCACACTTTATGGGCTGGTATTTAACCCTGTGGGGCACATTTACAGCCTTTATGTTTGTGGGTTCGTTACGCTACCCTCGAGCAAAACAAGTAATATTTGGCTCATTAACCATATTGTTTTTCTTACTGGCTGCGCGCGATTTTACTGATAATGCATTGCTTGGCACTATTGCCGGATTTGAAGGTATTTTCTGTGGTGCAAGCGCTATTTACTTTGCGATGGCGCAAGTGTTGAATGCCGAATACGGGCGTACTATTTTGCCCGTTGGTGAGTTAACGCACACCCCAAAAGTAAGGTTAAATTCGATAAAAGTATAAAAAATACAACACCTAATCTAACAGGCCGATACTAAGTCTCGGCCTGTTAGATTAGCTTTAATTGACCAAACGACACCCACATACGGTATTACTAGGCTGAAACAATACCACTGCATAGTCTTTTGCCTCATCACGTTCTAGCACCTGAATAGTTAATGAATGCATACCGTTCTTATTTAAATTAATGCCACTAACATACGATAGATACTCATAATGCTCTGGTTTATAAACATTTTTACTGCCTAAATACTCTTGTTTTGTGGTCACTGAAATATCGTATATTTGCCTTTGAGTATCAATTCGGTTCACTTTTCCAGTCATCGCTAACGTTCCAGCTGAATTACCGGATAAGTCGAAATAACGATAGTTAATTTGCGCCAAGCCATCTTTAGAGACCAAATCAACTAATAAGTAATGATTATGGTCTGCCTCGCCAGCTTGATGATTAAACAGTTCGGAACTGCAACTCAGCATAAAGTTTGGCGCCTTAGATGTGAGCGAGTAAATAGTCCCAATACAAGCCAGTAAACACAGCAAAATAACACTGTTGATGAGCCATAACCCTTTTCTTGCCATTATGCTAACGCCTCCAAGATTGATGCGAAGAGGCGATCTGGACTGGTGACGAATCACAAATACTCACCTGTTTAAGCCACTCTGGATTGATAAAACGCTTGGGTTGGCGCAAATCGCTAATTTTGATATTACGAATAATCGACTGGCCAAAATAGTCGCCTCTGAAGGTAATGTTCAGCACCTGCTTATCGTGAGATAAAGATAGAAAGACTTTATTCCATACTGTCTCATGACAATGTAATAGACTCTGAGTGAGCAGCTGCCCTTGAGCAATCAACAACTCATTATTGGTGTTTGAGGGCGAATATAAAATCATTTCAACTTGCTGACCAGAATCCAAGGTTACCGTGTCGATACTCAGCGGCATAGTCGGACTGATTGAGGGCCCAAGCCGATTAAACCACCATAGACTAAGCAGCAATACACTAAAAAGGCTTATGACCACCAGCAATACTGGTAAAGATTTGATGGTAAAACGTCTTCGTTGGTAACGGGTTTCTTTGCGGGCACGGTGATGTCTGAGCAAATAACCTTGGCCTTTTACTGTCTCGATAAGCGTTTCATGTTGCGGCCCAAGAAATGAGCGCAATGTAAAAATAGCTCTGGCAACAGACGCTGAACTAAGATGTGAACCGTCTTTATGGCCAGACTCTAATATAGGTTTAGCAACGACTTTGCCTTGATACTCGACTAATAATCTCAGTACATGTAACTCTGCTCTGGGAAGAGACCACACCAGACCACTTTCCTGATTGATCAGCTCACCTTTATCGCTATCAAACCTGCAATGGCCCAATTGCATACCAACTGCCTCAATACTTCACATAATGGCTAAAGTGTATGCAGAAAATCTTATAAAATCTGTGATCCTGCTATCTTCACGCTTTAATTCCTTATTCTTTGTAATTAATAGTGGTCAAGATTGATGTAATTGCGATATTTGTCACATCATTTCATACAGTTAATTTCAATAAATACTCAGATAAATGTACGTAAATCCTATAAATGATCAGACTTCTGTCACAAAAGACGGCTTTTTTTGTGGTTAGTTAGTCTTCAAAGTTCAAGTTTATTCACTCAATTGAACATTATTTTAAAAGCCGTTTTATCTGGCATAAATCACACCTTTAATCGCCCCATTGCTTATCGTTAGGTCATCAAGTTGCTGTCGATATTCCGACCAGCAAAAATATGACAACAAGCCTAAGCCATATGAAGTCATAGCGCTTAAACACAACAATAATGATGATATAAGGGTGATCAAAATGAGCATAAATCGACGTCAAGCATTAACAAAAATAATTGGATTAAGCACCGCCGCAGCCGGGGCAACCCTCTTAGGTACATCAGCATTTGCTGCTACAGATGCAGATGGAAACTACCGTTTAGCGTTAGGAGAAAAACTCAAATATGCACCGTTAGATGCCATGGCTACTGCCAAGCTAGCCTATGAAACTGGCGGCGGTTGCATGCACCAAGTCTTTCACGCCATTGTGACTATGCTCGCGGTATCGGCCAGTATTGATGCTGACAAGTTTGCGACTATCCCAACAGCATTAGCCGGCTACGGTTGGGCTGGCGTGGTAGGCCAAGGTACTCTTTGCGGTAACTTAAATGCAGCAGGCATGCTGATCAACATTCTTGATGATATTAATGGCCAAAACAACGCGATTATTGGGGCTTCATTCCGTTACTATGAAACCAACGATTTGCCTTTATCTTCAGCTGAGTTCATTGCAGGGATAGGCTCTACAGCCGAAAAATCATTAGAAGTGGGGGCAACATCTATTGCTAACAGCCCATTGTGCCATTCATCCATTAGTAATTGGTCTGCGGCATCAGGAAAGCCTTTCGCATTAAAAGGTGAACGCTGTAAACGCCTATCTGCCTCTATGGCTTATTACATTGTCGATCTATTGAATCGAGCTCATGGCGGCGAGGATATTTCGGTATTAGCAGAAGCGAAACCATCGGCGACAACCCAAGCATGTCAATCATGCCATGGTGTCACCGAAACGATGGGCTCTGCTGCCAGTGTGAAAAGCGACATGGAATGCACGACCTGCCATACCGGACATTACAATTAAGGAGTACATGATGAATGTCAAATATCTTAGCGCCATATTAGCCAGTTCATTGCTAATCTTTGGCTGTAATAGTGACAATGATGACGATGTAGCGGTTATTGATCCCCCTGTGGTGGTTGTACCGCCAGTGGTGACGCCGCCAGTAGTTGTTGTACCACCAGTTCTTGATGGCATTAGTATTGATGATGCAAGCAGCGTAGTTGTTACCCTGGATACATTTAATGCTACCACTGGCTCGCTATTATTCACGGTCGCCAATAATGACGGCGAAGCCCTCATTGATGTAGCCAATTACGATATCGTCTATTTTGGCTTTCCTGATCCAGCATCGCTATCGATAAAACCTAAGGCTTGGAAACGTTGGCATGTCACCCAAAGCTATCAATGCGATGGTGCAGGGAGTGATAGTTGTAGCGGAACATTAGAAGCAACCGATACTGCGGGCAAATATACTTTTAATGTCAGTGACCTCGACTTACAAAGTAAAGCATCGGCCAATGCCGCAATGATTTATAAGGTTGCGATTCAAATTAAGGGCTCGCTTGCCAGTAATGCAATTGAATTGATAAGTGCAGATTAAGTCATCGTCATTTAGCCTCCCCCTAGCTAATGGCGAGAATAGCACCCTTGCAATTAGCTTCAGGCTATTTTGCCGCAGCACTACACTGCGGCTCTTTTTATCATAAAAGAGTACGACTGAGACATGCGGAGTTTCGAGCCGAGTCATATCAATGTCAGACACAAAAAAAGGGTTTCAGCACTGCTGAAACCCTTTTTACTCATCACAGAGCGACTATATTTAACGAAGTTGCTGCATTAAGTAAGCGTAAACCATTGAGCTTAACTGAGCGGCTTGGGTATTGTCGGCCGCGCCAGCATGGCCGCCTTCAATATTTTCGAAGTACAACACATCTATGCCCATATCTTCCATTTTTGCGACCATTTTACGCGCATGTCCAGGGTGAACCCGATCGTCGCGTGTTGAGGTGGTAAAAAACACTTTAGGGTATTTAACCCCTTGTTTTAAATTATGATATGGAGAATAGGTTTTAATGTATGCCCACTCTTCAGGAATATCAGGATTACCGTATTCGCCCATCCAACTAGCACCAGCCAGTAATTTGTTATAACGCTTCATGTCCAACAATGGCACTTGGCACACGACTGCGTTATAGAGCTCAGGACGACGGGTAAAGGCAGCTCCCATTAACAAACCACCATTACTGCCACCTTGAATACCAAGATGTTTGCTTGAAGTAATCTTGCGAGCAATTAGGTCTTCGGCAATGGCTTCAAAATCTTCATACGCTTTATGACGATTTTGCTTCAATGCTGCTTGGTGCCAAGCAGGACCATATTCACCACCACCACGAATGTTAGCCAGTACATAAACACCGCCCTGCTCTAACCAGTTTTTACCAATAGTGGCCGAATAGGCTGGCAAACGCGACACTTCAAAACCGCCATAACCGTAAAGTAATGTAGGGTTACTGCTATCGAGTTTGATGTCTTTAGCCATCACCACAAAATAAGGTACGTTAGTGCCGTCTTTTGACTTAACAAAGTACTGCTGGGTGACAAATTTATTAGCGTCAAATTGTTGCGGCATGGCTTTAATTTTATCGGCTTTTAAGCTCGCGCCATTTAAGCGATATAAACTGGCGGGTTCTAAAAAGCTGGTGTAATTAACAAAAAAGTCATCACTATCGCGTTCTACATCAAACACACTTAAGGTGCCATTGGCTTCAAATGGCACCGGCTTGCTTTGCCACTCACCTTTATCGTTTTGCATGTATCGGACGAGTTTACTTTTTACATCATCCAGCCAAGTCACAAAAATAGCATTCTGACTAAATGCTACTTGTGAAATTGAAGCGTGCGCAGTTGGCGATACCAGTTCACTAAACTCAGGTTTTTGCGCAATGAGCTTATCAACTGCTGTATAAACAATGGCACCTTGTTTGAACGTACCCTTTGAGGTGACTAAATCGCTTTTTAGCTCAATATATAGCTGACCTTTAAAGTAACCTTTCAAATCGGCATCTTCAGGAATAGGCAGCGACACTAACTGACTATCTTGATAGACATAATGTTTAGCTGTGTAGAAGGTTAAGCTTTCTGTGACGATATTGAGTGGGGTTTTATCATCGAACATCACATAACCCGACACGGCTACTGACTTTTTATCCCCTCTAAAGACCAGTTTAGCGGCAGATAAAGGAGTGCCGCGCTTCCACAATTTAACCACACTTGGGTAACCAGAGTCGGTCATGCTTTGCGCATCGCCAAAATCAGTACCAACAAACACAGTGTCTTTATCAATCCAGCTTAGCATCGACTTTGCTTCGGCCAACAAAAATGGCTTTTGAGCACTATCGACAAAGGCTTTCGTTGTTAAATCAAATTCGCGCACTTCAGCAGCGTCAGCACCACCACGAGATAATGAAACAAAACAGCGCTCGTTCTGTGGATATTGGCATTCAATACCTTTGAAAACCCAATTAACGTCCTCAGCTTTACCCAGGGCATCGATATCGAGCACGGTTTCCCACTTAGGTTCGGCTTTAGCATATTCTGCTAACGTAGTTCGCCGATAAATGCCACGCTCGTGGGTTTCATCTTTCCAAAAGTTATACAAATAATCGCCAATACGAGTTGCATAAGGAATACGGGCTTTATCGTTTAAAATATCTAAGCTGTTGGCGACTAATTTATCAAAACCTGGATAAGCCTTAATATGAGTAGCAGATAAGCTATTTTGTTGCTTAACCCATTCCATTGGCTTAGCGCCTTCAACATCTTCTAACCAAATATATTTATCTTCTTCTGCATGAACAGGTATTGCCATAGTTATCGCACTCGCTATACATAAGGGTATGATTCGCTTAAGCATTAAAATTTCCTTTTTGTTATGTGCTCGTCGTTTTTTACCAACCGATCAATACTGTAATCCATGTAATACTCAATTAGCTAATTTTCTGGCCACTCAGCGTCAGTTCAACGTGTTGTAGCGATATAACATAATAAAAGACATCATTATTAGCATCATTAATATCAGTAAATTACAGTAATAAAACCTCAAGATTTAGGCATTAACAGGTCCAAACCTTACAGTATTTGCCTATATTGGGATTGAATAGATCCATTAGTGCAAGGATCTACTGCCAATTTAGCTGATGAAACAGGTATAATAATCTGCTAATCACAGAGAAACTAAGACCGATATCATGGCCAAAACTGCAGCAGCATTACATATATTAGTGAAACACCAAACCCAAGCTGAAGACATCATCAAGCAGCTCAATAAAGGCGCCAAGTTTGATGTGCTAGCCAAAAAACATTCTAGCTGCCCATCAGCCAAAAATGGTGGCAACTTAGGTGAGTTCAAAAAAGGTCAAATGGTGCCCCCGTTTGATAAAGTCTGTTTCAATGGCGAGCTAATAACACCGCACCTAGTCAAAACAAAATTTGGTTGGCATGTGGTAAAAGTGCTATACAGAACATAATGTTAGCTGTGATAAGTATTCGCGTCACTCAACATGAGTGGGCTGAAAAAACGGTCAATAAACAATGAGCTTGATATTCAGGCTCACTGCTAACACCATACTTATAACATTGCTTTCAAACCGATATGTAGCATTTACTTTCGCAGTTTGATCGACAGTTCGCCATCACGAATCTGAATATTATCCACACCATCGGCAAAGGTATTCCAAAAACCACGGTCGCCAAACTCACTCACTAGATTGACGTTTTTCATGTTACCCAACCATGCATTGGGAATAGGCACGCCCATTAAGCTCACGCCAACTAAAGCAACTACTGGGCGACCATTGGTATCTAAATGAATGTCCAGCCCAGTATTAACCCGTAAGATTTCTCCAGCCATCAGAGGAAAGTCCTTAGGAATTGAAATCAGCAAGGTTGCACTGGCCAAATTGTCTGAAAAATCTATCGCAACCCGCTGCGCAAAATCAGGATTACGGCCAATCATTGAATTAACTTCTTTTTCGCTAAAAGTCACCTGGCGGTCGGCATCAAATTCGCGATATGCCTGCGGGGTTAGCTCTGCGTTGTTATGACCACGATTACTTGGTTCGCGTGAATTAGGTGATTGGCTCACTTGGCGACTAGGTTCAACTTGCCAACCAAGCTGGGTCAGTTTTTGATCCAGCTTTTGCTCTTCTTGGGCATTTAACGTTACAGGCGTTAATGGCGACGGAAAAATATAAGTGCGAATAATAAAAAACGTTAATCCAATTGTGACCAGCATAGTCACTAAAATAATTAACAGTAGTTTGATGCCAGATGCGCCATGTTGTCGCTGGCGGGGTACAGATAAATGCATAAGTGAAGTTAGCATTGACCCGCCTTTTTTACTTTATATTTGTCGAACATAGTAATGATATCTCTGATTAGGGCCGTTGAACTTTCAAAATGAAGTTGGCAGCCGCTTGTGGCAATTTTATACAAAAAGGACCTTGTGACATCTAGTATATCTACATAAGTAGGCAATAAAACAGTAGCAAGGAACCACAAACACAGTACTAAGGTTGAACTGAACATTACAACCAGTAGCCGCGTATAGAAATATCATTACACTTCAAATAGCATGGTTTATCAATCTTAGTATTGCTCAAGAAACCGAGTTACAAATTAGGTCAATTGTAATAAAGTTGTCAATTGTAAGATTAAACATTAACCACGATATTTGAGTATATAAAGGATTATTATGCAGTTACTCTCAAGCAACACTCTCGCCCCATTCATTATCAGCGCCAGCCTGTTACTAACAGCCTGTGGCGGTGGCGGCTCATCAAGCGGCGATAACAATAGCAATACTGGCTCAACGTCACCTCAATGGGTTGCTGGTCAATTTGCTAACTACTCGACATTAGCCAATCAGTGCAGTGTCCCCTTGACACAAAAATTGTGGTTGCGGTCGTGGAGCGATGACACTTACCTTTGGTATGACGAAATTATTGATCGCGATCCGGCACCATATAGCGTTGCCGAGTATTTTGAACTACTAAAAACCGACGAATTGTCAGACACAGGCAACCTCAAAGATAACTTCCACTTTTCTATGCCGACAGCAGAATGGGAATTACTCAATGGGTCCGGGGCCTCTGTTGGTTATGGCATGACGCTAAATTTACGTAATGCATCGGCAGGTGTATCACGACAAGTGACTGTGGCCTTCAACGAGCCAAACACGCCGGCAAGCAATGCAGGTATTAGCCGTGGTGCCATTATTGTATCGGTGGACGGTGTCAGCGTAGCAAATGCCAATGATAGCGACAGTATCGATACTTTAAATGCAGGTTTATTTCCCGACGCCACTGGTAAACAAACGGTGTTTACCGTGCGAGATTTAAATGCCCAAACCGACCGCACACTGACATTATCGGCAGGCACAATCGTATCAACGCCAGTGCAAAATACTAAAACCATTCAAACGACTAATGGCAAAGTGGGTTATCTACAATTTAACTCTCACATCGCGACGGCCGAAAAAGGCTTATACGATGCCATGACGTTACTGAGCAACGCACAAGTAGACGATTTAGTATTGGATATTCGCTATAACGGCGGTGGATTATTAGCACTTGCCAGCCAACTGGGCTACATGATTGCGGGTGATAACGCCACAACTAACCGGGTGTTTGAACAAACTAGCTTTAACAACAAGTACCCCAACATTAACCCAGTAACGCGTGAAGCACTCTCGCCGATGCCGTTTATTTCAGAATCAATCGGCTTTAACACTTCATTACTGCGCAGTGGATTATCGCTGCCCACGCTAAACCTTAAGCGAGTATTCGTATTAACAACCCCTGGCACCTGTTCTGCCAGCGAAGCCTTAATGAATGCCCTTCGCGGCATTAATATTGAGGTAATTCAATTGGGTGATACAACCTGCGGTAAGCCTTATGGCTTTTACCCAACCAGTAACTGTGCCACAACCTACTTTACCATTCAGTTTAAAGGGGTTAATGACAAAGGCTTTGGTGAATATTCTGACGGATTTATACCATCAGCCAATCCTACCCTAGACAGTGAAGTGCCAGGTTGTGTTCTAGAAGATGACCTTGGACATGCTTTAGGTGATACCAACGAAAGACTTCTCAGTGCAGCATTGTTTTATCGTAATAATAACCGCTGCCCAGCGACGGCTTCAGCTTTAGCGCGCGCACCAGCACGAGAATCCTTTGTCGATCCAGGCTTTATGTTGCAAGACACGCGCAACCAAAATGTACTGAAAAACAACCGTATTCTCACGCCATTGGCTTTGGAGCAATAATGCAAAAGCAATTCATTGGTATTCTGGCAGTATTGGCAGTGAGCGGCTGTGGGGCGACAGCAAAAGAGGCGCCATTAACGTTACAAGCGGCAATGCTGACAAACCCTAGCAGCCAAACCCACGCTGAATTACAACAAGCGATAGCAAGCTTACTGGACGCCAGCAATGTATTAATAGCCGATAACGCTTTTACTCAATACAGCCAAGAAGTGATTGAGCGTGCTCAGCATAAAGATGCTAACGGCTTATTGATCATGGGGCGCAGCACTGAAATTCCGGACGCAGTGCAACTGTTAAAACAAGGCGATAATTGCCTATTACGTCATGTACAAACCGGCAAGACGGTCACATTATCGCAAGTACGTTGTCAGGTCGAAAACGAATAGCGATTAGGCAATAGTTACTTTCGTCAATATGCTTAATCCAAAAAGCCAGAACACATCTACATATGTGTTCTGGCTTTTTTTTTGGGACTATCGACTCTAGCTAATAACATGCAGCCTATCGATCATGCCGCAGTTAACTCATCAAGCTGTAAAGCCAATACCCGCCTTTTATTATGATGGCTAAGCTAGCCCCCATCATAAATAGATAACTAAATATAAAAGTCACCGAACCACTTGAAGGACCGGTATCATCCAAGCGAATAATGGCGACACTCATATAAAATAAGATAAAAAAGTTTATCACTATGCTCAAGATAAAATAGTCACCCACCATAGGTAACACGCCACCAACAACACTGCTGATAAACAACAACAAACTACTGAGATTATCCTTTGTGAAATATTTTTTCTCTATAATACGGACAAAAAACACCCCCAGCATAATCAAGAAGTAATACAGTGAACTGGTTAATGCTGAATAACCCCCTTGCGTGATATCAGTCAGCGCTATTGAATCGTCAACCTCAGTACTGCTTGAGTCGGGGAAGAAACCTGCAATCCAATGACCTATACCAAATATAATCAACCAAGCAAGCATAAATGAAACCAGCCCGCCGTAATCAATCGGATGACTGGCTTTACGATCCACTATCATTGCCAATAACAAACCGAGCAATGCCACGCCAACCAGCAAACCGAGTGCATACCAATATTGGTCTAAATAAAAGAAGGCAAAACTAGGAGAAATTACCAAAAAAGATTGATTAAACTCATTATCTTTGGTGGTTACGCCAGTATTTTTATAAAAGGCATAATATACAACAAGGGGTTGGAGCAGCACTAACACAGTGCAGAGGGTTTCAATATCCATATCAACGTCCGTAACAAATCCATATAAAAAGTAGTATTAAATCAGCAAAGCAACACGCTAAAACGAGAACAGTATAAACACCGGAGTAGTAAACTCAATCATTTATCCAATGATGTAACGTATAAACGACACTCAGTTCAATCTTGCTAAGAGACTAACCAAAGTCAAAACCTGCTGAATCATTTTGTCAGTACGATTGTGCAATCGCTATCTTGCCCTCTACAGACTAAATCATGATAAAATCACAACTTACTCAATTAACATTTACAAGGTAACGCAATGAATCCTATTATTGCCATCTTAAAAGAACACAATATCAGTGACGTACAAATTAATGAGCTGTTCCAGACGTTAACTGAAAACCCATTTGCAGCAATGGCAACTATTGGTCAATTAGGCATTCCTGCGGAAAAGCTACAACAGCTGATGGGCATGGTGATGCAAAACCCAGCTTTAATCAAAGAAGCAGTTGTAGAACTTGGCTTAGATTTTTCTAAAGTTGAAGCAGCAAAAGCACAGCTACAACCATAAGCGCTAAGCTATTACAAAACGCATAAACAACCACGGCCAGCACCTTAAGATGCTGGCCGTGGTTCACTTATCTGATCACAGCCGCTATTAATTGCCTTCAAAGCCAGCTAACCAAGTTTTGAGTAATTGGTTGAGCTCGGGCAGTTCAGAATCTGAAAGATTTGCTACCAACTGATGTTGAATGCGGACATGTGCCTCAATCGCTTCATCTATCGTGGCAAGTCCTTTTTCAGTCAAAGCTACGGATACGCTACGCCTGTCTTCAGTGCTGTGTACACGTGCAATTAAATCTTTAGATTCTAGTTTATCTAAGCGATTTGTCATCGCGCCAGAGGTTAACATCATAGATGACAAAAGCACTGAAGGGGTTAAGGTATAAGGCAGGCCTGCACGTCGTAATGTAGCCAGTACATCAAATTCCCCCATGGTCAGGCCAAACAATTTATGACAAGTGGATATTTCAGCTTCAATGTGTTTTTGTAAACGCAAAAAACGCCCAAGTATTGCCATTGGTGCAGTATCTAAATGCGGCTTCTGTTCACCCCACTGCGCCACAACTCTATCGATATCCTCCATTTAACACCCTTAATCTTAACGATTGATCACTTATAAAATACTTAACATAAAGATACTTCATAAAAAGATACTTTACAAAGATAACTTAGCAGTCCAGAATCAACACTTATCTTTATATGAAGATATTTAACACTAAGGTAGTTTATGAATATTTTACTCGCCATGATCCCAGCCTTTTTTTGGGGTACCACTTATGCAATGACTCAGCTCACTTTACCTGACTGGCCAGCGTTATTACTCGGTGCTCTGCGTGCATTGCCTGCTGGACTCATTTTATTGGCAATCAAACCGACTAAGCCCCAACAAGCCGACTGGTCTATTTTGATAAAACTCGGTGCGATTAATATTGCGGTGTTTTTCAGTTTGATATTTATTATGGCACTAACACTTCCGTCGGCCATCTCTGGTATAGGGATGATTTCAGTGCCCGTTTTCGCGATGCTATTTCATTGGGTAAGCAGTAAAAAACGCCCTAATCTGCCGCAAGCCTTTTGTGGCGCGATCTTAATTGCTCTAGCGTGGATGCTATTTGACCCCAGCACCATTAGTTTAAATCCTATTGGGTTAATGGCGATGCTGGCGGCTATTAGCTGTATTATTATCGGCAGCACGATCACCAAAGCACTGGGCTCACGCATTCATTGGTGGACCATACTCACCTGGCAGCTCATTATCGGCGGAGCATTATTATTGGTTGCCGCAGGCATTCAGGCACTATTTTCACCTGAACAATATCTCAGTGTGGTCAAGCAATTTAGTCTGACTAATGGCTTCGGCATAAGCTGGATAATATTACTCAACACTGTACTCGGTTACAGTATGTATGTGTGGTTATTGCAACGTATGTCGGTTGTCGACTTCACTTTTGGCGGCATAGCCAACCCAATAGCAGGTATTGCCTGTGGTTTTGTGTTAATGGGTGAATCATACACACCACATCAATATTTATTGATGTGTGGCATGATTTTAGCCTCTATTTCGCCAACCTTGATTCAGTTGCTACGCCAAAAAATTACCGCATCAAATGCAAATAAACAATTGATTATTGAGCAGAGTAATAGCGAATTAAATCATCTGAGTAAAACAAAAATGCCCAAAAGCTAGTGTAAAAAGCAAGTCAATACATGGCTTAGACAGTGGCTTCTGGGCGCAGCTATTAAAGGATACAAACGCTACATTAGTGGATGTATCCTCAATAGCCGATAACGAGTACTTTACTAAATAACAGGGACTTTATAAGGCATATCACCTAAATAGTCTTTCTTACCCACTTCAACACCGTTGTGGCGCAATATTGCGTAGGCCGTAGTGACATGAAAATAGAGATTAGGAATGGCATGTTCAATAGCAAATTCATAGCCTGTTAGATATTTACCTGCCCAGCGAGGTTGTGACACATGGATAGTGGCAGCGTGAGCGAAGTCGGCTTCGCTAAAACCATTAATATACTCAATGACTGAAGCAATGCGTTGACGCAACTCTTCAAGTGTCGTTTCAGTATCATCATGCTTAGGCATAGTCTCTAAATTACCGGTTAATCTGGCAACACCAACTTTAGCCGTGTCACAGGCTATCTGAATCTGGCGAGTAAGATTAAATTGATCTGCCGCTAAGCGAGAGTTCAGCAATACTGCCATATCGACCTTTTTAAAGGCGGCAAATACCTCGGCCTTATCAAGAATATTATTTAAGTTATTCAGCATTTTGCTGAATTGCACTACAGTCAAATCGTACAGCATGGCAAAGTCCTCAATTGAGAGCTGCAAACTTAGCAGCGCTTAGATAATTAGTGATAACCGATAAGATTACAACCCAGTCAAAGATATTTAGGCCTCATTAGCCTCATTTAACGCTGACCAGAGACTTTTATGAGCAAAACTCTAACGATACAAACTCAATAAAGCATTTAACAAATCATCACGGCCATCATATTGTTGATATATATCAGGTCATATTTTATCAAGATGTCACTTACTGGCCTCAAATATGGCAGTAAAGAGGCTGATATAATTGATATCTCGATCGATTTATACACTACCTTTTGCGCGATTAAAGCAAGGCTCTTAACTGATTAAGTGCATCAACAGAGAAGCCTTGGTCATAAAAGTAAATCACTTTACCTTGGCCATCTAATAGCACCACTCGCGCATTGTTTGGTTTTTCATTACCGGTAAACGCTTGTACTTTTTCACCATCTTTATAGACAGTAACGACGCCTTTCCAAAGTGGCTTAGGGATGCCTGCACGCATACCACTGTCTATAAAGGTGCTGAACATTCTAGGAAACAATCCCTGTATGGTTGGCACTTCAAATACCGATACTTGCGTTTCGGTCATGTCTAAGCCAATTAACCAGCGATCAATATCAAACTGTGAATCTTGTTTATAACCGATCAGTAATAGCGCAGTTTCACCTTTTAAATCATCAGGCAAGGTCATAGACTGCCCTTCAAGATTTTGGCCTGACACCGATGGAAAAGTTTGCCCAGTAATGGCCTGATTTGGATAACTCGTGCTGCAAGCGCTGAGCAGTAATAAGCTTGCAATAATCATTAAATAACGCATTTTAAGTCCTTTTGGATAAGTATTAGATCCTGTTATACGTAACAATCTAAAAAAAGATTAGTGCTTTTACACAATCATTTAGGCTAAAAAGTTAATAGATAACTCAGTGCTAACTATTTTCTATAGCCCATTCCTCTATCGCTTCTTTTGCAGCCCGAAAGGCTTCAATTCCCGCTGGCATGCCGCAATAGACTGTTGAATGCAGTAATACCTCCTGAATTTCAGCAATGGAACACCCATTACGTAATGCCCCTCTAACATGACCTTTTAATTCAGTTGGAGCTTTTAAAGCCGCCAATGTGGCAATAGTGATAAGACTGCGAGTTTGCTTAGAAATAGCATCACGAACCCAGACTTCTCCCCAACAATTTGCGGTCACTAAGTCTTGCAGTGGCTGGGTAAAATCAGTGACATTGCTGAGCGCTTTATCGACATAAGCATCCCCCATCACCTTGCGACGTACCTCAAGTCCTTTTTGGTATTGCTCATCATTCATCAGTAGCCCCCTCTATTGTTGCGTTGGTCAATTCATTAAAAATAATCCCGTCTATATACACGTTAAACTTAATCTTAAATAACACCACGTTTTTGTTGTAGCAAGTTGATATATTGCCCAATGTCGATATCAATTCATTTTTCCCTGAGTAGGTAATCATATCGACTATGTTTTATCGACCGCTCACAAAGTCCAATCAAATAACTGGCTAAAACACTGTGATTGTAGGTATTATGTTACTGATTTAAAAGCATGATTCTAAAGTATGATTTTTTAATAACTGAATGACCATCAAGGAAGGAATCGCCATGGAAAGAGGCACGCTCGTTCGTTGGAATACCGAAAAAGGCTTTGGTTTTATCAAGCCAGAAACCGGTGATAATCAAGATGTCTTTATTCACATTTCAACCTTAAAACACATGGCCAGAAAGCCCATTGTTGGCGATGAGATCCTATTTCATCGTGAGAACCAGCCCGACGGTAAAGTCAAAGCCGTAAAAGCCAGTATAGAAGGCGTCGCGGTGGTGTCCAATAGCATTCGTCCAGCGTCTCACACCAGTCAACATCATCGTAAAAGCCCATCTCATCATGACGACAACTACCGCTCAAGCCCAGTACTTGGCCGCGTAATCATGCTTGTTATCCTGCTTGGGGTTGGTATTTTCGGTTATAAACAATATCAAAAAATGACCGCTACGCCAGTGCTGACCAATGAAGATGTTGAGCAGATGCAGTGGACACCAACCGTATCAAAACCAAGCTCAATCAATCTACAACCACAGTTCAGATGCGAAGCTGGTAAAACCCACTGCAGCCAAATGCGCTCTTATGCTGAAGCAAGCTTTTATCTCCGTAACTGTCCAGACACAAAAATGGATGGTGATGGTGACGGAATCCCCTGTGAAAGGCAGTTCGATAAATAAACATTAAGCAATGGGGGTCATAGAAAGCAGTTTCTGGCTAACAGCCACTTGTTCTAGGTTCTAGGTAAGAGTCTTTAGATTTGAGGTCTAAAGTCTAAGGTCTAAGGCTTGAGATTCTAGCTAGCCTTTAGCTATGAAGAACAGCTGGCTATCGCTGTTTTGTTGCCTGCTTGCGATACTGGCTTGGGGTAATGTTTTTGCAGCGCTTAAAGCTGTGGCTAAAATTAGCCCCATCACTAAAACCAAGTCGCTCAGCAATTTCATCAAGTTGCATCGGCTTTAGCAGCAGTTCCTCAGCGATGCCAAAACGCACATCATCACGTACTTGGCGCCAACTGGTTTGTTCTAGTTTGAGTTGACGATGTAAAGTGCGAGTCGTACGGGCTAAATGCTGGGCGATGTCTTCCATTGATGCTGTTAAGCCTAAGTGCACTAAGGTGTCTTTGACCAACTTGGCGACAGGTTTCCAGTTTTGTTTTTGTTGCAGTAACTGGCTGCATTGCGCTTCACATAATCTGGCGGTGGCTTCATTGGCTTTTACCAAGGGCAAATCCAATAGCGGGGCTAGTCCAGAAAAGCCATTATAATTGGCATTAAATTGGATCTCAGCTCCGAGTTTTTGCTTTATATCTTCTAGGCACAAGCCTACAGGCTGAGGCGACATAAACTGCAATTTTATCGGTAAGCCGTTACGTTCAAATACTTCTCGTTGGATCATCGCAGCGCCCAACATGTCTCTGACTAATACGAGCTCACCTAACTCACCTGCAATGTCGCATGAGAACCTTAGAGATAAATCGTCGTTAAGCTCAGTTAATGTTATCTGTGAAAAAACATAGGTTAAATCTAGATAACGTAAGCCTAATTCAATCGCCTTTCTCGCAGTACTGCTGGCCAACAGGGCATACCCCATAATGCCATAACTGGTCAGGTGATAACGGCAGCCTAATTCCATTCCTACTTTAACTGGGCATTCAGTAGTAAGCATTAGGTTATTTAACACCTGTAACTCTTGCTTATCTTCAATCAGCCGCTCATGGTCAGCTAATTGAGCACTGGTTAAACCCGACCCTTGCAGTAAAACATTCTCATCAATACCCAGCTCAATGCCATGGGCAACGATAATCTGCACACTGGTAATACTGCGAAATGTCATAATTGATGGCCGTAATGTCTTAAAATCACAAATATACGTCTATTTAGACGCTAGATCAATCAAGCCCAATTTCCTATGCTGGACAGATAACATCATTGGTTAACAATCTTTGAATGATCGTATAGCGAAATAGCCATTCAAAGTCATAATTAAAAATAACAATCATTGAGGTCCGCATGACCCAAGTTAAACGAAACCCTGCGGTGGTGATCATTGGTGCAGGTATGACGGGCATTTTAATGGCCATCAAACTGCGTCAAGCTGGTATTACTGACATTGTAGTGCTGGAGAAAAAAGGCTCTGTGGGCGGAACGTGGCGCGAAAATACCTATCCAGGTGCGGCCTGTGATGTACCCGCTCACATGTATACCTATTCATTTGAACCCAATCCCAATTGGAGCCGATTTTTCGCCCATGGACCAGAGATTAAACAATATTTTGAGCATGTGGCAGATAAATATGAGGTTAAACGAGACATACGCTTTAACGAAGCGGTTACCGATGCACACTATGCCAATGGCAAATGGACAGTAAAAACCAGTCAACAGCAAACCTATATCGCTGATTTTATTGTGTGTGCCACAGGCATTTTGCACCATCCGCAATTTCCTGACATTCCTGGATTAGCTGATTTTAAAGGCACCACATTTCATACCGCCCAATGGAACCACGACGTCGATATATCTGCCTCAACTCGGGTTGGGGTAATCGGTACTGGGTCAACGGCGGCACAAGCCATTCCTGAGTTGATTAACACTGGTGCTAAGGTCTCGGTTTTTCAGCGCACACCACAATGGTTAATGCACTTACCCGATTTTACCTTTTCAAAAACCAGCCGCAAACTGATGGCTCGCTTTCCCATCATTACCAAAATCCACCGCAATACTGGTAAGTTTTTTCTAGAACATTTTTTTACCAAAGCGGTAACTGGACACTTTATCCAAAAACATGTGTTAAATTTTTTGTGTAAAGCCAACTTAAGATTAAGCATTCAAGACCAAACTTTACGCGAAAAGCTGCGACCTCATTATCAAGTAGGCTGCAAACGGGTCATTATCAACACCACTTTTTATAAAGCCATTCAAAAACCCAATACTGAGTTAATAACAGAGGCCATTGAGCGCATAACTGCAACAGGCATTATCACTAAAGACGGTACACACCATGACCTCGATGTATTGGTACTGTCGACAGGGTTTAATGCATTTAATTTTATGCGCCCAATGAATCTAATTGGCCGCAACAATTTGCACATTGATAAGGCGTGGGCTCATAAAATTAAAGCATATCGGTCAATGTTACTCAGCGATTACCCTAACTTCTTTTTAATGCTCGGCCCCAACACACCTATTGGTAACTTTTCGGTTATCGCCATGAGCGAGGTTCAAACTGACTACGTGATTAAATTGATCGATAAATGGCGTGAGCATCAATTTGATGAGTTTGAAGCCAAACAACAAGCCATTGACGATTTTAATGCCTACGTAAAAGAAGGGTTAAAGGGCACTAGCTGGGTTGGAGGATGCCAAAGCTGGTATTTAGATGCCGATGGTGACCCTATTTTATGGCCCTACACTTGGCAGCGCTGGGTTGATGAAATGAAACAGCCGCAGATGGAACACCTTAATACCCGGTCATTCTAATTGGCTTAGCCACCTTTTCACTTGTACTGATTCACTCGTACTAAAAGCAACCAGGTTTTATCATGAATAACAACACGATATTTATTACCGGCGCGGCTTCTGGAATTGGCTTAGCCGCTGCTCGGCACTTTCATAAAAAAGGCTATTGGGTCGGTATGGCCGACATCAATTTAGCGCAATTAACACAAGCCACCGAAATATGGGATAGAACTCGAATACGCTTGTTTCAGCTGGATGTCACTGATGTTTCACAAGTACAACACGCTATGGCTACATTTTGTGCGGAACATAATCATTGCTTGGCGGTATTACTTAACAATGCCGGCATATTGGAAATTGGTCCATTTGAAGACATCTCTATAGAACATCATCAGCGTACATTAAGTGTCAATGTCATCGGGGTCATGAATCTGTGTCATGCTGCATGGCCATATTTAAAAAATACTGGTACGAGTACTATTATCAATATGTCATCAGCCAGTAGCGATTATGGCGTACCAGAATTAGCCAGCTATTCGGCGAGTAAGTTTGCCGTAAAAGCGCTTACCGAGGCGCTGGAACTTGAGTGGCAAAAGTACGGCATAAGAGTATGTGATGTCATGCCGCCTTTTGTGGCAACCAATATGCTTAAGGCACAGAAACACACCGCCAAAGTCATGCAACGACTCGGTGTGAACATTACTGCTGAACACGTAGTCGCTGTGATTGATAAACAAGTGAAACACCCTAAAACCCATAGAACGGTCAGTGTTTTTTATGGCCTATTGCATAAATTAAGTAACGTATCACCTACGTTTATCAATCGCTTGGTGATGAAGTGGTTAAGTCGATAAACAAATGGTTCTAATCAGTTAACAATAATAAAAAGGCCATAGAAATGGATAACCTTAATCAACCAACATCATCACTAAACGAACCGCTACCAGGCAAACCACTGCAAGCATCCCAGCTTGAAGCTAAACAATTAATGGTCGCCAAGTGGTTATCATTAGCGCCGTTATACAAATTGCCAGTAACATTATTCAGGTATGTATTTCTAGCGATGGACCGAGTACTTGGGCTGACTAAAATTGAAATGGATAAGATTGTCGAGTTAGTCATTCCAGTGAGCACGAATCATCGCGGCGATGCCACAGACACAGCTGATAACCTGCACATCAATAACACCATCAAGCTACGCATTTACTATCCTAGTGCCAACAAGTCTCAAAAAACCTTAGTGTACTTTCATGGTGGCGGCGGCGTTATTGGCAGTATTAACACCCACGATCACTTTTGCCGCTACCTGGCTAAACACGGCAAGATGAACATCATATCTGTTGGCTATCGACTGGCCCCAGAACATAAATTTCCAATCCCGATTTGTGATGCCATCGAGGCGTGGAACTATATCAATGACAATCATCAACAACTGAATATCAATCCACAATATATCGGTGTGGGTGGTGATAGCGCAGGCGGATATCTGGCTTGTATTATCGGCTTAAATTCATTGCAAACGTCACTACCAGTACAGGCAAAAGTAACTCCTGCATTTCAGTTTTTGATCTACCCAATGGTCGACTTGCAAGGTTTGACCGAGTCTTATCGCCGTTTCAATAAGCAGTTAATACTCACCCGCGATCTGATGGATTATTTCAGGCTGCATTATTTGAATTCTCTCGACGAAGTCACCCTGCCATTAGTGAGCCCACTACAGGCAAAAGACATCAGCGAATCGCCAAAAAGCTACATATTAACCCTAGGTTACGATCCATTAAGAGACGACGGCATTGCATATGCTCAGCGCCTAAAAGCAGCAGGCATCAATACACAACACCAGCATTATGACGATTGCATGCATGGCTTTATTTCAATCACAAAACTCAGTGCGCGCGCTAAGCAAGCGACTCATGATATCGCGATGGCTTTAAACAGCTTTAATGATTGAACGTTACAGGTAACAGATAGCTGAACCGCCTCTAGAAGCCATCAACAGATGATAAAGTTTACTCAGACGCCATGTATTACAGGCTAACAAGCCAACTTATGCTAAAATGCGCCGATCAGCTTTATGAATGTGCATCTCATTTATTTGACTGAGCGTAGTGAAGCCTACCGTGATTAACTAATGAGGATACACCAATGAGTAAGTTAAATGCCGAAGAGCGCAAAGCTCGAGATAACGATCGTTTTTCAAAACGAGTGGATGAACGCAGAGTAAAAGGCGAAGATGTCGTTGCGTATGCACTTGCCAATGAAAAAGCGTTTAAGTTTCTAACCAAAGATGAGAAACACAGCCTTAAACAAAGACAAGCGGCACTAGTAGAAGAAGTCAGCATTAAAAAACAGCAACAAACTGAGCTTAAAAACCAGCAAGAATTAGACAAGGTTCAAGCAGAATTTACTGATACCGCACAGTAATCCCTCATCAACAGCCATTGTTACTGATGATGGCTGGCCATATTCAAATACCTATTTTTATACACTTAAGCCAATATAAATAGGTACTTGAAACTGGTGAAGTTTGCTAGCGAACAGCCTTATAACCATAAAACACTACAGCACTTAATCCGCAACTCACTTCAATAAGCATTTTACATAAAACAAATCTTGTTAACTAAACAACAATTTGCTTATCTTGAACCAGTTTAAAAAATATCCCCTTCTTTATCCATTCCAAATCATTGTTAAAAAGCTTAATCTGTCCACTTATTAACTCTGACCGACAGCTCTCGTTGTTTGCTTTATTATAGTTTTACTATAGATAAATAAGGATTTTGTAGATGAAATGGATGTTGTTTAAGCTTTGTATCGCGCTACTCGCGTGTGGATTATCTACAGATGTTTTCGCAAGCGTTAAGACATTGGTTTGTAACAATTGCTCAGAATTATCTATGGGTCAAACCGCCCTAAAAGGGGCTGTAGAGTTTACGCTGCCTTACATCATAGTGGTTGATATTAAAAATAAGGCCGCTCAAAAATATCGAGTTGAGCAAAATCGCTATGCAACACCTATTGTTCATCCCATCGACATGTCGACGATTGAACAACGCGAAGTGAATTCACTTTATTCATATACAGATGAATTAGTCAGTATCATCAAAAAAGCTGAACGGAAAAATCAATTAAAACTGGCTAGGATTCAGTCCACCTCAATCGCTAAAACGACTACAGCTGATTCTGAAAAGCACCTTTTTTATGCTGGTCATATTGACGGCAATGGCAGTATTTATGACTTCCTGCAGACAAGTTATTTGCGTAATGATCTTTATGATGTTTATTTCAAAGAGTATATTCCAGCATTAAAATCAGCAAGTTCCATGGTATTAAAGGCAATAAAAATCCCTAGTATGAATGATTTGGGAGTGTTCTTAACGATTGATTTCAATTCAACTGAGGAACTTAATCAGCCACAGAATAGTTTCTTGAATGTATCGCTTAATATTGTCACCAGTTCGTTTGTGATTCACCGGGGCCGAGATGGTTTTAACAACTCAATACCCATGACGAGCAAATCTGCGACAGGTGTTTTTCATTTTGCTGATATGGATGAAAAAGATAAGTTTGAAGCGTATATCCGAACACTTGCTAGCGGTGATTGCGCCTTTGTTATGTCTGAAAAGCAGCTTGATGATAAATACATTTATCAGTATATCTGTCACTAAAATATCTATTTAGCATCAAGGTTATGCTCAAAATGACCGGGCGAAAACCACAGGGTACTCGTCCATCAAATAGCAATATCATGGCATAAAAATCTGTATTCCGGCTCACTAGCAATAGCGAATGACCGCTAAAAACCTTAGCTACTCAATCTCACGTTTCGTACACACAAACAAGGCGTTGCCTGAAGCTAAATCCCACGGGATGATTTTGTCGTAATCGTGTTCAAAAATTTGCACCTCGAAGTACGGGCTTAACAAGGCTTCGAGTTCAGTAAAACTGGTGGCGACCATCGCATGGGAATCTTGCCATTGCTGAGTCTTATCAGCATCAGTTTTGGCAATACTGACATTAAGCGACTGCATTTCACCCTCCCCCTGATAATGCCAGCCAGATTCAAACACAAACTGGCTGCCCGCAAACTCGGCGCTGTGGCGCACTGACGCCTTGTTATTGATTTTATGTTTATCAACTGTGTTGAAACAAAACAGGCCACCAGTATTTAATGCTTTATACACACTCGCAATGCAGGCTTTAAGCGCCTCGGTACCTGGAGAGTAATGAATGGAGTACAAAAAACAGGTGATCAAATCGAGTTTTTGGTCAACATAAAACTCAGTCATATTTTGCAAACTAAACTGCGCTTCAGGACAACGACGCATCGCAATATCGAGCATAGGTTGATTGATATCCAGACCACTGCTTTGAAACCCTAAATCGATGAAATGCCTCACGTGCGGCCCAGTACCACAGGCTAAATCTAAATGCTGTTTACCGCTGTTACCCAAAAACTGATGCAAGCGCACTATGCTATTGCTTTGCTGCTGATAGTTAATGTCACAGCACATTAAATCGTAATAACCGGACAAATCGGTATAAAGGGCATTGGTAGACATATAAAGGGATCGGCGACATAGGCAAATTTAGGGTGGCGCATCATATATCAAATCGCACGATTGAGAAATAAGGAATGAGAAATCACTAACGACTATTCTCTAAAAGCTAACAACAAAGTAAATCGTCGCTCAGCAAGATAAGCCCAAATGCTAAAAGCCCCCCGACCTCCTTCTATGCGAGGCTTTTTAGCGTTTTACTTAATCTCTCAATTAATCACTGATAACAATGACGTTAAATGACTAACGTACCCACAGCATGAGCTCATTCGCACCTATCACCGCAGCTTGTCTTTTAATTAGGACTCCTGCTGGATCAAAGAGTAATAGCTCATTAGGTCTCGCTCGGTATTTAGCGATGAACGCCTCTCCCTCAGGAGTAGCCTCTCTGGCAAGCAGAAAAAACACGTTATCACCAAGATGAGAGCGAGCTTCATTCATCTGTTCAGTCTGGGTGGTACTCGACACAAGGTTAGGATTATAAACAAAGACTACCGCAGGCTTACCCTTACCGATTTGCTCGTGAGTACCTTTAAATCCCTTGGGCATCAGCATGAGCAAGAGTCCAAGCAGCAAAGCTATGGATGCAATGACACTTATCGCAACCCAAGGTATTTTACGAGCTGCGTGTAAATTATGTTTATCCATAACGATAAGTCCTTCTTTTAAAGTTAAAATACATCACTAAGTAACAAGTCTAATCAACCAACCTGAGGCCTAGATTAAAAATGGCTGCAATAATCAGCAGATTATTTAAATGGCTATAACGTTTACCCTGACGGATCTCTTCTTAATGGTAAAGGTATCTATTATTCGATGTGCCTATTAATCACTTCGCTCAATTTTATCGCTAGTCTTTATCTAACACTTTTTCGATGTGCCTATCTAATTGCATTGAATTAATGCCACTTTATCTGTTGAGGTTTTGCTAAAGAGCACTCAAAATATCAATCGGTCCGAGTTCAGGTTAGTGACTTTTTTGATACAAACGTACGTAATCAATTAGCATTTGTTTCGGCCAGATATCGTCAGCAACCCCTTTAATACCACCCCATCCACCGCCTACGGCAATATTAAGAATGACATGAAACGGTTTATCAAACGGCCATGACTGCCAGCCTTGGTGATCATTGATATACGAAAAATATAGAGTGTCATCGATAAACACATCTATGCGCTCTGGGCTCCATTCCATCGCATACAGATGAAAGTTATGGGTAACATCCGGCTCATAAAGCGCGCCTTTGCGTTGCTTAAAGTTTTTCCAGAAAAAGGCTTTATTGTGCATAGTAGAATGTATGCGCCCCTCATCAAAACCAACGTGTTCCAAAATGTCTATCTCGCCAGAATTGGGCCAGCTATTACAAAGTTTTTGCTCATCAGTAGGATCTTCACAGGGTTCGGCATAAGCATCAAAATCACTTGGCATCATCCAAATCGCTGGCCAAGTGCCTAAGCCGTCAGGCAGTTTAGCCCTCACTTCCACTCGCCCATAAAGTAAATCACCTTTACCGGCTGAAGTAATGCGCGCCGACGAGTATTCATCACCTTGAAAGAAATCACGTCGCGCTTCAATGATCAAATTTCCGCCTTGTTGACGCACGTTTTCGCTGCGATCAGTATAGCGTTGCAGTTCTTCATTAACGCGTTTGGGTGCCCACAGCTCATAGTTCCACTTAGTCTCATCGACTCGGCCATCCTGATTAAACTCATCTTGCCAAAGCAGTTGCCAGCCTTTATCTACCTGATAAGGTTTACGAACCACAATGGCACTAATGCTGGCGTTGCCGGTTGCGGCTTTGAAATCAATATTCAATTGACCATCTGCAAGCTCAACATTTGGCACACTGATGTCATAGGAGGTCATATTACGCCCGTCGCGATCGTTAACGACATCAATAACAGGAATACGCTGCTGGCCCTCAATCCACACCGAGAACTGTCTTTTGCCTTCCTGAGTCCATTGGTCTTCGGCAAAGCGTAACGTCACACTATAAGTACCATTCGCTAGTGGCTGCTGGTAAGCAATAGTTTCACCCTGGCGAGAAGACAAATACAAGTTTGGATCTTGAGTGCCAAGTATCGTCCCCTTGGCGATAACAACATGACTCGCATCGCCACTGGCCATTTTTATAGCGTCAGCCTGATATTGAATCCCGTCTGAAGAAAGATAGGCATCGCCGCCACTATTAATAGCCCAGACTATTTGGTCCGAAGGATTAGCTTGATGATGTTGAGTTTGAGCTTCAGGTATTTTGAACGTGTGGTGGCTGCAGGCAGCTAACAGAAGAGAGGTGCTGGCGACCAGCAGCATTTTGCGATATTCCATTATGTTATTCCATAAATACGTCAGCGAATACCGATGATAAACGCAACACCTTATGTAAACAATATGTAACCGGCTGCACTTGAACGGAGAGCATAAGCAAAATATCCGAGCCGAATTACAGGTCATTAATGAGAAAACATTAAATGGAGCAATTAAATATTTAGGAGCAAAACAGAATAAATGAGGATGGTGCAATACCGTTTACGCTTGCCGATTACACTCTGTCACATACGTCATGCTCTAACACCAGTAAATTATTTCTGCGCTTCCTTTTGTATTTTAAATAAGGAAATGAGCTGTGTATTAAGCATAGTAATTTGATGATCTAACACTTTTCGCTGCAATTCAGCTTCTTCTGAATTGTCACCAATCAACTCTCGACGTTGCGCTTGTAACTCTTTAATATCTTCTTTTAACTGATCAATTTTCTTTTCTATTTCAGTGCGCGTATCGACTTGCTTTGTCTGCGGTGATGTTGCACCACGTGCATTATTACGCATTGTAGAACTTAATTCAGAAGACAGCTTTTTTTGCGCCTCATTTGAAATAGACACCTTATCTGTCGCTTCAACTTGAGTGTTCAATGTCCCCTGTGGTGCAATAGTAGACCGTAATCTAACTGACACTTTTTGCAGGTTATCTGTCACCGAAGTCGTTGAGTTTACGCCTAAAATATTCAATGGTTGCTCCTTGCATAGCAGGCTAATATTTATATCGACTTTGATGCTAAAACCTTTAGAAAACAGGGACAAAGACGGATTTAGTTAACGGTAACCATACTGATTAATCAATTGATTTTATTCGCTTTAGCTAAATCAACAGGGGTGTATAAATACAAAAACAACCGTTATCGACATCGAATAACTCACATTACCCATATCAAGCTCTTATAAGGTTTGCGGCCAAAAAATGACTTCCCCCTAGGCTCACCCCCCACAAAAACCTAACGTCTACAGACATTATGAAATACACTATGCATCGCGCCAAGCGTATAGATGACACCTCAACATGCTTGCCACACTATGCAAGCACAGCTAAAGTTCATCATGTTATTGTTTTACCATGAGTGGTTCGATTGATTTCTAGCGTATTTTATCTGAAGGGTTAAATTTTTTTATGGAAAAAGTGTTTGAAAGATTGATGTATGCATCGCGCTGGATCATGGCGCCTATTTATTTAGGATTAAGCTTAGTCTTACTCGCCTTAGGCATAAAGTTCTTTCAAGAGATCTTTCACATCATACCCATTATTTTCACCATCGCAGAAGTTGATTTGGTACTGATCACCCTATCACTCATCGACATCACCTTAGTCGGAGGCCTGCTCATCATGGTGATGTTTTCAGGTTATGAAAACTTCGTATCACAGCTTGATGTGGGCGAAAACAGTGAAAAGCTCAGCTGGCTAGGCAAGATGGATTCAGGTTCACTTAAAAACAAAGTGGCCGCCTCTATTGTGGCGATTTCATCGATTCACCTACTCAAAGTATTTATGAATGCCGAAAACATCGAAAACGACAAGATCATGTGGTATCTACTCATCCACATCACCTTCGTGTTATCAGCCTTCGCCATGGGATATCTGGATAAGATTACGCGTAAGTAACCATCCATCTCCAAATAAAAAGCCCTGATACATAACAGCATCAGGGCTTTTTATTTACTATCGATTAGTACCACACTTTAGGATCAGCATTATGATTCTGCGCTATATCAATACTAATCCCCAGACCATTCAGAATTTTGAACACTGTCGAAATATAAACATCATTGCCTTTCTCAACACGGATTAACGTCTTTTTAGTCACGCCACACAGCAGAGCCGCCACATCCTGAGTCAGTGCTGCTTTGTTTCTAGTTTCTTTAATGAGTAAGCCTAAAGATTGTTGATTAAGTGCTTGATTGAGTGAAAGTGCCATAACGTTAGTCCAAAGTGTACATTGCTACACTTTATTGTGATTTACCCTATTTTTACAAGTAAAGGTGTAACATAGTACACTTCTGCAGTGCCTAAGTCGTTAAGCAAGCTGAAAGTGTAGGTTGTTACACTATCGAATCGATTACGCCCTACGTTTAAAATTAACACTGGCTTTTTTATCAGCATCATAGATATTATGAGCTTGATTATTATCAAGTTATGAATGGATGCTGTTGGTAAATGATTCTTAAAACTAAAACACTACAAATGACCAAAACGCCGCAAATGATTGCGGGTCAAAAACAGGAACAGGATGTAGCTTTCTTCTTACGCCGTGCATTTAAAGATCATCCTGAAGTACTGGTTATTAACGACTTCAAATTTAGCTTTAATGATGAAACTGCTCAAATCGATCACTTGATCGTGTATACCTATGGCTTTGTGCTAATTGAATCAAAAAGCATTAAAGGTCACGTTAAAGTGAACAACCAAGGCGAATGGACACGCAGTTATAACAACCAATGGTCAGGTATGTCTTCGCCAATTAAGCAAGTTGAGCTGCAACAAGCCTTGTTGCAAGAAATGCTCAAGCATCATAAGAATGACATATTAGGTAAGTTACTGGGTATAAAGCAGCAAGGCTTCAATGGACGCTGCTGGCATTATTTATGTGCGGTATCCAGTAATGCGGTGATCGACCGAAAAACCATGCCCAAAGAGATTTCGGACAAACTGTATAAAACTGAATTTTTGGTCGATGAGCTCAAAAATATCATGAATCTTAAACACAAACTGATCCGCTTGGTCAGTGTCACCGACACTAGACCAGACTTTAGTCAGCAAGAACTCGATTCAATTGGCCAATTTCTTATTAGCCAACATATCGATTCAAATACTCAGCAGGCTAATAATGCTCCGGTGGGACTAAAGCAAACCCAAGCGATACCGAACACACCAGAGCTTGAGCAAGGGCCTAAACCAGCATCAGCACCCACTCATCATCTAGTTCAATCTACTGTCGCAATACTTGCACCAGTAGCAGCATTCGCGCATCAGCAACACCCCATAATAAGCTGCAAACATTGCGGTGAATCAACACAATACACCCCGATGTATGGCAAATTCGGTTACTACATCAACTGTAACCAATGCAGCAAAAATACATCGATGAAATTACCATGCCACAATGCAAAAGTAAAAATACCAAAGCCACCAAGCGCAAAGAAACCTACACCTTGAATTGTGTGGATTGTGGGTTTGAAAAGCAGATTATTTAGAGGGTAAAACTTTGCATTTATTCCGTTTATTCCGTTTATTCCGTTTATTATAAATTGGATCATTCAATATGAAACAAAAAAAGATAGGACATCTGACTTGGGATGAGGTAATTCCAATTATTACCAAAATTGGATCATTTCTAGGGATTATGTACCTAATTGGAATGCTTATAGTTCCATTATTCAGTTGGAACTGGGCTTATATACAAAGAGTTTGGAGCCATTGGCAATCATTAAACGTTGGGGTTTTAGCTTTTACGTCAACAGTTATTGCATTTAATATATCTAGGAGCCAAGCAGAACGACAAAGAGAACGTGAGTTCATAGCCGCTAGGGCTTTCCTTCCAGAGGCATTAAGCGAACTTAATGAATACACTAAAAGAAGTGCTGCAATACTGTTGGTAGCCTTGAACAATGCTAGAACCCAAATAGAACATGATAGTAGAGTCCCAAGACATTTAACGCCTCCATTACCCCCTCTAACGCTACCACCAATATACAAACAAGTATTTAGCAATTGTATACGCCACGCAAAGCCAGATATGGCAGAACACCTTGCAAACATTCTGTCTCAGCTACAGGTACATAGTGCGCGATTATCCAATTTAAATGATCGTTCAAACAGGTCTTCAGATATTCTCATAAGCTATATTTTCGCTTTGGGGAAGCTCCACGCTTACATTTATCATACCTTCGATTCCGCACGTGGCGAAGCTCAGTTTGTAGAGCTAGATCTAACAGAAAAAGATATTTTGAGCGCATACACAATTTTAGACATTCAACTGTTTATTGATGAAGAACTCAAAGATTATACAAGCAGAAGGTTCCGTAAATAACGATATGCCCTATGACGATGTTAATGAGTTTACTCTATGCAGTCTTTATCGTAGATTATTCTAATTAAAAAAATAATAGAGTTAATTTAAAAGGATTTAATTACGATATGGATACCTATGCACCTGATAGCGAAGTCGTTATTGGATTAGTTACCCCGGTGGGCGTCAACTATGATGATATTCGTTCACGTTTCGAAACCTACTTCGATAGATACCAGTACAAATCTAACTGGCTACATCTGAGCAAATTGTTTGGCTTACTTATTAATAATGAAAGTACTGAGTTATTATCTGAAGGCGAAAGGCTTCAGCAGGCAATGACCATCGGAAATAATTTACGCCAAGATAATAACAGAGATGACATAATGGCACTTGTTGTAATTAATGCCATTTTATCTAAAAGAGAAAGAGACTCTGAAAATTCTGATCGAAGTAAACCCTTATCTAGAACGGCCCATATAATACGCTCACTTAAACACCCCGATGAAGTTGAAACACTACGCACAGTTTATGGAAAAGGGTTCATGCTCGTCGGAATTACAGCTAACGAAAGCAGTCGCATTAAATACTTAATGGATCAGAAGGGTGTAGAAACAGAAGAGAAAGCCAGAGAGCTAATTGAGCGTGATGATAGAGAAAATGATTTACCAACAGCATATGGTGAGCATGGTCAGTCAACAAGAGATGTATTTCAACTTTCAGATTTTTTTCTAACAATTGATACTGTTGAAGAATTTGACAAACAGCTTCAACGCATTTTCAATCTTCTATTTGCTAAGCCAGTTGTATCTCCAGATCTTGATGAATATGCTATGTTTTTAGCTTATGCAGCGTCGTTACGCTCGGCTGATTTATCAAGACAAGTTGGCGCCGTTGTCGTCGGGCACTCTGGCGACATTATTTCAACGGGTGCAAATGATGTCCCGAAAAAAGGAGGGGGCCTGTATTGGCCAAACCAAGATGATCAACGAGATCATATTTTTGGTTGTGATACGAATGAAAGAGAAAAAAAAATTATAGCATTAAAAATATTAAAGGAATTCGATTCATATAAAACTGATTTATCTGAGGATGATAATTATAAAATAGCGAAAAAAAGACTCAAAGAAACAGGTATTTTGGATATTACTGAATATGGTAGAGCTGTACATGCCGAAATGGAGGCATTAATGTCAGCTGCACGCACTGGTACTTCAGTTTTAGGTGCGACACTATACACAACGACATTCCCATGTCACAATTGCGCAAAACACATAGTTGCTGCGGGGATTGATAAAGTAGTATTTATAGAACCTTACCCTAAAAGCTTTGCGACAAAGCTTCATAGCGATTCTATCGAAGTAGAAAAAGGCGATAGGGATAAGACAAAAGTACAATTTTATCAATTTGCTGGCGTTGGACCACGAAAATTTATTGATTTATTTTCGATGAAGTTAGGTAATGGTAGAAAGCTAATAAGGAAAAAGTCTGGAAAACTTGCTGGCTGGGACAGGCAAAGTGCGGAGTTGCGAATTCCATTGGTACCGCTATCATATCTAGAAAGTGAATTTATTCTTGACGCTGAGCTTCAAGAGATATTACAAAAACATAAGGACAGCCCAAATGACAAATAATAATTCTGCGGCAGTAGTTAAAAGCTTACCTTTATGGATGCAAAACTACCGTCTAACATCTAATTCGCCTAAAAAAGAAACGACAAATCAACCTATTCAAACAGCCTCTCATAAAAGAGCTGAATGATTGAGATTACAGCATATAGCGAAGATTGTAAGCTTGACCCATAACTAAAAAAGCCCCGATACTATTAAGTATTGGGGCTTTTTTAGTTTTATATGAAATTTGGTTTCAGCTTTAAGGCTTTAGAACGACAATGTATGTAGCGTAGGATAAATCGGGTAAGAACAAAGCGCTTTACCAAGACGTTTAGTTTTTATTAATCACCTAAGTGAGTGATGAAGCAACGCAGTTCTCTGACTCTCAGATACAAAAAATCCCTGACACTATTAAGTATCAGGGATTTTCATTTATTTAGCTCTAAGCTACTAGGCTTGAGAACGACAATGTATATAGCGCAGGATAAATCGGGTTAGAACAAGGCGCTTTACCACGACGTTTAGCTTTCTTAAACGAGTGGTGAAGCAACGCAGTTATCACCGATTTAGACCAGCTAGATTACATCATGCCGCCCATTCCGCCCATACCACCCATTCCGCCCATATCTGGCGCAGAATCTTGTGGTACTTCAGCAATCATCGCTTCTGTTGTGATCATAAGACCAGCAATAGATGCGGCGAACTGTAGCGCGCTACGAGTCACTTTAGTTGGGTCTAGGATACCCATTTCTAACATGTCACCGTAGGTGTCGTTACCAGCGTTGTAACCGAAGTTACCTTCACCGTTTTTAACAGTGTTAGCAACAACTGATGCTTCTTGACCAGCGTTAGTTGCGATTTGACGTAAAGGCGCTTCCATAGCACGTAGTGCAATCACTACACCGTGTTTTTGGTCTTCGTTCAATACTTCAACATCTTTAATTTTGCTTGCTACGCGAACAAGGGCAACACCACCACCGGCGACCACACCTTCTTCAACCGCTGCGCGAGTTGCATGTAATGCATCTTCTACGCGCGCTTTTTTCTCTTTCATTTCAACTTCGGTTGCTGCGCCAACTTTGATGACTGCAACACCGCCAGCTAACTTAGCCATACGCTCTTGAAGCTTTTCTTTATCGTAGTCTGAAGTTGACTCTTCAACTTGTTGTTTGATTTGCGAAACACGTGCAGAAATTTGCACTTGGTCGCCACTGCCGTCGATGATAGTAGTGTTATCTTTAGTGATGATGACGCGCTTAGCTGTACCTAAATCTTCTAGAGTCGCTTTTTCAAGTTCTAGACCGATTTCTTCAGCGATAACAGTACCGCCAGTTAAGATTGCAACGTCTTGTAGCATTGCTTTACGACGGTCGCCAAAACCAGGTGCTTTAACAGCAGCAACTTTAACGATGCCACGCATGTTGTTCACAACGAGTGTGGCTAATGCTTCGCCTTCAACGTCTTCTGCAACGATAAGCAATGGCTTACCTGTTTTAGCTAGACCTTCAAGGATTGGTAGCAATTCACGGATATTAGAGACTTTTTTGTCTACTAATAAAATGAATGGGCTGTCTAATTCAATGCTGCCAGTTTCTGGCTTGTTGATGAAGTATGGTGATAGGTAACCACGGTCAAACTGCATACCTTCAACAACGTCTAATTCGTTTTCAAGCGCTTGGCCTTCTTCAACTGTGATAACGCCTTCTTTACCGACTTTTTCCATTGCGGTTGCAATGATGTCGCCGATTGACTCATCAGAGTTAGCAGAAATGGTACCTACTTGAGCAATGGCTTTAGTGTCTGAACACTCTTGAGAAAGTAGTTTAAGTTCAGCAACGGCTGCGATAACCGCTTTGTCGATACCGCGCTTAAGGTCCATTGGGTTCATACCCGCTGCAACTGCTTTTAGGCCTTCTACAACAATAGCTTGTGCTAATACTGTTGCAGTAGTGGTACCGTCACCGGCAGCATCATTGGCTTTAGAAGCAACTTCTTTGACCATTTGTGCGCCCATGTTTTCGAACTTGTCTGTTAGTTCGATTTCTTTAGCCACTGACACACCATCTTTAGTGATCATTGGCGAACCAAAGCTTTTATCTAAAACAACGTTACGACCTTTAGGGCCTAAGGTTACTTTAACTGCATTGGCTAGGATGTTAACGCCTGCAAGCATTTTTACGCGTGCGTCGTTACCAAATAAGACTTCTTTTGCTGCCATTTTTTGATGTTCCTTTAAATTTAATGATTAAGTGGAAAGTCGATTGATGCGTGAGGCTTAGCCTACTACTGCCATCAGGTCAGCTTCTGACAGGATTAAGACTTCTTCACCGTCAATTTTTTCTTTCTTAACGCCGTAACCTTCATTGAAGATCACTACGTCGCCCACTTTAACGTCAAGTGGAGTAACTGTGCCATTTTCTGAAATACGACCGTTGCCTACAGCAAGGATTTCACCGCGAGTTGATTTTTCTGCTGCGCTGCCTGTAAGCACGATGCCACCTGCAGATTTAGATTCAACTTCTAAACGTTTAACGATAACGCGGTCATGTAATGGACGAATATTCATCTATGAACTCTCCTAATGATTTGATGCCCAAAAAGCGAGGCTATTGACTAACAAATAAGGGTTTTCCCCTTGATGCATGTGATATGGGGGTGGTTAGTCGCAGATCCAAGGGGAATTTTAAAAAAAACTCTACTTTTTTTAAGTCTGTTTTATTAAAGTAACGCTAATCCTGATAGAATTCGGCTCCGTTAAAATATCAAAGCTGAGAATTGATGAAAGACAGACACGGGTTGCTCACAGCGCCAATTGGTCGTGTGCTGCTTAACATGACCTTACCGAACCTGATTGGGATTATGACCATTCTTGGTGGCAGTCTGGTAGACATCTTTTTTATCAGTCAGTTAGGCACAGAATCGCTCGCGGCAGTCAGCTTTACTTTCCCGATAACCTTAGTCATTTCCAGTATTGGTATTGGCATTGGCGCCGGCGTGTCGACCAATTTAGGTCGCTTGATTGGTTCTGGGCATGCGCCCGAATCCAGAGTGTTTTTATATGACGCCTTGTGTATGACCTTTGTGATTATTTGGGGCTTATCGATTCTCGGTTGCATCTTTATAGAACCCGTTTTCAGTTTACTGGGTGCTAATAGCGCCAGTTTGCCGCTCATTAATGACTACATGTGGTACTGGTATTTAGGCGCTCCAGCGCTGGTGTTATTAATGGTGGGTAATCAAGCATTACGCGCCACGGGTGACACTCATTCTCCGGCTAAAATTATGATGTTAGCCGCGATTGTTAATTTGATCCTCGACCCGCTACTTATCTTCGGTATTGGGCCTTTTCCACGACTCGAAATCCAAGGCGCGGCGATTGCGACAACACTGTCTTGGGTGGTGGCCATGTCGCTGTCGGGCTACCTGATCATTGTCAAACGTAAACTGGTGCAGTTTGCAGACTTTGATGTTGGCCGGTTAATTTTACACTGGAAAGTCTTATCGCATATTGCCCGCCCGGCAGCATTAATGAATGTGATTAATCCGATTGCCAACGGCATTATTATGGCGATGTTGGCCCGAATTGATCATGCTGGTGTAGCCGCATTTGGTGCCGGTATTCGCCTAGAGTCGGTATTGTTGATTGTGGTGATGGCGCTGTCGTCGAGTTTAATGCCGTTTATTGCGCAAAACTTAGGTGCTGGTCAAAATGATCGCGCGAAAAAAGCCTTATTGATGTCATTGCGGTTTGCATTTGTGTTTCAAACGTTATTGTTTATTCCGCTGTATTTTTTTGCTGAGTCTATTGCCGGGCTATTCACTCATGACCCACTGGTTATCGAATGGCTGAGTTTTTATATTATGATATTGCCTGTCTCTTATGGGCCGCTTGCCATTGTGATTATGGTTGCCACTAGCTTAAATGCTTATCATAGACCCTTGAGTTCACTGGTAATTAACTTATGCCGCTTAATGTTATTGATGCTACCGCTGGCGGCGCTAGGCTCTTATATTGGTGGCGTGAAAGGGATTTTATTGGCACTCCCCATCGCCAATACGTTAATGGGTATAGCTTGTTATTATCTGGCGACTAAAATTAGCGAACCCGAAAAGATTAAGCATGCTGTGCCTTGCCCAGATAACGCTAATCACACCGCATCTGACGATGCTGCTACATCGGACGATCAAGTCGATGCAACCAAGCCAAGCAGTCGCCTCAGTGAATATTAAACTGTGTTAATAATGGCCGCCGAACTTGCTTTTTAATCGCGCTAAGGTGATTAATAAGCTTATATTTGAACGCAATAAATCTGGTTTATGATGAAAAAGTCCATTTATGCCGCCATGCTCTCTGGCATTATTTGCCCTGGCAGTGGCCAACTCTGGTTAGGGAAAAAGCTACTCGGCTGGGGGTTTATCAGTGTCAGTTTGCTGTGCGTATTGGTGATTATGAACCAGATAATTAGCCGCGCCCAAGTGATTGCTGAGCAAATTTTGGCCGGTGAGATTGGCAATGATTTAAGCTCCATTTATGCTGCTGTCTCTGGGGCGGCACTCGACACTGCAGGTGCCAGCATGTCGGCCTTAACTTGGGTGTTTTTGGCCAACTGGGGCTTAAGCATTATTAGTGCATTTTGGTTAGGCGCGCAGCAAGACAAGCAGCTTCAGCTACAAAAATAAAAACCGCAATAAACACAAAAACAGCCGAGTAATGCATCTGCATCAATCGGCTGCTTATTCTTATCTGTCATCAAAACGCTGTATTCCGTCAACCAACACTGCAGATAACGTTGATCAAAGATTAAATTCGTTTAGTGCGATTAAGACGGTTTGTGGTCGTCTTTTGGCTTAATCGGCTCAACATCAATAATATCGTCATCCTGATTGTGATCCGTTTTGGCATGCTTATCTTGAGGCGGGTTTTCACTCACATCAACATCATGTTGCTCATGCTCAATTTGATGGCTACGTGGGCGATCATTTTTATGCTCAAAATCACCGTCGAAGGTATTACCCTGCTGATCAAATGGCTTTTGCCCCGCAAAAGGACCCGATTGTCCGAAAGGACTTTGGCCACCAAAACCAGGTTTAAAACCACCATTGGCGACCACACGCAATTGCATACGCTTATATAAAAACGCGGCAATGGGAGAGCGGGTTAATGGTGTTAATAGAATTAAACCAATAAAGTCGGTCACAAAACCAGGAATAAGCAATAACACCCCGGCGGCGGCAAGCATCATGCCTTCAACAATTTCTTGTCCGGGTGCTTCACCACGAGCTAATTTTTGTTGCACGCTCATTAACGTACTTAACCCTTGGCTACGTACCAATGACACACCAACAACGGCAGTAAAAAGTACCAAGGCGACGGTAGTCCATGAGCCAATTGAACTGGCAACTTCAATGAGTACATTGAGCTCTATAACGGGTACTAAAACAAATATTAACAATAAAATAAAAAACATATTGGCCTCTAATGATCGCTTTTTGATAGAGTGGCGACCGATAAAATAACTGTTGCCGATGAAACTTAAATGGGGGTGAACGGGTCTATTTTCAAGACGCGTCACGAATATCATCTCAGTTTAATGAAAATGATGCTAAAACATCGTACTGTAATGCGTTGCAGTATAACGCCTTTAACTTAAGTAAACTTTAAGACAACTTATGTATAAACCTGAACAGCTACTTATTTTAACCTCTTGCCCAAATGCTGAGGTTGCTGCAGGTATTGCGACAAAATTAGTCGAAGCGAAATTGGCAGCATGCGTACAAATAGGCCAAGCCGTTGAGTCAATTTATCGCTGGGACAATAAAATTTGTCAGTCAAATGAAGTACCAATACAAATAAAATGTATGGCATCTGATTATCATTCAATTGAACAACTCGTGATCAAAATGCATCCTTATGAAGTACCAGAATTCATTGCCACTCCGATTATCGGTGGTTTTGGCCCTTATTTACAATGGATAAAAGACAACTCACCATCATGAAAAAAATCGTCGCACTATGCCTAACATCTCTGTTACTGATGTCATCAATCCTCCTCGCGCCAGTGGCACACAGCGCGAATGCCTTGGGGAATAAATTCAGCTTTTTAAGCAGTGAACCTGAATTAATGAAGGTCAACGATGCTTTTGTGTTTGACTACCAGCAACAAGGTAATCAGCTCAAAATCAACTTTGTGATTGCTGAGGGTTATTATCTATACCGCGACAAGCTGCAGTTTTCTGTTGATGGTGCAGTTATTGGTGATATTGAATTACCTCATGGTAAAAACCACCATGACGAATATTTTGGCGACCAAGAGGTGTTTTACTCGTTCGTTGAAATTCCGATCGCATTTAAAGAAGCCCAAGAAGGTGCAGTGTTTCATGTCACCTTTATGGGTTGTGCTGAAGGTACTTTGTGTTACCCACCGACCAAGCGTGATGTGACCTTATCAGCCATTGAAGCGAATGATGGCAAGATAGTCAGCAAAAAAGTGATTGGCGCCCCTGATGACACGCAATCAGCAAACCTAACCAATGCAACTGATGCTCCAGCAACCCCTATCACTGAGCAAGACACGTTAAACCAAATGCTACAAAACGATAGCCTATTGTGGACCTTAGTGATTTTCTTTGGTTTAGGTATCGGCTTAGCATTAACACCATGCGTGTTCCCTATGTACCCTATTTTATCAGGCATTATTGTTGGCCAAGGCCAAAAATTGTCAACGGCCAAAGCCTTCACCCTCTCTATGGCCTATGTACAAGGCATGGCGATTACTTACTCCTTACTCGGACTAGTTGTTGCCTCTGCTGGACTTAAGTTTCAAGCAGCCTTGCAACACCCTGCAATTTTGATTTTCTTAGCAGTGATGTTTGTATTGCTGAGTTTGTCGATGTTTGGCATGTACGATTTAAAACTGCCATCTAAATGGCAGGAAAAAATGAACTCAATGTCGAACAACCAAAAAGGTGGCAACCTGATTGGCGTGTTCATGATGGGCGTTATTTCAGGCTTAGTCGCCTCACCTTGCACCACAGCGCCATTATCTGGCGTGCTTATTTACGTGGCGCAGTCTGGCGACTTGCTACAAGGTTTTTTAGCCCTATATGTCCTGAGTATGGGCATGGGCTTACCGTTATTAGTTATTGGCACTTCCGGTGGTAAAATTTTACCTCGCGCAGGGGCTTGGATGGACATTATTAAAACCATCTTTGGCTTCTTGCTGATTTCAGTGTCTATTGTGATGATTGGCCGTATTTGGCCAGGTTTAGTATCCGATTTACTCTGGTCTGTATGGGCAATCAGCTTAATTGCTTACTTAATGCATCAAAATAGATTGTCAGAGTTTAACTGGAAACAAAGCACCCGTGGAGTACTGCTATTGTTGGCGTTAATGGCAAGCTTCTCTTATGGTTTCCAAGCAATGATGGCTGGTTTTGGCCATACCTCTGTGCAGATGAACCAAGCGGGTGTTGAAGGTAAAACCAAAACCGAAGCGAATCACTTTATCCGCATTAAATCGCTAGACGATTTAGAAGTAGAATTAGATAAGGCCAGTATTAGCGGCAAAACGGTAATGTTAGATTTATATGCCGACTGGTGTGTGGCTTGTAAAGAGTTTGAAGCCATTACCTTTAAAAATGCTGATGTAGAAGCACGGATGAAGCAAATGGTGTTATTACAAGCGGACGTGACAGCCAGTGATGATATTGATATTGAGCTGCTAGAGCATTATGGCGTATTGGGTTTACCGACATTATTAATGTTCAATACCGACGGCAAACAACGTGAAGATTTACGGGTAACCGGATTTATGGGACCAAAAGACTTTGCAGCCCATTTAGATATCCTTTTAGCAAAATAAATCGCCTGAGTAATATCGCGCATTAACGCAATGCGCGATATCTACACGGCAAATATAATGCATTCACTTTATTGACTAAATAAGTTACCTAACAGGCTATGTTACTCATCATACTTAGCTGTAAGTAGGGTATTAAGTGCAGTTATAAAGACAATCTGTTAGTAAAATCTTTGCCTAGAACACAATATAAAACAGTATCTTTAATCACTAAAGATGCTGTTTTTTGCTTTTGTGGTATTAAAGTCACCGTAAGTTAACCTTTTTCTTATACAATATAATTTTTATATTCCTCATCTAAGGAGTTTTATGGAACCCGCTATCCTTATTATCACTCTGCTTTGCGGTATGTTGGTTAGCCGTGTTGGTTTACCGCCACTCATAGGTTATCTTGCAGCTGGTTTTGTATTATTTACCTTAGGAATTAAAGACACTAGCTTGCCCATTTTGCAACAGCTTGCCGACTTAGGTGTAACCTTACTGCTGTTTTCCATTGGCCTTAAACTTGATCTAAAGAGTCTTTTTAAAGCCGAAGTATGGGCTGGTTCAAGTTTGCATTTAATCGGTTCAATTCTGTTTTTTGTGCCTGTACTTAAGGTATTAGGCTTTTTAGGCATTGAGCAACTAGATGGATTTAGCTTTAATCAACTGATGCTAGTTGCGTTTGCTCTGAGTTTTTCAAGTACTGTATTTGCGGTAAAAGTACTTGAAGACAGCGGTGATATGCAGTCTCTATATGGCCGAGTAGCGATTGGTATCTTAATTATGCAAGATATCTTCGCGGTAATATTTTTAACCATTTCCAAAGGTAACATTCCATCTGTTTGGGCCTTTGCCTTGTTGTTACTCCCATTAGCAAAACCACTGATATACAAAGTGTTTGACCGAGTAGGCCACGGTGAAATGTTAGTGTTATTTGGCCTAGTGATGGCCTTAGTTGTGGGCGCATGGCTATTTGAAGCCGTAGGTTTAAAGCCAGATTTAGGCGCCCTGATTGTGGGGATTTTACTCGCAGGACATGCTAAATCATCTGAGTTAGCTAAATCGATTTATTTCTTTAAAGAGCTATTCTTAGTCGCATTTTTCTTAACCATTGGTTTAAACGGTTTGCCGACACTGGCAGATATCGGCTTAGCCGCTATTTTAGTAGTGTTAATCCCGGTTAAGATTGTTATGTTTATCTACTTGCTAACCCGCTTTAAATTACGTTCGCGCACCTCGTTATTAGCCTCATTTAACTTAGGTAACTACAGTGAGTTTGGTTTAATTGTAGCTGCTGTTGCGGCGCAAAAAGGTTGGTTACCACCACAATGGCTGATTATTATTGCGGTCGCGTTAAGTATTAGTTTCTTATTTGCAGCACCGCTGAATAACAGCGTCGCGAAGATTTATTTACGTTATCAAACCAGACTAATGAGACTGGAACGCCATCCTTTGCACCCTGAAGATCGCCAAATTCCAATTGGTAATCCACGCTTCTTAATTTTAGGTATGGGCCGAATTGGTTCAGGTGCTTATGATGAATTACGTTCAAAATACATAGGCGAGATATTAGGTATTGAGCATAAACAAGAGCTGGTCGACTTTCATCGCAATCAAGGTCGTAATGTTGTTCAAGGGGATGCTGGCGATACCGATTTTTGGGAAAAACTCGAACGGGCTCCTAATTTAGAGTTGGTTTTACTGGCAATGCCAAATCACGTCGGTAACTTGTTTGCCGTTCAACAACTGAAAAGATTAAATTACGAAGGTAAAATCAGTGCCATTGTACAATACACAGAAGACGCCGATTCGTTAAAAGACTCAGGTGTGAATACTGTGTACAACTTGTATGAAGCTGCAGGTAGAGGTTTTGTTGACCATGTGATTAAAGAGCTACTTGATTCGCCATCAGTCATCGTATCTGAATCCGCCGGCGAAATAACCAATGAGAATCACGCTATCGCGGCAGATGAGCAGCCCGTTAAGTCAACATCATAAAATCTGTCCCTAAGTTGCGATCCATTTAAAACGCCTAGAAATATCTCTAGGCGTTTTTGTTTTCCACAACGTATTTTCAATTTTGCGTCGGATAAACAAATCACAGTTACAGATCGAGTAAAGTCATGCTATAACTCCACTAATAAGACTTTTTCTTGTCACCCTTTGTTGGATTTTTTGAAGTATGTCAAACCCTGCTCAACGCGCGACTAAATTATTCGTGCAAACTTTTGGCACTAAGCCCGATGATTTATACCAAGCGCCCGGGCGAGTTAACATTATGGGCGAACATACCGACTATAACGAAGGCCTCGCATTACCTGCCGCCATTAATTTTCATACTGTTATTGCTGTAAAGCATCGCGATGATGATTTATTTCGCGCGGTCAGTACCGCTTTTCCGGGGCACATTAAGCAATGGTACTTTGGCGAAGAAGGAACCGTAGCTGCTGGCGATGATTGGAGCCATTATTTAAAGGGCGTTACAGCCGCAATGAACCAATCAGGTTTACAGGCAAAAGGCTTAGACTTAGCGATTGTCGGTGATGTGCCGCTTGGGGCAGGTTTATCATCTTCAGCAGCACTGGAAATCGCGTTTGGTACTGCTATCAGTAATGCCAGCCAATTACATTTATCACCTATTGCTATTGCCCAATTAGCACAGCGCGGTGAAAGCCAATTTATGCAATTAAATTGCGGCATGATGGACCAAATTATCAGTGCGATGGCAGAGCCCGATCATGCCTTATTGATTGATTGCTTAGAACTAGAAAGCGAAGCTGTGCTATTGCCTGAAGAATTAAGCTTGATTGTGATTGATATAAAACAAGATCGTCATGTTTTTACACAGCAGTTTGAACAGCGCAAACAAGAATGCAGTCAGATCACTGCGATACTTGGCCTCGATTCTCTTCGCGATTTATCACTCGCCCAACTGAATCTAAATAAAGAGGTATTGAGTGATGAGCAGTTTCGCCGTGCTCGCCATGTGATCACTGAAAACCAACGCACCAGTAATGCAGCCCGAGCATTACAACAGAATAATATTGCTCGTTTTAGTGAGTTAATGGCGCAGTCTCAAGTTTCAATGCGTGATGATTTTGAGATTATTACCCCTGAAATCGATTGCTTGGTGACTATGGTTGCATCGCTGATCGGCGAACAAGGCGGTGTGCGGATGAGCGATGGCTGTGTATTAGCTCTGGTTAATCATGATCTCACCGATGAGGTGATTAATGTGGTTGAAAAGCAATATTTTGAGCAAACAGGTATCGAAGCAACAATATACTTGTGTTCAGCAAGTGGCGGTGCAGGACGCATCAGTTAATATTTTACAAAAGTGGGAAGCATAAATGGTACGTTTTAGTGTATTGGAACCTTGGCAAGATCCCCGTGGTGGAGAGATTGAACGGGTAAGAATCGATAATGGCATCATCGCACTCGAAGTATTAAGTTTAGGCGGCATTATTCGATCATTATGGACTCCCGATCGCAATGGTGAACGTAAAAATATTGTCTTAGGTTGCGACAGCGCCGAAGATTATTTAGCCCAACAAGCACATTTAGGTGCGATTGCAGGACGTTATAGCAATCGTATTGCCAATGGTAAAACTCAATATAATGGCCAACAATACTCACTGAGTATTAATCAAGCGACTAACTGTTTACATGGTGGCGCGGAGGGGTTTAATCGCAAATTATGGCAGCTTGGGCCATTAAGTGATGGCATGCGCTTAACCTTAAAAAGCCCTGACGGCGACATGGGGTTTCCAGGTAATTGCACCGTACAGCTCGATTACCGCTTAGCGGGTAACAATGTGTACATTGAAATGCTGGCCAGCACAGATAAAGCCTGCCCCATTAGTTTAACCCAGCATAGCTACTTTAATTTAGACGGTAATCGTAGCGACACCAATGCTCAACATACTCTACAAGTGGATGCTAAACATTACCTCACAATGAATGATGTTGGCATACCAACGTCAATGCAAGCTACCGCAGGCAGCGATTTAGACATGGCTGTACCTACACCAATGTCGGTGCAGACCGAGCGCGCAGCATTGGCCGCCACTAAAGGTTTTGATCATTGTTATGTGTTAGATAACCCAGGGGCAGACTTGCAACGTTTTGGTTGCTTAGCCAGCCCAAATAGCGGCCGCAGTATGACGGTTTATACTAACCAACCCGGCGTACAAGTTTACGGCGCTAATTTTTTGCAAGGCACTATTGGTAAAAAACAACGTCCACTTTGCGATCACCAAGCCGTGTGTATTGAACCGCAGATGCTACCTGATTCACCTAATCAACCAGACTTAGCTGGTGATGTGTGGGTAAAACCGGGACACGTTTATCATCACATCACTCGATATCAGTTTGATGCAGAATAATCCGCCTGTTAAATCTAATTTTAATGCTGAAGACATTGGCCAAATTGCCATAGGGGCTTTTGCCCTGTCGGTGCCGATTGCATTTTCTGAAGAAGCTTGGCATTTATCAGCCAGCTTACCAAGCTTAAATTTAGTATTGATCGTGGTACTGTCGCTAGCGTTTATTGCCTTATTTGCCTACCAGAGTGTATTTCAGGCCAATATTATTAAGCGCAGACAAGCATTTCTATTACGAGTTGTTGCTGCCTATATATTGACGTTATTAGTCGTGGGAATAGTGCTTTTAGCATTAGATAAATTGCCGTTATGGGACGATCCCATTTTAGCATTTAAGCGGATGATATTAATTGCGATGCCCGCATCGATGGGCGCAATTATTGTTGATAGTTTTGACAAAGAATAAACGTCATAAGCAATAAAAAATTATTGCTTATGACGTTGTCAATCTATGACCAATATAAACCAGTAATGCGGCTAATCACACAATACATTAAGTCTAAAACTTAATGTATTGCACAGAATTAATCGTCTATGCTATCACCTATTTCATCAAAGCTGTCATCGTCATCATCTGAGTCATCAAATTCTGGAATGTCATCATCTGAATCAATAACTTCATCTGGTTCTGGCACTGGTTTAGCCTTACGAGGAGGCGCTGTGTCTGGTACTTTTGACAAGTCGATACGTGATTGATGCTTTAACATAAACTCAGCACGTGCCGCTTTCCAAGCATCATTAAACTCAGCGATTGCCGCTTTTGTTTGCTCATCATCTAAGTCATGTAAATTCACTTTAACGATGTCTTCTACATACTCAACAATCGTATTACGAATTGTATTGTAAAAGTAGATGCGCCCTGGAGACGCTTGTGGCAGTTGGTTATCATGAACAACAATAGTATTACCTTTTGATGTTCTTAATTCACCAAACCAAACCTGTTTTTTTGCTGTGTTATACATATATGCTAACGCCCTTAAATCAACACATATCCTAAAAATGATGCAGCTTGATGGCTAATAAAACAGCCAATCTACAACACGATTATTTGTTCTGTATTTACGTGGGTATTTAAACAGAATATTTCTGAGAATCAATGCCTAAAACGATGATTTTTTCAAGTAATCGCATAAAAATGTCCGTCGTAGTCTATTTTTAACACTTTACTGTCTTTTTTCTCACAAAATAATCGTCCACAAAGGCAATTAGCCACTTTTAGGCTAACCACTTTGTCTTGACGACTTTAGCTTAAAAAAATCAAGCTTCAAGTTTTTTAGCAAAATATATGCTGATAAATATTCCGAATGGATCGGCACACACATAACGCCGAGGCTTAGGCTTGTAGATTTAATACAATCTTGCCTTTATGTTGCCCAGATTCCATACGCTGATGTGCCTCGACGACTTGAGCAAAAGCAAATACGCTATCTACAGGAATACTCATTTCACCACTGTTTAATAATGGCCATACATATTGCGCTAAGCCTTGAGCAATTTGCGCTTTATTTTGCACGCTTTGTGGTCGTAATGTTGAACCTGTCCACACTACCCGTTTTGCCATAATGCGAAAAATATCTACATTTGCCTGAGGACCCCGTTGCATCGCGACGGACACCATACGCCCATCAGTGGCTATGGCTTTGAGATTTTCATTAATAAAGTCGCCACCAGCAATGTCCATAATCACATTGACCCCTAGGCCATCCGTTGCCGCCAAGATAGGTTCGACAAAATGCTCTTCATTATAATTAATGGCCACACTGGCCCCTTGATCCAAACAATATTGGCATTTTTCAGCGCTACCAGAAGTCGCAAATACCTTAGCACCTAAGCAACTGGCCATTTGGATTGCGGTCGTGCCGATACCGCCAGATCCACCATGGATCAGTACGGTTTCACCTGCTTTAAGCCCGCCACGAATAAATAAGTTACCCCACACAGTAAAAAAGGTTTCTGGCAGAGCTGCCGCTTGTACGTAACTGTAACCGGTAGGAATAGGTAAACAATGGGCGGCATAAGTGTTAACTAACTCGGCATAACCACCACCAGGCACTAACGCACACACTTTGTCGCCGACCTGCCACTGAGTTACATCATCTGCCACGGCAACAATTTCACCGGCCACTTCTAAACCTAGGATTGGGCTAGCATCTGCTGGCGGTGGATAAGCCCCCACACGCTGTTTAATATCTGGGCCATTCACTCCAGCAGCATGTACCTTAATCGTCACTTGACCCGCGGATGGCATCGCAAGCGTAGATTGTGCCATGGTCATCACGCTAGGTTCGCCAGGTTGCTCAACCATCACATGAGTAAATTGTCTATCTAATGTCGCCATAAAAATGTTCTCTCGGTTAATTGCAGTTAAAAAGTAACCAATGTTAATTATCTGTTATTGGCACACTGTAGCTGTTCACAATATGAACATATTTGTTAGTAAATACTTAAATAGTATCTTTTTTAATCAAAAAAAGATTGCCTCTTCACTTTAAACAATTACTATACGCGCCCGTTCATCCCATGGAGCACAATACTTGCTAAAGTACCTGTTCATTTTACTGTCTGTTTTCAGTATTCACGCCCATGCCGCGCCAATTCGTATTGCCTCAGATATTTGGTGTCCCTATGCCTGTGATACTAACACTGGTTATGTTGTGGAATTGACTCGTCGCGCTTTTGAAATTCAAAATCAACCTGTTGAATTTATGATAGCCCCTTTTAAACGAGTCATGCTTGAACTTCAAAGGAACAATGTCGATGCCGTCATTGGATTGTCTAAAAAAGCGATAGGCAACTATCAATTACTGAGTAATGACGTGATTGTGGGCTATAAAAGTAACGACTTTTATACTCTAGCTGACAGCACTGAGTCATTTGAGCAAATATCCGACCTCAATAATACCCAACAGGTTGCCGTTGTCACTGGCTACCAATATGGCAAAGAACTGGATATATGGCTTAACTCCCACCCGAGCACCTATTTTGCCTCGGGTAATGACCCTATCGCGATGAACATTATTCGCCTTATAAAAGGCCGCCACTCGGTGATTATCGACAACAAAAATGTCATTGAGTACACCGCAAGTCAACTAAACTTAAATCAACAACTTCGTTATGCAGGCACTATAGGTAAACCGGTTCCTTTATATATTGGTTTTAACCCGCAAAATAAAGCCTATGTGAGCGCTTTTGACCGCGGCATACAGATGCTAAAAGCCAATGGCGAATATAAGCAAATTATGGATAAATACAAAATATTACCGGAAGTCACCTCAGCCGACGCCCGCTATAAAAACCTGCAAAAGTTTTTACCTATCCTTGATTAAACTCGCTGTTTTTATGCCAGAGGGAATTGGCATCAGCAAGGTGCAAAACTTAGTAACACTCTTCTCACTGCATAACCTTGTCATTTTCGTTACACTGCGCTAACAAAAAAATAATAAATCATCATTTTGGGATTAATGGCATCAGCTTGCTGAAGTCATAGGAGTATTTATGCGCGTGTATCTTTACCTGCTGATATTGGCATTGAGCAGTTCAGCAATCTTCACCAGTTCGGCTTCAGAAATTGTCCAAAGTAAAGGTCGGTTCGACGACAAATTTCGTCAACTTGAAGAGAGCCTTCCCACACCAAATGATTATCGCAATGCTGCTGGCGAACCAGGTAAAGAATATTGGCAACAACAAGTAGATTATAAAATCAATGTCACATTAGATGAACAAAAGCGTGCTATTCAAGGTGAGCAAGTCATTACCTATCATAATAATTCTCCGTATACGCTTAAATATCTGTGGTTCCAATTAGAACAAAATCGTTTTAAACCTGACTCAATTGCTGAACGAAGCAGCGCCTTTTATGGGGTTGATGGGAGCGTTAGGGCTGAGAACACTTATGGCGATAGCGCATTTGCAAAGATCAGCCTGCAAGATCTTCGTCGCCAACAATTTTTAGCCGACAATAACTTGGGTTACCAAATTGCGGCGGTAACCGGTGCCAATAAAAAACCACTGAAATACACCATAGTTGGCGCTCAAATGCGGGTCGATTTACCGACGCCCCTAAACAGCAAGCAATCGACGCAACTGCGCATTAATTACGGCTACAATATTTTAGAAGAAGATGCCGTAGGTGCACGCTCTGGATATGAGCATTTTCCAGACGATAATCGTGAAGGTGGCAATGACATCTTCTTATTAGCGCAGTGGTTTCCGCGAGTCGCCAGTTATTCAGATTACGAAGCATGGCATAACAAAGAATTCTTAGGCAGCGGCGAGTTTACGCTCGAGTTTGGTAATTACGATGTGAGCATGACAGTACCTAGTGACCATATTGTGGCCGCTACCGGCGTGCTCCAAAACAGTAAAAGCGTGCTGTCATCTGAACAACTCAAGCGTTTAGATAGCGCCAAAAAAGCTGACAAACCTGTATTTATTGTCTCTAAAGACGAAGCTCTAGCCAATGAATCGAGTACAGCCAAAGGCACTAAAACTTGGCATTTTAAAGCCGAAAATGTGCGTGACTTTGCTTGGGCATCATCACGTAAATTTATCTGGGACGCCCAAGGCTACCAACAGAAAAACAGCCAAAACCCACATGTAATGGCGATGTCGTTTTATCCTAAAGAGGGTGGCGAACTGTGGCAGCAATATTCAACAGCGGCAGTGATTCATACACTTGAAGTCTATTCACGCTTTACCTTCGATTATCCCTACCCTGCAGCGATCAGTGTTAATGGTCCCGTTGGCGGCATGGAATACCCGATGATCAGCTTTAATGGCCCACGTACTATTTGGCATGAAGATGGCAGTCGCACATACACCTTGGCTGAAAAACAATTCTTAATCGGCGTGGTGATCCACGAAGTCGGTCATAACTATTTTCCGATGATAGTCAACTCGGACGAGCGTCAATGGACTTGGATGGATGAAGGCATAAACAGCTTTTTAGACGGCATTGCCACCCGCGAATGGGATCCTAATTTATCTTGGGGACGTGAGCCAACTGATGTTATTGAATACATGAAGTCTAATGTCCAAGTTCCGATTATGACTCAGTCAGACAGTGTGTTGCAGCTTGGTCCTAATGCCTACATTAAACCTGCTGTTGCATTAAACATTTTGCGTGAAGTGATATTAGGCCGTGAGCTATTTGATTTTGCCTTTCAAGAATACAGCCGTCGTTGGATGAATAAGCGCCCGACACCAAGCGACTTTTTCCGCACCATGGAAGAAGCCTCTGGGGTTGATTTAGATTGGTTTTTCCGTGGCTGGTTTTACACCACAGATCATGTCGATATCTCGCTAGATCGTATTTATAAACTGCGCTTAGACAGCAATAATCCTGATATTGATTTTGATCGTCGTCGCCAAGATTATAACGATAAACCTATGCCTTATTCGGTTGAACGTAATCAACAAAGTGGCCAAAAAACCTGGGTAGAACTTAATCCAGGTAATACTGATTATCATGACCAACATGATCAATTCAGCGTCACCAATAAAGATCGTAACAAGTACAACAAAAAACACGCCGAACTGGATCCGTGGGAGCAACAAGTCTTGGCGCGGGCATTGAAAGAAGATAAAAACTACTATGTGTTTAACTTCTCCAATCTTGGTGGTTTAGTGATGCCAATTCTACTCGAACTCACGTTTGAAAATGGTGATACCGAGTCATTGGTGCTGCCAGCTGAAATTTGGCGCCGCTCGCCGTTTGAAGTCAGTAAACTGATTGTGACCGACAAAGACAATGTATTAGTGTCTGCTGTGGTTGATCGTCGCGGCGAAACTGCCGATGTGGATATTGAAAATAACTATTATCCTCGTCAAATTATCCCATCACGCATTGAAGCCTTTAAAGAAGAAGAGCGTAAGGGTAATAAGTATCGCGATATCATGCATGACAATAAAGAAGCCCTGAAAGATCCTGAAATTAAAGTGAAGAAAAAGTAATGCGTCAATTGGTTCTAATATTACTGAGTGTTATTGGCTTAAGTTTATTGGCTGGCCAAGCCCATGGCCACCAGCAAAAAGAAGCCTACACCAGTATTGTGTTTAATCAGCGCAGCGGTATGCTGGAAATTCAGCATCGATTTTACTTGCACGACGCTGAGCATGCAGCTCAGCAAGTCATTGATAGCAATGCTGATTTGATTAGCGATCCCGTGAGTCGTGAAGCTTTTGCATATTACGCTATATCGACATTTTCGATGCAGGATCAGCAGCAACATCCGTTAACCCTGACCTATGTGGGCACTGAGTTACAGGGTAAATATTTGTGGGTTTATCAGGAAACACCGATCACCACTAATATGGAGGGGTTTTATCTTAAGATGACGACCCTACAAGAATTGTGGTCAGAACAAACTAACCACATTAATGTTGAGCGCAATAAACACGTAACCTCAGCAAGACTGCATATTGCAGATTCTTGGCATTACATTGAAGTGGCAAAAGCCAGCGAATAAACACTGATAGCTCGAGCCAATATCCAGCGCCCTATTGATGTTCAGTAGGGCGCTTTTTTTATTTCTATCTGGCCACATCATCGAGTGCATCGGCCAAGGTTGAGTAAGTAACACACTGCACGCCATCTGGCTTAAAGCCTGCTTTAGCTAAGGTTTTAAGTGGCTGAAATTGAAAATCCGCGAGCAATACTCGGGTATTGTGGTGCTTACATTTCGCAATATACTTGTACAATGCAGAAACACCACCAGAATCTAAGATAGACACCCCATCGAAATACAACACCACCCCATCTTGATCAGCGCTCAAATGCGCCAACTCACCAAAGACACTGTCCGCGGCAGCAAAAAATAACGGACCATTTATTTTAAAGACTTTCCAACGCGGCGGTAATTCAACATGAATATGCTTTTTCTGCTCGCTAATGTCTTGCACCTTGGTCATATCAGCCACTTGTTTCATGAACAACAACGACGCCAAAATGATCCCCGCACTGATCGCAATCACCATGTCGAAGAAGATGGTCAATAACAAGCACACCAGCAATACCAGCACCTCGCTTGCGGGCGCTTTTTTTATAAGATGCACAATCTTAGGGGCTTCGCTCATGTTCCAAGCCACCATAATGAGTAATGCCGACATGCCCGCCATGGGGATATACGCCAAAATAGTACTCAGCGATAACAAAGACACTAATACCACCAGTGCATGGATCATCGCTGCTACCGGACTCACCGCGCCAGCTTTATAATTAGCCGCTGAACGAGCAATGGCCGCTGTAGCAGTAATACCGCCAAAAAATGGCGCGATAATGTTACCGATACCTTGGCCGAGCAATTCACTATTAGCACTGTGCTTTTTACCCGACATGCCGTCGAGCACCACAGCACACAGTAATGATTCAATTGCCCCCAACATGGCAATCGCAAATGCCGCCGATAATAAATCGCTAGCCAATTGCCAACTGAGTTCAATAGGTAATTCGCCCGACTGGGTCCGCAGCCAAGGCCATTGAAAATCAGGCAACATGGATGGAATACCGGCGCCAATTGAACCATCGGCGAAAGTAAAACTAAAAGTAGAACCAATCGTCGCAACAGGAAAGCCTTGCTGATTGAGCACTAGCGCCACCAGACTAGCAACCACCACAGCCGGAAGATGTGCTGGCACAGGTAACTTGAGCTTAGGCCACAAAATAAACATCACTAACGCACTTAACCCCACCACCAGTGTCGGCAATGACAATGTCGGTAATTCTTGCGTTAATACGGCAACTTTACCGACAAAATTTTCAGGCATGTCACTGATGCTTAGACCGAAAAAATCTTTAACTTGCAGCACAGCAATCACTACCGCAATACCGCCGGTAAACCCTAAGGTGACTGACTCAGGGATATATTGGATATAGCGACCTAGGCGTAACAACGCCATAGCGATGAGTATCACTCCAGACAAAATACTCGCTAGCAATAATCCAGACAGACCATATTGATGCACTATGGGGTAAAGGATCACCACAAACGCCGCAGTAGGACCAGATACACTATAACGTGAGCCACCGGTCAGCGGGATAATAAACCCGGCAATAATGGCGGTATATAATCCGTATTGCGGTGCAACACCAATAGCAATTGCCAGTGCCATCGCCAGTGGAATGGCAATAATGCCAACCGTTAAACCAGCTAATAAATCTTTAGAGAATGCATTGGCTTTGTAGGGAGCGTCTTTTAACGACTCTCTGAGCGCATGCCCAATACGAAGAGAAAATAAATGTGTGAGGTATTTCATTGCAGCGATCCCATAACCTAGTACGACGTCAAGATACCCCTCATTATAGGCCGATTACTTTGCAGTACAATCGAATTAAGTTAACACCTAATGATAATGTAATTATAATCACATTATAACGATTGGTTTTATCTGAATTGACGTAATCACAAATGACCCGCAAAAAAGCCAGCGATGGTGTCGCTGGCTTTGGCTAGGTAGATATTCATAGTGATTAATAGTGTAAACAATGGCTATCTTTACCCTGTAGCCTAATGTTAAAAAGCAATTTTAACGGCTAAAATCAATAGACACTTTGTGGCCGCGATTAGTATCTAGATTTTGATAATCCCAGTCATATTGCGTAATGAGTCTAGTGGTTAACTCAAGCCCTAAACCAAAGCCGAGCTCTTCAAAGCTATCAGCATAAGAGTCACACTGATTAGCGATACTCACCAATGTGGACGATTGACGAATGGTTACGCTGCCCTCAATGGTGTGCTGTAAAGCATTACGGATTATGTTGGTGATAATAATTCGACAGAGAGTATCAGGCAGTTGATGAGTAGAGTCATCGGTTTCAATACTAATTTCAATATTCTTGCCGTGGATTAAATACCTTAACTCTTGCACAAGCTGACGAATAAGCTGACCCAGATTAACGTCGTTCAAGGGTAAGCTTTTACCTTCACGCCGGGTTAACCACAACAAGGTTTCGGTGAGATCTGTCATGGTGAGCCCTGCACGTTCAATACGGTTAAGCACTTGGGCTTGCTTTTCTGCGCTCCCACCTTTGCTTATCAACTTTTGCAGTAATTCAGTATTAGTCCGAATAACCGCTATTGGGGTGCGTAACTCATGGCTGGCATAGCCTAAAAATTGTTGCTCACGATCTAAGCTTTCCTGCACAGTGCCTAAACTCGTTTTAACAATATCGGCTAAGGTATTTAATTCGCTAAAATGAAAGTCGGGTATTGGCTGAGCTAATTGCTGGCTATTTAATCCTTTCGCCCAAGTTCTTAAACGCTTCATTGGCCGCGCCACTTTTCGCATCATTAACATCAACACGATAGTAAACATCACAATACCTAAAATTGCAGTCGCTAATATCACCACAAAAAAGGGAATGCCTTTAGGAGGAGACATAGTGCCAGCTTTACTGTCAAAGGTACTGGAGACATATCGCACCTCATTGCCTTTAAGCACTTTTATAACAAAAAAGCCTTTTACAGGGGGCGTAATGGGCGAGCCGCCAATAATGTTTTTATACAAGACGTTAAACTCGCTAGGCTCAGACTTAATATTTTGTTGGATCTCTTCGGGTAGGTCTTGCCAACGTGAAGCCACCGTAAAAAAATGTGATGTTTTCGGCTGACCATCGATAACCTGTTGATCTTGTGCTTGAGCGTACATGGTAGATTGTAAGATTTGGTCCATACCAGAAATAAAATAGTGCACACTGAGCATCGATAAAATTAAAATGGTACTAATACCAGTAAACAACATGACCAGTAGTACAAAAATTCGCAGGCTCGGAGTTAATTTCATCTAATGGCTATCCTACTGGTTATCTTTAATGGCAAAGCCATGACCACTAACGGTATGCAGCAACTTGAGTTCCTGGTTGCCATCAAGGTGTTTACGTAAATTAAACATGTGTACTTTTAAACTATTACTGTCTGGTTGGTCATCTCCCCACACACTTTGCATCAGTTTTTCACGCGACACAGGGTTAGGGCTCGCTCGTATTAACACGTCTAAAATTTTAAACGCTGTCGGCGATAGCTTTAAGCCTACCCCATTACGAAACGCCTGCTTCTGCTGCAAATCGAGGACCAAATCGGCCACGGTTAGGCGCATAGCTTGACCACTTCGGCGACGGGATAATACTCGAATGCGTACAATGAGCTCTTCCATTGCAAACGGCTTAATGAGGTAATCATCAGCACCTTTGGCAAAGCCGTCGAGCTTATCGTTAAGCGTGTCGCGCGCGGTAAGCATGAGTACTGGTACATCGATACCTTGCAGCCGCAAAGATTCACACACTTGCAAACCGTTCATTTTAGGTAAGTTCAAATCCAATATCACTGCATCATAGCGATTGAGTAAAATCAGATTCAGCCCTGCACTGCCATTGGCAGAATGGTCACAAAGAATACCTTCTAGCTCTAGGTACTCGATCACTGCGGTAGCTAAATCAAGATCGTCTTCAACCAATAACAACTGCAACTTGTCGGTGAACATCGAATATATTCCTCGGTTTACGACGCCACTGAGCTTGTCGTATGGTGATTTGGGCGCAGTTTAGCCATAACGTGATTGATAAATGCTTTCAACTCACATTGAATGAGCAACAAAGATGGCGTCAAAATCAAGGTGATGACGGTAGCAAATAAAATACCATAACCCAGCGCTGCCGCAGCAGGTATTAAAAACTGTGCTTGTGACGAGGTTTCGCCTAACAAAGGTGCTAAACCAGCAAAGGTCGTCACTGAGGTAAGCAATACCGCACGAAGCCGGCTGGTACATGACTCAACAATAGCATCGTGTACCGACAATCCCTCTTCTTTAATCAACTCGTTATAGCGCGATACCAGCAATAGACTGTCGTTTACCACCACGCCACTTAAGGCCAAAATACCATTTAACGATAAAATACTAATGGTTAAGTCATTCCACCAATGGCCTAAAATGGCGCCAACAATACCAAACGGAATCGCGGTCATGATAATCACCGGTTGTATGTATGATTTTAACGGGATGGCTAGCAAGGCATAAATGGCAATTAACGCCAGCACAAACATCGACCCTATCGAACTTGTGGTTTCAGCTTGTTGCTCAGCCTCACCGGCAAAATTGAAACTCACACCGGGGTATTGCACTGCTAACTGCGGCACTAACGTCTGCTTTAGCTGACTAACAAGCTCGTTTGAGGCAATTTTATCTTTGTCTAGTACAGCACTGATGTATACCGCCCGTTGACTGTCAATACGGGTAATGTTCGACGGTTGGTAATCATTAAAAATCTGCGCCACGTGGCTTAATGGCACAATAGTACCGTCGCTAGTTCGAACATTGGCAAGCTTAATATCTTCGATGGTTTGACGATCTTCATCAGGGTAACGTACTCGTACTTTTACCTCATCTTTGCCACGTTGAAAACGCTGTACTACACCACCGCCAAATGACTGCAATATCTGGCTCGATAAGGTTTCGGTGTCAAATCCCAGGGCCCGACCTTGCGCGGTTAATTCAAAACGATATTGCGGCTCGCCTATGTCTAAATTGTTATCGATACCACTGACGCCATCCATGGTTTCTAGCTGCGCTTTTATCGCTTGGCCAACAGCAAAGACGGAATCGGTATCGCTGGCTTTAATTTCCACTTTAAAATTATCAAGCATTTCTTGCTTCGACAATATTTTCAGCTTTTTTATGCCTTCCATTTGGCCAACAAGCTCAAGCCATTTTTGGCTAAATTCTTTGAGGCTATAAGGACTGTCTGGCGCTAACTCAACCTGAACTTGGCCCGAGTCACTGCTGCTTGCCATCACATGCAAGCTGGTTAAATAGCTGTCCTTATTATGCTGTTGTTCGGCCACCAGCTGAGCATCGACTTGTTTTGCAGCAGTTTCTAAGGTCATTAAATTTTTATAGGTCTGGCCAAAACTGGCGTCATTTTGCATCGAAAAGTCGGCAACGACAGTGTCGCCAGCAATATCAGGAAAAAATGCCACTCGCACGCTGCCCGTTATCGGCATACCTGCAACCACAATAAACAGTGCGATAAACAGCAATACCACCGCATAACGAAACCGTAATGCAAACTCAATAAGTGGCTGATAAATCACTCGACTAAACCACTGCAAGCCACTATCGGCAGCATGTTGGATATGATTAAACCATGATTTCTTGGCACTTTTTTGAGTATTAATATGCGCTAAATGTGACGGTAGAATAAATTTAGATTCAACCAACGACAACATCAAACAAATGGCGACGACAGTACCAAACTGGGCATAAATCTGCCCTAAATTACCTTCAACATTAGCTAAGGCAACAAAAGCGACTACTGTGGTTAACACACCAAATATCGTTGGGGTTGCCACTTTTAAAGTACCTTTGATAGTGTTGTCGATGTTGTCGCCGTATTTTTGCCGAGTGCTATAAACACTCTCGCCCACCACCACTGCATCATCGACGACAATCCCCAGCGCCATAATAAATCCAAAAGTGGTCATTTCATTTAGGCTTAAGCCAGCAAAAGTATTGCTCATAAAAAACAAGGTGCCGAAGAACACAAACGGTAACCCTGCAGCAACCCAAAACGCCACTCGCAAGTTTAAAAATAACGCTAAAATAATGAATACCAAAGCGATACCACTCAAGGCATTTTTAACCAATAAGCTTAAGCGTTCGATAATCAGCGTGCTTTTGTCATGCCAAGTAGCAATACTGACGTTGTCGGGTAATACATTAGAACTGCGCCATTTTTCGACGACTTGCTTAGCTTGCTCAACAATATCAACAATATCGCCATTTTCGTCCATCACAATTTCAATCGCGCTTGAGTTAGCTTGGTTATAACGCGACAACACAAAGGTATCGTCGGCAAAACCGTCTTTAATAGTCGCAATATCACCTAAGGTTATCAGCGAACCTTGACTGTTGGTGATCACCGGAATCGCCATAAAATCGTCTAATTGGTAAGCTTGCTGTGATACTTTTAGCCGCACGGTTTTGTCGTCGTTATATAGGCTAGTCGAAATGGATGCTGACGATTCGGCATTCACAGCACTGGCCACGGAGGCAAACGTCAGTCCATAGGCTTGCAACTTAGCTTCATCAATTTCTATAGAAATCATCGGTTCGGCTTTGGCTTTAATCTCGAGATCGTGAATGGCTGACTGACTTAATAAATCCGATTTAAGTTGTTCGGCTAATGCCTGCAACGTCGCGCGGTCAGCATCGCCGTAGATCTCAATCCACAAGGCATGATCTTGCATGCGCATTTTATCAATAACGGGTTTTTCAGCTTCACTAGGAAAGTTATAAATCGCATCGACATTGGTTTTAATATCAGTGAGTAAAGTGTCTAAATCATAAGCGCTGGTTTTCTCAATTATCACACTACTGCCATTGGCGTTGGATGTTGACGTTATCCGTTTTATGCCCGGCACGGTTTCTAATGCATCTTCAATTTTAATTGCTATGCCTTCTTCAGCCAGCACTGGGTCGCCACTGTCGTAAGTCACCGACACTGTCACCCTGTCGGGTTCTAAACTCGGAAAGGCCTCTTTGCGTAAGCTGCCTAAGGAGAAAAGACCCACGATTATCATGGCAATTAACAGCAAGTTAGCCGCTACTGAATTTCTAGCAAACCAGGCTATCGCCCCTGAGTGTGTAGATTGAGATCCCGACATGGCTTAAACCTCTAACTTAGCAAGCACCTTAGTGCCCACTTTAAAGCTGCTTAAAGGGCGCTTAACAATTTGGATTAAGCTCGGTCGACCTCTTTGCTCACTAACAATAGGCAATACATACACAAAACCGTCTTTTTCAAAGGCGATATTGGCAGCTGATTTAGCCAATTGACTGCTATCATTGATAAACCAAATATCACCTTGTTGTGAAATAGCCGACGACGGTAATTGCCATAAATCACTTAATGATTTGCCGTTGATTTGTGCTTTAACAAAGGTGCCTGGATACAAGTGAGTTTGTTGCGTGAGTGGATTGTCGACCACCACAATTAATGAACGTTGACGACTAGTTTGGGTTAAATGCTGTTCAACACGCTCAATATAACCTTGCCACTGGTTACGACCATCGGCGCTGTACAAGGTGACATCCCAAGGGGTTTTAGCAAGCTGTGCATTGTCAAACTCTGGCAGGTTTTGCCACTGTAAATCTGACAATGGCACATTAATTTCAACGTCTGCAACGCTGTATAAAGTGCCCAGTTGGGTGCCGGTTTGTACATAACTTCCGGGCTGAATATCACGACTCACCACTAGCGCATCAAATGGCGCAGTAATCTTGGTATAGGCCACATCTTGCTTAGCTTTTTTAAGGGTTAACTTGGCATTTTCTAATGCGGCAGTCGCTTGGGCCAATTGTGGTGTTCTGAGCACTAACGGTGATTCAGGCTCACCAGAAAAACCTGAACGTAACCATTCTGATTTTGCTTGTTCACCTTGGCGTTGTTCCTCGAGTAAATCGAGCTCAGCCTGGGCGACATCGGTTTGCGCTTGCGTTAATGCTTGCTGATAACTGATATCATTAATTTGGCCTAATACTGTGCCTTTTTTAATCACCAGACCGGATTCAAACTGACGATGAACACTGTCAATCTTACCGCTTACTTCGGCGCTTAACGTAAGTTCATAACGTGGTCTTGCTTCACCAAAACCGATGACTTCAGCTTGATATTGTTGTCCGTTGACAGCCACTACCCCCACTTGAGGTAATAATGAGATTGCTGCTGTACTCGCCACTGGGTTAATAGGTTGCTCTGTAGTAGATGCTTGTTGGTTAGGCGCAGGCGGTAATTGCGAGACGGTATAACCTAAGGCAGCAAAAATACTGCCCAATGATAATACGGTGACAATAACGTTTAGACGATTAAGCTTCATGTAATACCCCTAAGCCCAACGCTAGGCCTAAATCAATACGGTTTATAAGACGGTTATAAATGGTGTTAGCAAGTTGCGCTTCAACATCAAAGGTTTGCTGTTGCACGGTTAGTAAATCAAAAATGTCGACTAAGCCTTGACGATACTTTTGCTCGTAACTGACAAAACTGCGCTCGGCGCTGAGTTGCGCTTCGATTAAATGCTGTTGTTGTTTGGCGAGGGAGTATTCTTGGCCCACAGTATTTTCCACTTCGTTAACCGCATTTAATAGGGTTTCTTGATAGACCCAATAGCGCTGCTCTGTGGTTAATTGGGCTAACTCAGCTTGTGATGATAATTTGCCACCTTGGAACAAGGGCGCAGATAATTGCCCAAGCACACTCCATAAAGGTCCGGTGAGTAATGCATCTGTTGGCGACTGCGCCATGTCGGTCAAACTGGCTGATAAACTGATCGACGGCAACATAGCCTTATAGGCGGCATCGGTACGTAATGCTTCGGCTTCAATATTGTAAAATGCAGTTTTAATATCAGGACGTTGACTTAGATTTTGTTGCCCTAGTGAACTAATAGGATTCAACACTGCAGGAAATTCCGCAGTAATGTTTACCGCTAAATCGTTGCCGGTCCATTGCCCTGTAAGCAAGGTCAAATCGCGCTTGCTTTGGGCAAGCTGTTGTTGATAATCGGCTAAGGTAGCTTGTGTACTGGCGACACTAGTATTGGCATTATCGAGATCTTCTAAACTGCCTAAGCCAACACGATAACGCGCTAAAATAAGTGCTTTATTGTTGTCTAATACCGTTAAACGCTGGGTTTCAATCGCCACAAGTTGTTGTTTAAGGCTAATGTCTAACCAACTGCGCATCACGTTGGCGGCGACTAAGTCTTGCGCGCTTTGAAGACTGGCTTGCGTGCTGGCAATGTCTTTTAATGCAGCGTTGCTGCTGTCAGCAATTTTTTGCCATAAATCTAGCTCCCAACTCACGGTAATATCAGTGGTATAACTGTCATCGCTGTCTTCGGTTGAAGTGCCGCTAAAGCTGGCATCTACTGACGGCAAACGGCTAGCAGAAGTAATACCGTGTTGGGCATAGGCCATTTTCAATGCCACTACGCTTTGTTGCAAACTAGGGTTATTCTGCAGAGCAGCAGATATAAAGCTTTGCAACTCAGGCACATTAACTAAGTCAGTTAAACGCGCTATCGATTGTGTCGGCACATCTTGTGTCTTTGAGGCCAGCAGCAACTGCTCAATTAAACGTTGGCTCGTATTCGCCTCAGCTTGACTGGCTCGGTCAGCGTAATTGACATTATCGACACTGCTGCAGCCCAACAGGCTCGTCACCATCAGTGCCAGCATCGCTTTTCGTAGCGCCGGTTTTACCATCATCAACTGCATCCCCAAACCTGTGTATTACACAATAATGGCACCAGCATACCGATGGAGGGGTTAAGGCGAGGTTAAGGTGAACGTTGTTAGGTAAATGAATCTCTCAAAGAGCCATATTGAAATGCGAAAAGCGTAAATAGGAACAAAATTATGTTTTATAAATATTCTGTATTTACAGCTAACTCCCTTTAAGCCGGCGGCTCAGCGCACTTTGACTAATACCCAGTATTTGCGCTGCTGCGGTTTGGTTATTGGCAGTGCGGCTCATGGCTTCGTCCATTAATGCTTGGTTCATCTGCGCTATCGTGGGCAGTTGTTTGGGGAAAATAACGCGGTCTTGTGGCGCTGCCGTTAATGACTTGTGTTCATTAATCGCTTCCATAAAAGCAGAGGTATTAAGCGCTATGCCATCACTTCGGCTCACAGCATCAAAAACCATGCCTTTGAGTTCATGAAGGTTACCAGGAAAATCATAACTGGCGAGTTTGGGCGCTAAATCGGGAGGCTGAATAGGCGCAGGTAGATTCATTTCAGCGGCAGCAAGGGCGATGAAATGATTGATTAACATAGCAATGTCTAACTGCCGTTCTGCTAACGGTGGTAATTTAATTTTATGAGCCCGTAAGCGGTAGAGTAAATCGCTTCTAAACTCACCAGCTTGGTGTAGTTTGAGTAAGTCATCTTGAGTCGATACCACAAACTTACATTTAACCGGATAAGCGGTGTCGCTGCCTAAAGGGTAATATTGTTTAGTTTCTAACAGCGCTAATAGCTTAACTTGTGCATCCAGAGGCAACGCGCCTATTTCATTCAAATACAGCACCCCACTTCCTACTTGATGCAATAGGCCTGCAACCGCTTCAAGCTCGCCATTATGGTGATGATACAGCTGGCCACTCATTTTTTGCTCAAAGGACTCGCTACTAATACCGGCAAGATTAATGCTAATAAAAGGTTCATTCGGGTTATAAAGCGCATGGCAAGATTTGGCGAACTCGCTTTTGCCAGTGCCGCTTTCACCATAAATTAGCAAGGGTTCAGGGCTACAAGATACGGCTTCAAGATAACGAAATTGATCTAATAACTGTGGCTCACAAGTTAAAATATTATTGAACGCTTGCGGGTTATCTAGAGTACGACTTAAGAATTTTTCTTTGATATACAGGTAGTTTCTTTCAAGCCCAACCACTTCTAGCGCTCGGCGTACCGTACGCGCGAGATTATCGACATTGTCTGTTTTGATGAAGTAGTCATAAGCGCCATTTTTAATACAGCGCACTGCGGTATCAACCTCATTCACCCCAGTCACAATAATCACCCGAGTATTGGGAAAGTCACTGCGGATCATCGCTAACAGCTCTTCGCCAGAGTGAAATGGCATAGTAAGATCGACCAGTACTAGCGCATAATCACCCACTTGTAAGCGGCTGTGTACTTGACGGCTGTCTAAACAAGTATCTATGTCAGCCTCAGGAACGAGACGGTTAAGGGTTATCGCGAGTGTGCGTAACCAGGCGGCTTCGTCGTCGATTAACAGAATATTTCTGGCCAATTTCATATGTGTTGTTCCAATGCAAAAATCAGACTAATTTGCGTGCCTTTGCCTAAACTCGACTGCATCTGCATTTCGCCTTGATGCTCTTTAATTATTTTGCTGCATACCGATAAACCCAAACCACTGCCGCCCTCGTTGCGACGGGTGGTAAAAAAGGGCTCGGTAATACGTTTGAGCGTGGCGCTATTCATGCCGCAACCGTTATCGATAATGCTCAATATTGCCGTATTGCCAGCAATGCGAGTTTCTATAATAATCTCGCCATGTTGTTCAGTGCAGGCATGACAAGCATTTTGAATAAGGTTGATTAATACCTGATGTAACTGTTGCGCATCGCCCTTAATTATAGGACTAGGTTGACATAACCTCATGCTGATCTGATGGACCTTGGTTTGATTAGCGGTAAGACGCTGGGCAACTTGAACCACGTCATTTAGGCTTACTCGAGCATATTGATCGGCAATATGCGGCATGGCATAACGTTTTAAATCATTAACAATTCGGCTGATACGTTTGGCGCCCTCTTCAATAGAGCCGCAACTGTACTGAAGCTCTTCAATGGCAACATCTGGGGGTAATCCTGCAATAAGCCAAAAAGGATTTTGTTGCTGATAATGCCTTGCTGCTGGGGTTAAGTCTTTTAAGGCCGCGGTAAATAATGATACCGCATGCACAATCAGGCCGGTTGGATTATTGATTTCATGAGCAATTCCCGCAGACAACTCCCCTAGTGACGCTAAGCGGCTAACTTCTTCATTTGCTTGCCTCAATCTATGCTGCTCAGTGGTTTCCTCAAGTAGAATCACCACTTGTTTTTCTGCAATAGGATGGATTTGTAATTGCCAAAACTGCTGTTGATAGCGCATCTCTGCAATCAAGGGGGTTTGGCTAGAGAGTACCTCGAGCACCGCCGTTTTAAGAACAAATGCATGGTTGTCGATATAGTAAAATGCTGCTGAATCTAACAAATGAATATTGTTATCGTTACTCCATAAATGCTGCAAGTCTTGGTTTACTATGGTTACACCATTGGGGATGCCATCGAGAACAGATTGGAACTGTTTAGATAATTCAGATATCTCAGCTTCAATGCGCCTGCGCTGAATGAGTTCGGCATCAAGGGCTTTAGTATGACGGCGTAAACTAGCGCTTATCAATCCGGTGAAAATCATCCCGATAGCAGAAATAATCGCCACTAAAATGGCTAGAGCAAACATGCGCTTTTCAGAAGAGGTTAAATCCACTTTTTCACGCCCGGTACCAAACCATTTATTAACCAGTCTGTCGTATTCGCCTGATAATTTTAACTGCCTAAGCGCTTCATTAATTTGATACATGAGTTCAGTTTTCGACTCATTAGCGACAAAATTAAACGCGCCATAAATGAGGGCATCACTCGAACTGCGCACCGATGGATACAACGGAAGTAAACGCCGCGCAACAAAGCTTTCAGCAATCACCACGTCGACTTGATTTTTAATCAGTAATTGAAAACCGGTTTCATACAAATCAACATCCACGCGATCAAAGTTTTGCAGATGATCAGATAAAAAAACATCAACAAAAGCGCCTTTTTTAATGGCCACCCGCTTACCAATCAAATCTGCCCAACTGTTAATTAACCCCTTACCCTGCAAAGTATAAGCTTTAGCGTGGGTGGCATAGATAGGATCAGATTGAGCCAACTTACGATCCATGTTCACCGGGCTCACCACAACAATCACGTCAATATCGCTGTTAGGGTTATACACATCTTGAACTAATTGCTGAAAACTCTTACGCCGCACAAGAATGCGCTTGTTAGTAAGCTGACCAATTCTATCCATCAACTCAATGTTAAATCCTTGATCCACTCCGTTATTACGCCACTCTAATGGCGCTGTTTTTGAATGCACACCTAGCACAATGCTGTCTTGCGCGAATGCAGGAAAAGTGAGGGTAATAACTAATAGTAATAGGATCTTCATACTGCGATGTTAACTATTTCGCTCATTTGAAACTGTGCCGCATTCCGCGAATTAGTAAATCATTATGTACCTTTTACCTAAATATTAATTCGATGTGATCTAGCGCCACATAAGCTATGCAAAAGTGCATACACGCCCTTATAGCTATGCATCTTTGCATAGCACCTTTTCATGCTTGTGATTGAGTTGTCATTTCTGTCACTGCTGGTGTTTATCTTATTGCTGGTTTTAGTGGCATGGATAAAGATTAAGGTAAGCAGAAGTAACCGCTGAACAACTTAACACCTAATTTTAGACCGAACTTTTAAAGTGAAGTGATCTCACTTCAGCCACACTAAAACAATAACTGGCTTTTATACCTAATCAACTAAGCATCATTAGGTTTAGAAGGAGGAGCAAAAATGAAAAAAATGAAACTTGCAGTCTGCCTTGCCACGCTAATGGGCACAGCAGGCCTAATGGGCAACGCTGTTGCGGCTGATAACTTAGCTGAATTCCATGAGCAAAACCAAGAGTGTGATAGCTGTCATACTCCAGATGGCGAGCTATCAAACGACAGCTTAACCTATGAAAATGCCCAATGTGTTTCTTGCCATGGCACTTTAGCTAAAGTGGCTGAAACCACAAAACATGAACATTACAATGCCCATGCTTCACATTTTCCTGGTGAAGTGGCTTGTACCTCATGTCACAGCGCGCACGAAAAATCGATGGTGTACTGTGATTCTTGCCACAGCTTCGATTTCAATATGCCATATGCTAAAAAATGGAAACGTGACGAACCCACTATTGCTGAACTGGCCAAAGATAAAACAGAACGTCAGGCTGCTCTTGCTAGTGCACCTCACGATACGGTTGATGTAGTGGTTGTCGGTTCTGGTGGCGCAGGTTTCTCTGCGGCAATATCGGCAACAGATAATGGTGCGAAAGTCATTCTGATTGAAAAAGAGCCTGTTATCGGCGGTAACGCTAAATTGGCTGCAGGTGGCATGAACGCTGCTTGGACTGATCAACAAAAAGCCAAAGAAATTAAAGATAGCCCTGAGCTAATGTTCAAAGACACCATGAAAGGCGGCCGCGATATAAACGATCCAGCATTAGTTGAAGTCTTAAGCTCGCACTCTAAAGGCTCAGTTGATTGGATGACCAAAATGGGCGCCGATTTAACCGATGTTGGCATGATGGGTGGTGCATCGGTTAAGCGTGCACACCGTCCAACTGGTGGCGCAGGTGTGGGTGCTCATGTTGTTCAAGTGCTTTATGATAATGCCGTAAAACGCAATATCGACTTACGCATGAACACTCGTGGCATTGAAGTGCTTAAAGATGACAGCGGCAAAGTGAAAGGTATTCTGGTTAAGGGAATGTATAAAGGTTACTACTGGGTGAAAGCCGATGCAGTCATCTTAGCAACGGGTGGTTTCGCTAAAAATAACGAACGTGTCGCTAAGCTTGATCCTTCATTAAAAGGCTTTATCTCTACTAACCAACCTGGTGCTGTAGGTGATGGTCTGGATGTGGCTGAAAATGCCGGTGGCGCTTTGAAAGACATGGAATACATCCAAGCTCATCCAACACTATCAGTAAAAGGTGGCGTAATGGTCACTGAAGCGGTACGTGGTAATGGTGCGATTTTGGTTAACCGTGAAGGTAAGCGTTTCGTTAACGAAATTACCACTCGTGATAAAGCATCAGCGGCAATCTTAGCGCAAACGGGTAAATCAGCTTATTTGATTTTTGATGACTCTGTACGTAAATCACTGTCTAAAATCGATAAGTATATTGGTTTAGGTGTTGCACCATCGGCAGACAGCTTAGTGAAATTAGGCAAGATGGAAGGTATTGACGGTAAAGCGTTAACCGAAACAGTTGCACGTTATAATAGCTTAGTGAGCAGCGGTAAAGACACTGATTTTGAGCGTCCAAATCTACCTCGTGCACTAAACGAAGGTAACTACTATGCAATCGAAGTGACACCTGGGGTTCACCACACTATGGGTGGCGTGATGATCGACACTAAAACTGAAGTCATGAATGCTCAGAAACAGGTTATACCTGGCTTGTATGGCGCTGGTGAAGTCACTGGTGGTGTTCATGGTGCTAACCGCTTAGGTGGCAATGCAATTTCAGGCATCATCACCTTCGGTCGCTTAGCAGGTGAAGAAGCGGCAAAATATTCTAAAAAGAACTAATCGATTTAGAATTAACTGACTCGCTAGTATCAGTAAGCCACAGTTCATTACTGTGGCTTTTTTTATGCGTCAAGATCACCAAACCTGACCAATTAACGCGTCAATAGCGGGCCTGTTGCAAGTCTTCTCATGTAAAAAATAACGCAGTTAGCAAGGCAAAGGGCTGTTTGCGAGGTATTTGTTATCCCGAGTTCAGATTAATTAATGCATAATCGATGGCACAGTAAATTTTGCATTAACTCACTAGCTAATATACAACGCTAACTTACAAAGCTATCAAAGGATAATAATGAAACAGTCTATAGTTCACATCGCGCTAGTGGTGAATGATTACGATGAAGCCATCGATTTTTATGTCAATAAATTGAAGTTTGAATTGATTGAAGACACCTATCAAGCAGAACAAGACAAACGCTGGGTTGTAGTCGCACCTCCGGGTTCAAACGGGGTATCTTTGCTGTTAGCGCGGGCATCAAAACCAGAGCAACATGATTTTATTGGTAACCAAGCTGGCGGACGGGTATTTCTTTTTTTGAATACCGATGACTTTTGGCGCGACTATAACCGCATGCAACTTGATGGGATTAAGTTTGTGCGCCCGCCTCAAGAGCAAGACTATGGCACTGTGGCGGTATTTGAAGATCTTTATGGCAATCTTTGGGATTTACTGCAGTTAAATGATAAACATCCGAAATAGATAATTAATCCATTCATAATTCCAGCAAAATTATAACGACACACTTGATTTCTACACCGAGGAAATCAGCATCGATCATTCTATGCTGACAACCTAAACCACGCATTCTGCAAGCTAACTGACATAAAAAAGCCAGTTGGATATTCCAACTGGCTTAACAAAACGTCACTCTATTTTAGAGCTAGTCTATATGCTGTAACCCAATTACAAAGCAAATTTATAGTAGACGTAAAAACGAGTGTCAGTTAGGTCATCGCCTGTAGAGTAATTAACAATGGCATGACGTGCGCGTACACTTAGACCATTTACAAACTGAGAAAGATCGTAAGTAACAGACAAGTCGGTTTCATCAATGTCTTTACTTGAATCACCATCAATCTGATAACTAGCCCAGTTAAGATATGTGCTCACACCACTGAGAGCAGAGTCAGGTGCAAAGTTGTATGCTAGCTGAGCACCGTAACCTTCTTCATTAGCACGCGAAGACTGAATCACCTGCTGAATGATCACTTTTTCATCACCAAATGGGGCAACAACATCGCCATCACCGGTTTTTGCGTACTTAATCGTGGCATCAAACCCACTCCATTTCATCCCTAAATGGAACCCAGCCTGGTAAGTATCAAACTGTGCAGCGCTCTGATCTAGCTTACCTGTAGAGTCTTGTTTTAAATAAGACGGAATGAAGTACCAGTTGGCAGCGCCCATTTTACCGCTCATGTCCAATTTCACATGATACTGATTGTAAACGTCTTCCATGGAGTAGTACCACAGACTGGTTTTGGCTTTGACCGCATTTAACGGCAGATTGTAATCTAAACCTAAGGCGTAAATAGGGTTGTCTTCAACATCGATGAAAACGCCCTTACGTGCAAATTCCCCCCGGATACCATCAGCCACACTAGCAAACTCTTCGTTGGTCCAGCCCATGTAATCAGTGATATACAGCGCTGACACGCCCAAGTTCTCAATTGAGGTATTCTTAATACTGGCACCGCGATAGGTGAACGGGATTGCTCTTAATGGGAACGGGTTCATCATGGGAGTTCGTAACTCTTGCGCACCAACCACTATTTTAGTGTCGTACCAGTTGCCGCTAACAAAGTATTCTTGCAAACGGTTAACAGATGTACGTTCAACCTTAGAGCCCGGCGCTCCACCACCAACAAGGCCATACAGACCATCATCGTTTGCATCCCAAATTGGGTTAGCTGAAGCAAATGAACTGCCAAAGCTTATACCGTTAGCTTCTCCGGATCGCAGGTAGAAAAGACCACCGAATGATGTATCACGTCGATCAGTACTATCGCCATCAAAGTTACGTTGGAAGTCAAATAATTGAAATTGACCATTTACACTGCCGTCATTAAATAAATTGGCCATTGGCTCGGCCGCAAAGGCTGGGCTTGCTGCTAGGCATGCCACAACCAAAGGTAGTAGTTTTGTTTTCATCATCATTTTTCTCATCCTAATTATTGTTAACTTTTCTTATGGTCGAGATATTAAGGTGCCAAATGGCCGACTTATGGCACAACAAAGTCAAAACGAAGGTGGCAACTGCCACAGTAGTTCTCTGACTTTTGGTGTACGCTGTGACATTTAAGGCAGTCAGTTTCAGTGCCAAAATGACGATTTTCATGTGGATTTGTAGGTTTCACATTCTTGGTTTTGGCTGCTAGCTTTTGGGTGTTATGACATGTCACGCATTTAGACATAGTCACAGGTTCACGAATTTCAGCTTTACCGTGGCAGCTAGCACATTTGAGTCCTTTAGCCGCATGAGTTTGATCCAATAAGGTGTTATTGTTTGCCATTGCACCGCTTGCGAAAAAGCTCAATGCAAGACAAAGCATGATGTTGCGCAGTGTTAATTTCTTCATTGTGTTATTCCATTATTCATTGGGAAGGTTGCCAAGTGTCAGGCATCCATTTAACTGGGTGTTCGTTTTATAGCTTGGCCACATACCTACCTGCTAAGTAGCCAAACGTATAACAACGTCCTAGTGACAATCCGAATACAGTCAGTGGGTAATCAACGCCACCATAGAAGCCACCACCTAAGTTACCGATAACGAATAAGCCGCCAATTTTGTTGCCATCAGCATCAAGCGCTTGATGATTTTTATCGACTAGCATTCCTGAACAAAGGGTTGAGATACGCATGCGGCGGTGAATGCCATAGAAAGGGGCTTTAACAACAGGAAGCATTTTTGATGAAGGCTTACCAAAATCGTCATCTTTACCGGTTTTGCAAAGCTCGTTATAGCGCTTAACATTGGCAACGAAGGTTTTAGGGTCACATTCCAGTTTTACTGCAAGCTCTTCCAAGGTATTGGCTGAGTAGGTATTTGTCTGAGATGCAAACACGCCGACCTTAGGCGCTGGATCTTCAGGCATATAGATTTTCATTTCTTCAGGTGAGTACAGTTTTCCAGGCCAGTTAGCAGCTTGGTCCATGTAATTAGAATCAAAGACTTGAGAGTAGTTACCCGCATTTTCTGCATCACGTAGGTAGTTATTCATCAATGACATTTCAACCGTTTCATTGACGAAACGATTACCTTTGCGGTTAACAGCAAGGAATGGCATATCACACATTGAAGCTGGACCGGCGTCAAAATCGTGCAACATTTTGGTATGACCGATAGGTTCGATTACGCCACCGGCCCAGTAAGCCATAGAGAAACCATCGCCAGTACGATCCATTTGCTTGCGTTCAAAATGCTTCAAATCAGGAATGAAGAAGTTACACATTGCTTCGTTATTCTGATAATCACCAGACGACAAAATCACACCTTTTTTAGCAAGGTATTTGTGGTATTTGCCATCACGGTCTTTGGCAATAACACCAATAACTTTGCCAGATTCATCTTGGATTAGTTGTTGTGCAGGCATGTTGAAGAAGAATTTAACACCCGCTTTTTCAGCTACTTTAGCTAAATCACGCATGCCGTCACCTGTGGTATATGGCTTAGGGCCACAAAATGAGGTCACAAAATTGAGCTTATGTTCAGTGACACCACGGATACCATGTTGCACTTTAGTGCCTTGGTCTACGATTTGCGCGCCACCTTTTTTAGCACGATCGATAACCCAAGAAACTGCCTCACCAGAGTTATACGCCCATTCTCTAACAAGTTCAGGGTGACAACGGTGAGCACTGTCGCTCATTAAACGGCTAACCATGGCTTCGACACCAGCCTTATCGCTGTTGGCCAAATCAATACCAGAACCTGTGTTACCTTGAGAAACGACAATCGCTTGCTTTTGTAATACCGCAACTTTAGCGCCATTCTCAGCCGCTGATAGTGCTGCAGGAACACCTGAAGCACCCGCACCAACCACAACCACGTCGAACGTTTGTGTCGATACGATCAGTCTGTCAGAAATCGGTTTCGGCTTAGGCATAAACTCTAACGTTGCGCCGCCATCTGAACTTTTAGCTGCGTTTTGGCAGGCTTCATCTGTTGCAGCAGAAGCCATTCCGCCACTTAGACCGGTAAATGCAACTGCGCCAGTACCCACTGCAGCACGAGTTAAAAAGCTACGTCGTGAAATACCATTTTGCAGGACATTCGCGGTGTATTGATCGATTGCTTCCGGCTTCTTTGAATCATTATTACTCATTGTCATACTCCTTTTGCCCTCACTGTCACAATGGGGCCAACAGCATTAACTGCGATATTGGACCCGCTCATAACCGTACAGAGCTACTGTGTTCTACTTGCATCAAAAGTAGGGTTCGCTCAGAAAGTGGGGAAAAGTCTTAATATGATAATAGTTAATGTTAACCCCAAATTTGATACGTTAAATGTATGACATATGATATTACCCATAAAGGGATAGTTATTGCATCTTTGGAGTAGCTCTCAAAAAAAAGTGATTTTGTGACTTTCTAACAACAAAAATATAATAGGCATTACCGATGAGAGAAATTCAACAGATGAATATCAGCAGAAAGCAAATAATCGAATTTGAGTCATATACTTACAAGCAGTTGTGACGCATAAATAGGAGTGGGAAAACAAGGATATTTCATCAGCATAACTATTAAGCATATGTATGAGCATGATAGAATATAAACCAGAACAAATTTAGGACACTGAACTTGGTTAACTTTACCTCCGTCAAACACATGAAAGCTTCCGATGAAATAGGAAACCAACTAAAGAATGCTATTTTTGAAGGTAAGTATTTAGCTGGTGATAAACTACCATCCGAACGAGAACTCATTGAATTGTTTCAAATAAGTCGCACTGTAGTGCGAGAAGCAATCAAGGGACTTGAAGCGAGTGGCCTTGTAGAAATTAAACAAGGTGCGATGGGTGGCGCTTTCGTAAAACTGATGACATTTGAACGACTGACTAATGTGTGTCAGGAATTGTTCATCATGGAAAAAATGTCATTCGCCGAAGTCTGCGAGGCAAGATTACAAATTGAGCCTATGGTGGCTAAATTAGCAGCGCAAAATTGCACCCCTGAACTGGCAGAAAAATTACGTGAGGCCTCTCGCTGTGAAGAACACATATTAGACTATTCTGATACCGTTTATTCACGCCAGAAAGTGCATTATATTTTAGCTGATATGTCAGGAAATCGTTTTCTCGCGGCTATCGTCAAATCTCTGTTGCAAGTTATCAGTAATGCAACTTCAAAATTTGAACCTAGCCATGACAAAGTCCATCCAGTAGGCCTGCATGACGCAATTATTGCAGCGGTTATCGCACAAGACGGTCAACAAGCTGAGGCAGAAATGCGCACACACTTACAAGCATTTACCCTAAGGCTCAACGCTGTAGAAAAAGATTATAGAGACACTGAAAAATAAGCATTATTATACTGTACAGTCTTGATTATACGCAGGTTCATGTTTATTCATGAGCCTTTTTTTATACCCATAGTAAAACAAAGCTCAACAAGATTTGCAGCCTCTGTACAAAACACCTCAGCCAATCCAAATGACATTATCACATTGCTAGCAAAGTATTTATCTTAGTTAAAAGCTGCTTAAATTTCTGTTTTGTCAAACCAACTGCGATCTATTTCCCAACAATGTAGAAACTGAGACCCATTAGTCATTAAATTCTTATCAGTATTTACCCTGCAAATCATATGTTATACGTTTAACATATTACCATTCAGGTATGAATAATGAGGATTAATATGAAAACGGAAAATCTATGGATTCCCTTAGCTTTAGCACCTTTGTGTATTGCTCTTTACGGCTGCAATAGTGACTCATCTACGGAAGGCATTCCACAACTTGAGGCCGCCATACCTGCAAGTATCACCAGTTGTGCCACACTCGCAACTGAGTTCAATTATGCCGACACTACAATTATCAGTGCAGAACTTATCCCCGCGGGTGATGTGGAATATGACGCAGGCGAAATTTACCCGTCTCCTTCACATTGTTTAATCACAGGGAAAATGAACGAAAGAACTGGCATAGGGATGGATGGTGATGCCGAGTACGCTATTGGTTTTGAAATGCGTTTACCGTCAGACTGGAATGGCCGTTTTTATTACCAAGCCAATGGCGGCTTAGATGGTAAAGTGCAAAAAGCCGTTGGTCGTTTCCTTACATCTGCAAGCAAGGATTCTGGTGCGCTAAACAAAGGCTTTGCAGTCATCAGTTCCGACACCGGACACGCATCAGCAACACCCATGTTTGGGCTAGATCCTCAGGCACGCTTAGATTATGGCTACAATGCGGTTGCCGAACTCACGCCAATGGCTAAATCTTTAATTGAAACCGCGTATGGTAAACAGCCTGATCGTTCTTACTTTGGAGGTTGCTCAAACGGTGGACGCCATACCATGGTTGCCGCAACACGCTATGCCGATTTATATGATGGTTTCTTAGTGGGTAACCCAGGGTTCAACTTACCCAAAGCAGCTGTTTCACAGCTTTATGGTATTCAGCAATATTCAAGCCTAGTAGATATTGACGTCGAAAATGTGCTCGCATCTTTACAAAATGGCTTCACCCAAGAAGAGTTTGCACTCGTTGCAAGTAAAGTCGCACAGCAATGTGATGCATTAGATGGTGCAAGCGACGGAATGGTACAAGATACTTATGGTTGCCAAGATGCATTTGATTTAGATCGAGATGTGCCAACCTGTCCAGCTGACCGAGATGGCACATGTTTAACTGCTGCGCAGAAGTCTGTAATGACAAACATTATGTCTGGGCCACGTAATAGCAATACAGATGCGGCCATTTATTCAGACTTCCCCTATGATGCAGGCATGGGCACCAATGATTATTATAACTGGGAATTTTTCATGGCGATGATGAGAGATCCAGGCGCTGTGGCATTTATATTCTCAACCGCACCAACCCCTTATAATGGTTCAACGGAACTCGGTGCATATGAATTTGTGATGCCTTTTGATATGGATACCGATGTTGAGCGTATTTATGCGATTGATGATACTTACACCCAGTCAGGAATGACATTCATGACACCACCAAATCCAACTGATCTAACTGTATTGAGAGATCGAGGCGCTAAGATAATGGTCGTTCATGGTACTTCTGACGCAGTATTTTCACCTAACGATACAGTTAACTGGTACAAAGGCTTGCAAAACGTCAATGAAAATCAAGCCGACGAGTTTGCTCGCTTATATTTAGTCCCTGGTATGAACCATTGCGGTAAGGGGTTAGCTACAGACCGCTTTGACATGCTTGACTCTCTCGTTGCATGGGTAGAACAAGGGCAAGCACCTGAGAGCATAAATGCTTCTGTTCGTTCTGAAAATACTGAGTTACCCGCTAACTGGTCTAAAACACGGACAAGACCATTATGCCCTTTCCCACAAGTGGCAACCTATAGCGGTACAGGTAACATGGAAGATGCAGTTAACTTTATCTGCGTGACTCCTGAGCAATAGAAACAATAAGCAACATAATGACGCACTAGATTGTGGAACAAGATATCCATCACTGTAACGCATTTGGGCACCTCTTTATTTAATAGCTAACAAGTAAAAGGAGCATTCTATGCTCCTTTTACTTGTTAAAACCTGCGACTTAATTTATTCAGCAAACCGCAGGCTAAATTCTTGAATGCGTTGTGCATTGACACCGCGATCGCCGATTCCAACCCGCGATACACTGCGTAAATCAATACGGCTACCCTGCTCTAATACAGACACGACCACAACAATATCGTCTGCGAAGTTAAAAAATGGGGTTCTTGAGGTACTTTCAAAACGACGTGCCTTTGGGTCTTGAGCGACAATAGTCCAACCCATTGACTCCGCAACCATAAGTGCCTTTTGATAAGCCGCATCAGCGGTTAAGTCTGACACTATAGGGTTAATATTAGGAAAAGCTTGCAGTTGCTGCGCAGCGATTTCGGGTCCACCATAAACTAAGCTGTTTTTAGCGCCTTCACGGCTGTCAGTTAAAAATTCAAATTGCGGTGGCGATTGGGTATTAGTGGTTATATCGTGAATAGGTGGGTATTTAACTGGCTCAATAACCAATGCCACAATACTCGGCGCCAATATGCCTAATCCAAGCACTAATGCTATGGTCGAATTGATAAGCCCTCTACCCTTAGCACGACTGTTTTGCTTAATGGTAAAGCTGGTAATTAATGCAACTAACCCAATCACGACGACAACATATCCCAGCAAGTTATTGTAATTACGGCTGGCCATGAAGCCGACTATGGGATCCCATAATCCTATTGTCGATCCAAATACCATTAATACGGCAAGTGCCACTGCAACCAATGCCACCACTAACGCAATATTACTTAAACTGCTTTTTTGCATCACATTCATCCTTTAGGTAATCCTAATTTATCTCACTCAACTTACATTGACCTGTATTTATGCTAATAAATTTCTCAAACAACAAAAAATATGCTGACTCAATAAGATAAGCTCGAACCGTTTACTGACTTAACCAGTATTGTTTCGCTTTACTCACCCGTATTAGGGTCAAGCGCTAAACGACGCATGGTACGAATTAAATTACTTCTATCTAGCTTTAAGGACCTTGCAACTGCAGCTAAGTTACCTCGCTCAGTCAAGAATACTGTTTGTATGACTTGCCGCTGATACTCATCGGTGGCATCACGCAGTCCTTGGGTTATCACTTGGGATAACGTAGCCGTTGAATCATTGGTGGATTGATTCTCCATCGCGGTTTGCTGTGGTACTTCAGAATGACTCGCCATAAACTCTGACCCCAGATGCACAGGGCTAATACTAATAATACTAGCATGACGACCTTGTTCACTAATGGCCCTTAAGGCAGCGCGACTAAGCAAGTGCTCTAACTCACGCACATTGCCGGGCCAATGATATTGGGCTAATTGATTAATCGCGCTTTGTTGCAACCTCAGTTTCGCGACCCCAAGTTGATGTTGGCTTTTTTCTAAAAAATAGCCTGCCAATAAAATAACGTCTTTACCGCGATCTCGTAATGCTGGCACAGGCAGTGGATAAACACTTAAACGATGATACAAGTCAGCTCTAAACCTACCTTCTTTAACTTCTAGCTGCAAATTACGATTAGTTGCAGCAATAATTCTGACATCCACCACAATAATATTGTCGCTACCAACACGCTGAATTTCACCATTTTGCAATGCACGCAATAACTTAGCTTGTACCGCTAACGGTAATTCACCCACTTCATCTAAAAATAATGTGCCGCCATCGGCAAGCTCAAAGCGGCCCCGACGATCGCTTACCGCACCAGAATAGGCACCTTTTACATGACCAAAGAGTTCACTTTCAACGATGCTTTCTGGCAGTGCTGCACAGTTAATTTGCACTAACGGTTGCTCGCTACGACGTGATTGTTGATGAATGCTTTTGGCAACCAACTCTTTACCCACACCAGTTTCCCCGGTAATTAATACCGATAGATCGCTGGCGGCAACAGTATTTATCTCTGACAATAAATCCGTAATTGCGCCACTGTTACCAATAATGCTCGACGGCCCTGCAGTCGCTAACATGCACTGTGCCACTTGATGATTACGTTCAACTTGAATTTCTAACGCTTCAATATGTTCACTGGTACTAATCGCAGCGGCCACAGCAGCAATATAAGCACGGGTTTCAGTTGGATTAAGCGAATCAAAACTACCTGCTTGCATAGCGTCTAAGGTTAAAACGCCCCAGGCTTTACCATCGATATAAATGGTGCTACCCATGCAGTCATGCACGTGCAATTGTTCACTGCCATCATCGACTAAACCGTCATAGGGATCGGGCAGTGTTGAGTCGGCATCGAAGCGGGTAATGTGTGGGTTAGTTAAAATTTGCTGCAAGCGTGGATGGTGGTTAATCGAAAATTGTCGCGCTAACGCTTCTTGCTTTAAGCCCACCACAGCTACAGGCACCAAATGATCCTGTTTAAGCTTCAGTAAGGCTACAACATCGCACGGAATGGCGCGTTGAATCGCTAAAATCAGCCGCAAGTAACGCTCCGATTTTATTAAGTCACGATTTAAGTCTTCTACAATGTCGATAAAGGGAACAATATTCATAATAAGTCAAATAAACCTAATTTAGGTTAATTTGACACACTTATTGATCTAGGTCAATTTAACCTTTATAAAATTTATATGTTTAAAATCAGTGTGATAAATGTTGGCACGTTCTGTGTAATGTCTAGGTATACAAGGTAATTGATTGAAGCTTATCGCTATTTACTCCCCAAAAAGGAATCATGAATGTTAGACACTGCAACTGTTCAAATTATTAAGGCCACTGTCCCCGCGTTACAACTTTACGCCAATGACATTACCAGCCATTTCTATCCATTACTGTTTGCCCAGCATCCTGAAGTATTGCCTTATTTCAATCAAACTAACCAAGCTAAAGGCACTCAACCTAAAGCACTGGCTAACGCTGTGATTGCTTATGGTGCCAATATTGATGAGCTAGGTAATTTAAGCGCTGCGGTCAGTAAAATTGTCCAAAAGCATACCGCACTAGGTATATTGCCGCACCAATATGATGCGGTTGGCAGCTGTTTATTACAGGCCATTAAAGCCGTACTCGGCGATGCTGCAACAGACGAAGTGATTGATGCTTGGGCCAAAGCTTACGGTCAGTTAGCCAGCATATTAATTGCGGCTGAAGAGTCAATTTATACACAGAACGAACAGACAACTGGTGGCTGGCGCGGCGAGCGTGAGTTTATTTTAATAAAACGTGTAGATGAAAGTTCAGTGATTACCTCATTCTACTTTCAACCATTTGATGATAAAGGTTTGCCAAGTTTTGAAGCCGGTCAATTTCTAACCTTGGTATTTGATGATATCGATGGCGTATCAATGCGTCGTAACTACAGTTTATCTGACGCGGCAGGCAAAGATTACTTAAGAATTAGCGTCAAGCGTGAACCTAATGGTGTGGTATCAAATCACTTACATAACCACATTCAGTTAGGTGATAAAGTGAAATTACGTGCCCCAAGTGGCGATTTCACTTTACGCAAAAATACCAAACCGTTAATTTTACTCACCGGCGGTGTGGGCATTACGCCTGCGATTAGTATGCTCAATACTGAAGCTGGTTCAGGCCGTGATATTCGCTTTATTCATGCAGCTCTTAATAGTGATGTTCATGCGTTTAAACACCATGTTGATCAACTAGCCTTAACCCATGACCACATCAAGCCGTTGTATGTTTACAGCCAACCAGGACAATATTGCCAACCTCATGCGACAGGCTTCATCGATACATCATTGATTGCGGAGCAACTGCCTGCAGACCGCGATGTAGAATTTTACCTACTTGGCCCTACTGGCTTTATGAAAGCAGCATTAGCTATCGCCACCAGCTTAGGTATACCAGAAAACCAAATTCATTATGAATTCTTTGGCCCAACTGAAGCATTAAGCGCTTAATCACCCAACAAACCCGTAAGATAGAAAAAGCCCTGAGCGTTAACTCAGGGCTTTTTAGTTATCGATAAAAAAGATTAAACCTGCGACTGGATATGCCCTAAAACGGGATATCGTCATCCCAATCTTCATCTTCTCAATGATAAAATACTCTATTAACTTAAATAAACTGGATAGCACACATGGTTAAGTCATCCTGAAACTCTGAAAAACCGCAAAATAGTTTCATTTGCTGTTCAAGATACTCCAGCATAGCTTCGGGTTCATCGGGGGCGGCACTAATGGCTTTTTCTAAGCGATCAAAGCCAAATAGCTCTTTTTGGGCATTTTGAGTTTCGATGACAACATCAGTATAAACAAACAAAATATCACCAACATCCACGCTAACCCTGTAGGTATCCCAATTTTGCTCACGCAGTACACCTATCGGTATCCCGCCCTGATCTAGAGCAACCAGCCGATTGGCTTTTTTCAAGTACGCATGCGGATGGCCAGCATTGGCATAAATGAGTTCTTTGTCTTTACAATTATAACGAAGCACTGTGGCAGTTAAAAAACTGCCGCGGGGCTTTTTAGTGAAAAAGTGTTGATTGATATAATTGAGTACTTCTGAAGAGCTACTGGATAAGTTCTTCGGCTCAAAGGTGCGTAAAATCGCATCTATCATTGCTGTCTCTACGGCAGCGGCTGGGCCATGCCCCGATACGTCGGCAATAATCATTCCTATATCACCTTGAATGTCAGGACGACTTTTGCCGAGATCGACAATATCTAAATAATCGCCACCAGCGCCTTTCATTGCTTTGTAGGTGTAGGCCATTTTAACGGAGCTGAGTTCAATACCTTTGTCTGGCAACATTAGCTGTTGTAAGCGGGTAATCTCTTCTATCTCATCGCGGATCCATACTTGAGCGGCATTGAGCTGTGAAGATGCTTCAGAAAATTGAAAACTTTTTAGCTGGTATAAAAGCTTGAAATACAATGCACTAACATGATGCGACTCTACATTGGCAGGCAAGTCGAGCAAAATGATACAGTCAAATAAGCTCGAATCTTTACCAAAAGGCAGTGCCCAAGACGTCTTGCCATCATCATTTAATGGCAATATCTCAATGGTACTGTGCTGTAACGACAATGCTTGAAACTGTTTATACAGGTTAGTGTAATGTTGATCACACAAGGATGAAAAATTACAGCTAATTTGGCCATTTTTCTTAATGAGATAATAATTAAACTCAGTTAACGTCAGCGCCAAGGTGGTTTTAAACCACAAGGTTTCATCAATGATATTATTAGCTAATGCTCTGTCTATACTCAAAGGGAAGACCTTACTTTTGGGCTAATTTAGCAGCAAGGGCTTCATTTAAACCAGAAACACCACTTTTCTTTAAGGTACTTTGATAGTCTTTACTAAAAGTACGGATCATTGATAAACCTTCCGCTACAAAGTCGTAAATTTTCCATTCATCATTGCGCTGATAAAGCTGGTAAGAAACTGGAATGATATTGTCTTTGGTATGAATGTCGGTATCTACCGTTGCATAGACTTTTTTCTTGATGGTCTCGCCAGTGTAAGCAACGGTTTCATTATCATATTTTTCTAACAATACAATATAAGTATCGACTAACACGCCTTTTAACAACACCATAAATTGACGCTTTTCGCTGTCGCTGGCTTCTCTCCAATACTTACCTAAAACGCGTTGCGCAGAAGCTTGAATATCCACATGCTTTTCAATCACATCACTGAGCGATTGTTTTTTTTGTTCAACAGACAAAGCACTATCAGAAGCAATACTAATGATATCTGACACACCCAATTTAACCCGATCTGTCGGTCCTTGTGCTGCTAAAGCTACAGACGACATCACTAACATTATGATTAAAGCTATTATCGATTTCATTATTTATCCTGACTAAACATATATTTACTAACTAATTCTTCGATGCTAATTGATGACTCTGTATCAATAAACTCTTCACCATCTTCCATATTGATGTCTGATCCACCGCTGGATATTTTAAGAAACCTGTCACCGATAATCCCAGATGTACGAATAGACGCGACGGAATCATCTGGCACGGTAATGCTGTTGTCTAATGACACTGTAACCACAGATTCATACGCTTTAGGGTCGTACTTAATCGATTTAATTAATCCAACCCTTACACCGGACATTTCAACAAAAGCCCCCTCTTTTAAACCTGAAGAGTTTTCAAATTTAGCGACTAAGGTATATTGACCGCTATTAGAAATAGATGCCCCGCCAATGGTAACAGACATAAATACCAAGGCTCCAATCCCGCACAGCACAAACAGGCCGACGAGAAAATTGACGTAATTGTTTTTCATTGTTACCTCGAGTTATAGCGCTAATGAGCTAACGATGTAGTCACTAAATAGCATAATAATTGCACTCATTACCACTGCCTGAGTGGTGCCATTACTGACGCCTTCAGCGCCCATATTTTTTTGATTCAGGTGTAAGTAAAAGCCGTAATACAAAGGTATCCACATAATAAATAAACCAAATACCAACGACTTTATTTGACCAACCAGCACATCTTTAAAGCTAATCGTATCCAGCACACCTTGAATATATGCACCAGGGTTTTCGCCTTGGATGTGAACGCCAACGATATAACCACCGCTTATCCCAACCAGGTCGAACACTGCCGTTAGAATAGGCACACAAATTAACGCAGCAAGTAAACGTGGCAACATTACATAGCGATAGCTGTTAATCGCCATGCAATCAAGCGCATCAAACTGCTGCTCATTGCGCATAATACCAATTTCAGAGCAGGTAGCAGAGCCTACTCGCGCAATCAGCATCAATGCAGTCATTACCGGGCCCAGTTCTTTAATCAAACTCAAGGCCACTGCCGAACCCAACAAATCCACCGATCCAAAGCGCACTAAGGTGTCGTAAAATTGCAGCGCCACCACCATGCCAGTAAATAATGCTGCGACAATAATGACGATTAAAGACCGATTACCGATAAAGTATATTTGCTTGAGCACTTGTTTAAATGACACCAGCCCAGTAAATAGGCTGCTGACAATGCGCAGTAAAAACATTGTCGCTAGGCCTAAACTGTCGATATTTTTTCGTGTTGCGGCGCCCAGATTACTGATCGCATTAAATAAGGCGGTCATTAAATATTGTCCTTATCTAACAGTCGATTGAAGTAAACCTCGCCATCGTCTCGGTAAGTATTAGGTTGGCGGTTAATCATATTTTGAATACGTTCATCTGGCGAATTTTTAATCTCGTCAACCGTGCCATTTGCCACGACTTCGCCGTTAAACAATACCACTACACGATCGGCAATTTTAAACACACTTTCAAGCTCATGAGTCACCACCACTATGGTCATGTTCATGGCATCTCTTAAGGTTAAAATAAGCTCATCCAACTCTACTGCGGTAGTCGGATCTAGTCCTGCAGACGGTTCATCAAAAAACAGTAACTTAGGGTCCATGATAACCGCTCTAGCTAAGCCGGCACGCTTTAACATGCCACCCGATAATTCAGAGGGCATCATATGACCAGTGCCGGCCATATTCATGAGTTCAAGCTTCATCCGCACCATAATATCGATAGTTTGGGTGTCTAAAGAAGTATTCTGCTCTAAGGGTAACCTGACATTATCGGCCACAGTCAACGAGCTCAGCAGTGCGCCACCTTGAAAAGCGACACCCATTTTTTGACGTAAATGACGTAATTGTTTGCTTTTAGCCGTAAAAATATTCACACCATCAATCATGATAGTGCCAGAAACCGGTGTTTTAAGCCCAAGCATGTGATTGAGTAAAGTACTTTTACCTGAGCCTGAACCGCCCATCACCACCAGAATCTCTCCGGGGTTGACCTCTAAATTGACATCCTTAAGTACTTGGGTGTCACCATACTGGGCAAACAAATGCTCTACGGTAATAATAGGCTTAACCATTGTGAGTTACAGCACCTACTGAATCCGCTAAGTTAAACACTGTGTTTAGGCGGGTTAATTGCAATACTTGAAGCGGCGAACCATTAGCACCAACAATATGAAACTCAGTATGGTTTTCTTTGGCCTCATTAAACGCCTCAACTAATGACGCCATTCCTGAGCTATCGATATATTGCAGATGGGTAAAATCGACAATAACGTTATTTTTACTCTTAATTAATTTGATGATGTCGAGTTTAATGCTGCGTGAATTGCTCAAATCGACTTCACCATAAAGCTTAACGACTTGATAATTATTTTGTTGCTCAATTTCAATATTCATTTCATATCACTCAAATTTAACCGTCAATTCTAACCAATTACCTTTACCTTTATGTGGAAGCAATCTTACGGTTTCTGCCACATAATGGATCAAGCAAAGGCCTAGGCCACCCGGTTCACATAAATTGTTTTCTGGCGGTATTAATTGTTTATCAGTAATCTGCGAACACACATCTTTAATCACAAATCGCGCATGTTCATGGTCACTGCTGATCTCTATCTCTAAACAGCCTTTTTTCGACATGTGGTAACCATGGCGAATCACATTGGCGCAAGCCTCATCAACGGCTAATACGATTTCATTAACTTTATCTTCGCGAAAGGGAAAGTCTTGGCAAGCATGTTCCACAAATTGGCGAATATTTTTTAATTCACTTGTACAAGATGAAAACGTTTTGATGTTTGACATGGGCTAGTCCGTATTTTTTATATCAGTTTGATCGCCTATTTTTTTATCTACTGGAGCTTCATCTAATAGCTCATCATCTAATAGTTCGTCATCGAACTCTAGATCAAATTCTTCTGTATCAGCCTCATCTACTTTTCCGTCACTGACTAAGTGTGCATCTCGCTGTAGATAGACGTCTTTAACATAGCCATAAGGATCTAATGACTTATCTAAGATAGGTTCATATTGCTGAAATTCAATCCTACTGTCTAACCCTTCAAGCACAAATTTCCCCGCTCTTTGCTCAAATGTCAGAATAGACAAGGGATAGACAAAAATATCAACAAAATCACCGACGGTATTACGTGCAGTGCTGGCCCCATAAACAGGCCACATAATGAATGGTCCATTACCGATCCCCCAAACACCAAAGGTTTGTGCGAATGTTTCTTCTTTTTTAGCCAGTCCCATGTCTGTAGCAGGATCAAAAATACCGACTAAGCCGATTGTTGTGTTGACGACAAAACGTAACACGCTGCTGCCACTGTCAGTCACTTTCCATTGCAAGAGGTTATTTAATGCGTAAAGCGGTTCACTGAGATTTGATAAAAGGTTAGTCACCCCTTGTCGGATAGGCTGAGGAACGTTTTCATAGCCTTGGGCTGCTGGTTTTAACGCATATTTATCCATAACCTGGTAATTAAAATCCCAGCTTTTTCGATTAACCGCTTCGAACGGATCGCCCGGTGTTGAGGTACTAGCACACCCACTTAACAAGAGTAAAGTGCCTATAATCACAACTAATCGCCCCATCACTTCCACTCATAACTCCAGCTTTTAAATTGAAAAAATCTGCTACCTATATTGGTAGTGAGCATTATATTTAGCTCAGCTAATTGCGCTCAAGATTGAAAATATAACATTAAAACCATGCAAACGATAAATACAATTTGATTGATCGTTCAAAAATAATTTATTCGATCATTGAGTTCACAATATGGAACCGCTCATCAATCAAGGCATCAGTAGGCTTACTATCGAGATGGCCTATTGAATTAATGATGACCCATAGCGTATAAGTGCTGCAGATGATTACAAGCCATTATTCACCATGTGTTTAATTTTATGGGCTTTGACAAAATGATCTAATTGATGGGTTTCAATCCACCATGTTGCCGCTTCCATCAATAGTGCCGGATTATCATTTTTATTGGCAAAGAAAGCATAAAATGACAAACCGACGTTATCGCCCTTCAAGGCCATTTTCTTATCACACACTTCGATGATTTTTGCTCTTAGTTCGGCTCTAATTATGTCCTCTTCACTTAAAATTAACTGACTAAAAATAGCCTATATCTTATTAATATCTGATACACAGATAGTGCTATGTTTAGCACATCGCCTTAGAGTAACCAATACAATAATCAACAGAACTATGCTAAAAAAGTAATCAACGCTAAACAATAAATAAACTGTTAAATCATCGTTATACTTGTCGTCGAAGTATTAATATAACGTTTCATTTAATGAGAGGGTTTACTATTTTAGCTGGAGTGATCATAGAGAACAGTCACGTAACGGAGTAGACTGAATATCTACATTCTTTAATTTGGACAATGAGACTCGCCATGAAATTCCTTGTTGATACTCACGCTCATACTATAGCGTCGTCTCACGCCTATAGTACCTTATACGATTACCTGTCTGTTGCGAAAACCAAAGGGCTTAAGTTATTCGCCATTACCGATCATGGTCCAGATATGGCTGACGCTCCCCATTTTTGGCACTTTGTGAATATGAAAGTGTTACCTCGAATTGTTGATGGCATTGGTGTACTGCGCGGCATTGAAGCTAATATCAAAAATGAGCATGGCGAAATTGACTTTTTTGGCGATTATTTAAAAGAACTCGATATTGTATTGGCAGGTTTTCATGAACCCGTTTTTCCACCATCAACCAAAGAGGCTCACACCACGGCGCTAATCAATGCAATTGCAAGCGGTAATGTCGACATCATTACTCATCCTGGCAATCCCGCGTATCCCATCGATATTCAGCGTGTTGCTGCGGCCGCAGCAAAATATAACGTGGCACTAGAGATAAACAACTCCTCTTTTTTAGCCTCAAGAAAAGGCAGTGCACCAAATTGTATTGAAATTGCTAATGCCGTAAAAGAAGCCGGTGGACTGCTGGTTATGGGCTCTGATTCTCATGTCGCGTTTAGCTTAGGCGAGTTTGAAAAAGCTGTTGAGGTCATTGAAACAGTCGCGTTTCCAATTGAACGCTTACTAAACCGAAGCCCTGAAGCGTTGTTGAGCTTTCTGACGGCTAGAGGTCATAAGTCACTTGACGAATACTCTGCTTTAATCGACTAGCAGATCCTATTCCAAACGGCACTGTGACATTGACCCTCAAAATACTGTGACAGGCGCATCTATCTTAGTTATCTGACATAAAAAAGGCCTGCAAAAGCAGGCCTTAAAGGTTTAGTTAACACGATAAATCATGTGTCCTAGAACGGGATATCGTCATCCCAACCTTCATCTAAATCTGGGGTGAAATTTTGCTGTGGTTGTGGAGCTGGACGCTGTGCAGGGGCATTTTGTGGTTGGAAATTACCCTGTGGTGCCGCTGGCTTTGGTGCGTAAGCTGGTGCAGCTTGTTGTGCTGGCGCAGCCTGTTGCTGATAACCGCCTTGCTGACCGGCATTTGGCTGAGCTTGGTAAGCTGCATTACCTGTGGCAGGTGCTGCTTGATTGTATTGTGCTTGTGGCGGACGAGCTTGAGGAGCCGGTGCTGGGCGAGACTGTTGTTGTCCCATGTTTTGTCCCGAGCTTTGACCTTGTCCCTGATATTGACCACCACCGCTGTTATCACCAGAGTTGCGGCTGTCTAACATTTGCATTTCCATGGCGTTAATTTCAGTCTTGTAACGGTCTTGACCGGTAGCCTGATCTTGCCATTTACTGGTTTGCAATTTGCCTTCTAAATAAACTTTAGAGCCTTTTTTTAAGTACTCGCCAGCAATTTCTGCAAGACGGCGATACATCACAATGTTATGCCACTCAGTACGTTCTTGCATTTGACCTTGCTGGTCTTTCCACGACTCACTTGTCGCTATAGTAAAGTTGGCTACGGCGTTGCCGTTTGGCATGTAACGAACCTCAGGATCTTTACCTAAGTTACCTACCAAAATTACTTTATTCACACCACGACTGGCCATCGAAATCTCCTGAGATTTTTATCTGTTTACTTTATCTGAATACTAAGCTGTACGATCAACACGATCTAATTCACAGAGCCTAACACAGCTCGCGCTTCGCTTAAATTGAATTTATCATCGACCTTTAAATAAGCCACTTTATCTTCAAGCACGACTATGGCCTCGACAACACCGATTAGCTGCGACAAACTACTGGCCATATTTTGTGCGTCGGATTTATCTTTTACTGTTGCTTCAAGCGTATAGCTTTTCAATAACACAGGTTTTTGCATGCCTATAGTTAACAATAACCACACGCACATTAGCCCTAATGCGACAAAAAACACCCCAGAAGCGCCCACAAGTTGATAGGCTCCGCCGCCTAACATGCCGCCACAAAATGCACCTAAAAACTGGCTGGTTGAATACACGCCCATAGCCGACCCTTTATCGCCGACAGGACAAAACTTAGCAATTAAACTCGGCAATGATGCTTCAAGGTAATTAAAACCGGTAAAAAATAATACCACGGCGCCACTTAACACCCAGAGGTTGTTGGCATAAAGCCCCATCGCCGCCAGTGATACCATCATGATGACCAACGCGATTTGGAACATGGTTTTAGTATTGTTGCGTTTAACCCCAATAATGATTAATGGCACCATTAAGAAAAAGGCACCAACAAAAGCGGGGAAATAGAGCATCCAATGTTTTTCTTTCACTAAGCCGGCATCAACTAAATCGAGCGGCAATGCAACAAACACAGCGGTGAGCACTAAATGCAGAATAAAAATCCCAGCATCTAAACGAAACAGCTGCGGGTCTTGCAACATACGTTTAAGTTTTGTCGGTGTCGCGACGGTATCGCCTTTAGGCGCATGGCGAATAGGATTAGGCACAAAAAACTGCACTATCAACATCCCCAATACCGCTAACACTGCAGTTAACAAAAATAGCCCAGTTAAGCCCATGTATTGCGCTACAATCGGTCCAACCAATAATGACAAGGCGAATGAAAAACCAATGCACATGCCGATAATGGCCATGACTTTGGTACGTTGTTCGTCTCGGGTTAAGTCGGCAGCAAGTGCTAGCACTGCCGCAGCAATGGCGCCCATACCTTGGACTGCGCGGCCAAACACCACACCGTAAATATGGTCAGACGATGCAGCAATTAAACTCCCAATGGCAAACAAGACTAAACCGCCAAGAATAATTGGCTTTCGTCCGTATTTGTCGGACAAAATCCCCATAGGGATCTGTAAAAAAGCTTGAGTTAATCCGTAGGCACCAATGGCAATACCAACCCAAAGCGGCGAGAAACCTTCTAAATGCTGACCATACAGCGCGAAGACAGGCATAATCATAAACAAGCCCATCATGCGTAAGCCAAACACACTGGCTAACGAAAATGCGACCTTTTTCTCCATACCCGACAGTCCATTACTGGCCATGCTGTTGCCCTTCGATAAGTCATTCAACAATATTATAAGATGCGCATATTATCACAGCGTCATAAATTAGCTCAAAAGGAAATCACAGTTTTGTATATAAGGTCTTTTATTTGTACATGTTAAATTTTAGTCCTGAACTTTAGCGCGGTTCGATGCGTACCATAAAATCGACTTAATCAAAATTGATATGAAGTCAGCTAACAAACTATGCGATACTGATCGCTGTTTTATTTACATAAGTCATAGAGTGAAACGATGGATAAAATTGAAATACGCGGTGCCCGAACCCACAATCTTAAAAATATCAATCTAACCATTCCCCGTGACAAACTTATTGTGATAACTGGGTTATCCGGTTCAGGAAAATCATCATTAGCCTTCGATACCTTGTATGCAGAAGGCCAACGTCGCTATGTTGAATCGCTGTCGGCCTATGCACGTCAATTCTTGAGCTTAATGGAAAAACCTGATGTCGATCATATTGAAGGCTTAAGCCCCGCCATTTCAATTGAACAAAAATCCACTTCACATAATCCGCGTTCAACGGTCGGTACTATTACCGAAATCTATGACTACTTACGCTTGTTGTTTGCCCGAGTGGGCGAACCACGCTGTCCAACACATAATCAGCCTTTGTCGGCGCAAACGGTTAGCCAAATGGTTGATAAAGTGTTGGCCATGCCAGCAGACAGTCGCCAAATGCTGCTCGCGCCTGTGGTTAATGATCGTAAAGGCGAACACGTTAAACTGCTGGAAAGCTTATCAGCACAGGGATATATCCGTGCGCGTATTGATGGCGAGGTGTGTGACTTAACCGATCCACCAACATTAGATTTACACATTAAACACACTATTGAAGTGGTCGTTGACCGCTTCAAAGTACGTGAAGACATGAAACAGCGTTTAGCGGAGTCATTTGAAACCGCATTAGAGCTGTCTGGCGGTATTGCCAAAATAGCCAGTATGGAAGATAGCAGTAAAGAAGAACTGATTTTTTCGGCTAACTTTGCCTGTCCGCACTGTGGCTATTCGATGGCAGAACTTGAGCCGCGGATCTTTTCGTTTAACAATCCCGCTGGGGCGTGCCAAACCTGTGACGGTTTAGGTGTACAGCAGTTTTTTGATCCCGACCGAGTGATCGCTAACGATGAATTATCCTTAGCCGGTGGCGCCATTAGAGGTTGGGACAGACGCAACTTTTATTATTTTCAAATGCTCAGCTCACTCGCTGAACATTATAAGTTCGACGTTGAAAAACCCTATGCCGAGCTGAGTGACAAAATCAAAAAGATTGTTCTATACGGTTCAGGCAAACAAAGTATTGCCTTTAAATACATCAACGATCGCGGTGATGTGGTGGTGCGTAACCATCCGTTTGAAGGCATTTTAAATAATATGGATCGCCGCTACCGCGAAACCGAAAGTAATTCGGTGCGCGATGAGCTGTCTAAATTTATTAATATGCAACCGTGTAACAGCTGTAGTGGTTCGCGCTTACGTGAAGAAGCCCGTAACGTGTTTATTGGCGAACTCAATCTACCGCAGCTCACCACTTGGTCAATTGGCGAAGCCAAACAGTATTTCGACACAGTTGAGTTTGCAGGGCAACGTGCACAGATTGCCGAAAAAATATTAAAAGAGATCAGCCAACGTTTAGGCTTTTTGGTTAATGTTGGCCTTAACTATTTGAGCTTATCGCGATCAGCAGAAACCTTATCAGGTGGCGAAGCGCAACGCATTCGCTTGGCCAGCCAAATCGGTGCCGGGCTAGTGGGCGTAATGTACGTGCTGGACGAACCGTCGATTGGCTTGCATCAACGCGATAATGAACGCTTACTGCAAACTCTTATTCACCTACGTGATTTAGGCAATACCGTCATTGTGGTTGAACACGACGAAGATGCTATTCGCCTTGCAGACCATGTTATTGATATCGGCCCAGGTGCTGGTGTGCATGGCGGCGAAGTAATTTGTGACGGTACCTTAGAAGACATTCTTAACTGTGAAGCATCGGTCACGGGTCAGTATATTTCCGGTAAAAAGCAAATTCACATTAGTGACGAGCGCACGCCGATGAACCCGAAACAAGTGATTGAACTATTTGGCGCATCGGGTAATAACCTAAGAGATGTTGATTTAACCATACCTGTTGGCTTATTTACCTGTATTACCGGGGTATCTGGCTCAGGTAAATCGACACTGATTAACGACACCTTCTTTAAAATAGCCCATAGGATGCTCAATGGCGCTACCGTCGATGAACCTGCGCCTTATAGAAGCATTGAAGGCATGGAGCATTGTGACAAAGTCGTTGATATTGACCAAAGCCCCATTGGTCGCACACCGCGTTCAAACCCTGCTACTTATACCGGTATTTTTACCCCAATCCGTGAGCTGTTTGCTGGCACGCAAGAATCACGTACCCGGGGTTATCAAGTGGGGCGCTTCTCGTTTAACGTCAAAGGCGGTCGTTGTGAAGCCTGCCAAGGTGATGGTTTAATTAAAGTCGAAATGCACTTCTTACCTGATGTTTATGTGCCTTGCGATTCGTGTAAAGGTAAGCGTTATAACCGTGAAACCTTAGAAGTAAAATACAAAGGCAAAAACATTCACGAAGTACTGCAGATGACCGTTGAAGATGCTCGCGTCTATTTTGATGCCATCCCCTCTATTGCGCGTAAACTGCAAACCTTAATCGATGTCGGCTTGGCGTATATTCGCTTAGGCCAAAGTGCAACGACCTTGTCTGGTGGTGAAGCTCAGCGAGTAAAACTGGCTAAAGAGTTGTCTAAACGCGATACCGGAAAAACCTTATATATTTTGGATGAACCCACTACAGGGCTGCACTTTGCCGACATTCAACTATTGTTAGATGTACTGCATCGCTTGAAATCTCATGGCAACACTGTGGTAGTGATTGAACATAATTTAGATGTGATAAAAACCGCAGATTGGATTATTGATTTAGGCCCTGAAGGTGGCGCTGGCGGCGGCATGATTTTAGCTGCTGGCACTCCAGAAGATGTAGCTGAACATCCTCAATCGCATACCGCTAGATTTTTAAAGCCAATGTTGGCGCTTCACAAACAACGTGCAAAAATGAAATAACCAAGCCGCCACCTTAAGCAAATAAGAGGAGATAACACCCATGTTTACTGCTCAAACTTGTTTTAAGGTGGTTAGCTTTGGCTTATGGTGTGGCTTATCAATAGCCTTACTCAGCGGCTGTAGTCAAACGCCGCGCCAATGCTCATCAGCTATACTAAGCAGCTGGCCCGATGCTCATCAACAAATCACCCAAGATATCTCAATCTTAACCACTGCAGAATTTCAAGGGCGCAAAACCGCCACGCAAGGTGCTCGCCTCACGCAAGAGTTCTTAATCAAACGCTTTGCTGAAATGGGATTACAACCCTGGCAAGCAACATTTGCCGTACCATTTAGTTATGATTATCAATTTTCGACCGCCTCAGGAGTCAATATCATTGCCACTATTGCAGCAAAAACCAATTCCAACCGATGGCGAGTCATTACTGCCCACTACGATCACTTAGGTCAAACAGCCAGTAAACGCTATCCAGGAGCCGATGATAATGCATCAGGTATTGCAGGAATGATGGCGATTGCAGCCCAATGGCAAGGTGATCCGCCGTTAGATGATGTGAACTTAATGCTAGTGGCTACTGACGCAGAAGAGCCAGGCCTATATGGTAGCTATGCTTTAGTTGCCTGATTACAACAATATCCACAAATGGAAATTGAACTGAGCATCAATTTAGACATGATAGGTCATCCCGATCGTCGCAAAGCCATTTACATGGAAGGCCAGAAAAACCTAGTTGATTTTGAATCGATTGAGCAAGAATTAATGCAAAAAACTCAATTATGCATTAAGACTCATCACAGCAATTTGTTAAGTGGAAGGATGAATAAAACCGACTGGCTTAGGGCATCTGACCATTATCCATTTCACCAAGCGGGTTATCCTTGGGTGTACTTTGGGGTGCCACCGCATGCTCAATACCATACACCCGAAGACACAATCGATACTTTAGACATAGACTTTATCGTGGCGGTTGCTGAAACAGTGTATCAAATGATCAGTATCGATAAGCTGACCAAAGCCCCATAAATCGCTTAATCTGCGACAACAAGTGTTCACTTTTCAACCAATTAACAGATTTTAAAAATCAAGAATCAGGCCAATCTTCAACTTTAATGGCCAAATTAATGTTTATTTTCAGTTTTTACGTGGTCAACTTGCAATCTTGCTGCTATAATACGCCCCCTTATCGGCGCGGGAAATCGACACGGGGTTGATTTTCTGTCTGTGAAACTTTAGCACGAGCTTCCGAACTTCGTGCGCATCCACAAGGCTACAACTCAATGTCATCTGAAAGAACTTTCCGCGAACTCGGCCTGTCTGAGTCTTTGTTGCGTTCGCTTGACGAGTTAGGTTATGAAAACCCAACTCCAATTCAAGCTGCGAGTATCGACCCGCTTATGGCTGGTAAAGATATTATCGGTCAAGCACAAACTGGTACTGGTAAAACAGGCGCATTTGCCCTGCCTTTACTAAACAAAATCGACATGAAAATCAATGCTCCACAGATTTTGGTGTTAGCTCCAACCCGCGAATTAGCGGTTCAAGTTGCCGAAGCATTTGGTAGTTATGCCAAATTCATGAAAGGCTTCCACGTACTACCGATTTACGGTGGTCAAAGCATGCAACAACAATTAAACGCCCTTAAGCGTGGACCACAAGTGATTGTTGGTACTCCAGGTCGTGTAATGGATCACATGCGTCGTGGCACATTAAAACTAGATAGCTTAAAAGCATTAGTATTAGACGAAGCCGATGAAATGCTAAAAATGGGCTTCATCGACGATATCGAATGGGTATTAGAGCACAAGCCTGCTGATAGCCAACTTGCATTATTCTCAGCGACTATGCCTGAGCAAATTAAGCGCGTTGCAGCTAAGCACTTATCTAACCCAGTGAATATCAGCATAGCGTCTAGCCAGACAACGGTTGAGTCTATTGACCAACGTTATGTGCAAGTATCACAACACAATAAACTAGAAGCGTTAGTACGTGTTTTAGAAGTTGAAAATACTGAAGGTATTATCATCTTCGTTCGTACCCGTAACAGCTGTGTTGAATTAGCAGAAAAATTAGAAGCCCGTGGTTATGCTTCATCGCCATTGCATGGTGACATGAATCAGCAAGCTCGTGAGCGTGCTGTAGAGCAGCTTAAGCGCGGCAAGTTAGATATTTTAATCGCGACTGACGTTGCGGCACGTGGTCTAGACGTTGAACGTATTGGTCACGTAGTAAACTACGATATTCCTTATGATTCAGAAGCCTATGTACACCGTATCGGTCGTACTGGTCGTGCTGGTCGTACTGGTATGGCAATTCTATTTGTAACCAATCGTGAAATGCGCATGTTACGCACTATCGAACGTGCTACAAACAGCCGTATTTCACCAATGAAAGTACCTAGCCCTGAATCAGTTGCAGAGCGTCGTTTATCTCGTTTAGGCGAGCAAATCCAAGAAACCATCAACGGTGACTTAGATTTCATGAAAAACGCTGTCGCAGAATTATGTCAACAACTTGAAGTTGATACCGATTTACTGGCTGCTGCTTTGTTACAACAAGTACAGCAAGAACGTCCACTACAGTTACCGACTATTACCGAGCGTCAACGTGATTCACGTGACGAACGTGGTAGTAGCGACCGTGGTGACCGCAATAGCGACCGTGGCGATCGTCCACGTCGTGAACGCAGTGACCGTGGCGAGCGTAGCAGCCGTCCAGCACCAAACAGCTTTGGTGATGCAGAAGGCTTAAAAGATAACCCAGACGTGAAAATGAATCGTTATGTTATCGATGTAGGTCGTGAAAATGGTGTTGGTGTAGGTAACATCGTTGGTGCAATTGCTAACGAAGCAAACATCGACAGCCGTTTCATTGGTCAAATCCAATTGTTTGATCAAGTCACAACAGTTGATTTACCAGACGGAATGCCTAAAGACATCCTTTCACACCTAAGAAAAGTGCGTGTTTGTGGTCGTCCTTTAAACATTCGTGAAGCGGGTGATGAAGTGTTCGCTGACACGACTCGCGGCGCAGGCGCTCCACGTCGTCCACGTAGTGATCGTGCTCGTAGTGACCGTCCACGTACTGACCGCCCAGCGGGTGATCGTCCGGCTAGTGACCGCCCTGCAAGTGCAGAACGTCGTCCACGTAAGCCACGTGACAACGGTTAATCATTCAGTTGAATGACACAAAAAATGGAGCCTAAGGGCTCCATTTTTGTTTTCTACAACATAGTCTTGGTTCAAAAAAACTAACAGTTATCACTAATTAATTTGCCTACAACAGGAATGTAGGCAATATTATCATTCTCGAATGAATTAACCCGATAGGTAATCTAAATGGATTTTTTACTCGTCGTTGCACAGATATTTGGCTCGACATTCCTTGACGCTACAAAATCAGCCAAGCAAGATAAAACCTTGCTATGGATGATGATAATTGGCGGCACACTATTTAGCGCATTTGGTTTAATGCTTTATTACCTCGCGCAACATAGTTAATGCCTAGCGACTATTTACAGTACAGTCCTGAACGCTTTGGCCTGCTTACGCTTTTGATACAAGGGGACAATTTGCACGGCAAACACCGAACACACAATCATAACGATGCCAGCAAATGACAAAACATCAATATCGGCACCGGCAAATACCCCGCTCCACCAACCAAGATTGACCACAACTTCTGTCGCAGTAAAACTCAATACCGGTGTTAATGCCAACATGGCACTGACTTGTGCCGTGGGCCAATATTGCATTGCTTGACCAAAACAGCCATATGCAATCAAGGTGTTGGCACCACAAAACAGGACGATCCACCATTGGTTTAATGTCATTGCTTCAAACTGACTAAAATCACTAAATGGCGCCATAAGCACAATGCCTAATGCGTAAATAAATAACAGCACATTACTGGGTGATAACCGCTGACTTACCGATTTCTGCAATAATGCATAACTGGTCCAAGACATCACCGAAAACTGTACAATCATAATGCCAATCAATACCTGATGATCACTGGCTTGGTTTAAATCGAGCTGTGGATGGAAAAACATCAACATCCCCAATCCTAGGGTGGCAAAACAACTCAGTTGAAATGCGTTAAAGCGTTCTTTAAAAAACAGCACCCCGCCAAAGGCTAAAAAAAACGGCGCGGTTTGAAAATTAAGCTGCGCAGTACCTGGGGCTAAATAGCCCAATGAATACACAAACGATACATAGTTGCACATCAACAATACCCCAGCTAATACCAATTTCATCCATATCGCTGCCGGCAGTCCTGCAAATTGGCGTAATGCACCTAAGCGCCATTGAATTAACAAGGTCACCACTAATGCCATAACAAACCGAAACCAAGTCAGGGTAACTGGGGTAATAAAACCACCGGATAACTTTAACGCAATAGGCAAAATACCCCAGAAAAATACCGCAATAGACACGAATATCAGCCCCAAACGGTTATTAATATTTTCTTGTTCGCTGTTCAATTGTTGTTATTCCAAACACTATTTAGGAACTGAATTTTGCCTGATTAACCTCACAAAGTCTTGAACAAGATATTGCTAAACTACCCAAAGATTGTTCGCATAACAAAAAAGCCTATTTCAACTCACCCTTTCCCGTGGCAAACCCGTTTAATGCAGGTAAAATAGCCGCCATAAAAACCCTATACGCCCTTCAACCTAAGGAACACTCGCATGAGTCTTGCTGATTCCGTTCTTGCAGTTAACAATGATTTACCTATCCGTACCGACAAGCCTGTTCACAGTGGTAAAGTTCGCAGTGTTTACTGGCTAACAGATGCTGATAGCCGCCGCTTAATTCGCGACAAAGGTTACGATGTACCTGAAGATACTCCGCTGGCGATTATGGTGATCAGTGATCGCATTTCTGCATTTGACTGCATTTTTCATGGCGAAGGTAACTTGCAGGGGATCCCAGGTAAAGGAGCAGCACTCAATGCCATTTCTAATCATTGGTTTGGCTTGTTCGCTGAAAATGGTTTAGCCGATAGCCACATTTTAGACATTCCACACCCTTTTGTGTGGATCGTTCAAAAAGCTCGCCCGATTAAAGTAGAAGCTATTTGCCGTCAGTACATAACGGGGTCGATGTGGCGTGCTTATTCAAAAGGTGAACGAGTCTTTTGTGGCATCACCCTGCCAGAAGGCTTAAGCAAAGATCAAAAACTACCTGAACTGCTAATCACCCCGTCTACCAAAGGTATTTTAACCGGTATTCCTGGTGTGCCAGCACAGGATGACGTCAATATTAGCCGCAGTGATATTGAAGCCAACTACCAAGCATTTGGCTTTGAAAAACCACAAGATATCGACCTATATGAAGTTCTGCTCAAGCAAGGCTTTAAGGTAATATCTGATGCGCTAGCCAAGCTTGACCAAGTGTTTGTCGATACCAAATTCGAGTTTGGCTATGTCAACGATAAAGACGGCAACGCTAAACTCATTTACATGGATGAAGTTGGCACCCCTGATTCATCACGTATTTGGGATGGCGCAGCTTATCGCGAAGGTAAGATTGTTGAAAATTCCAAAGAAGGTTTCCGTCAATTCTTGTTAAACCATTTTGACGATGCCGACATTTTATTAAACAAAGACAGAATGCCAGAACGTGAAGCGCTTGCCCGTGACAACGACTTGCCGTTAGAGGCTATGATGAGCGTATCACGCACTTATATTGGTGTGGCTGAAAAAGTAACTGGAGCCACGATTCCATTACCTGCGAATCCAAAAGCTGACATTATTAAAGTGTTACGTGAACAGTATGATTTAATTGAATCAATCTAAGTTTGCTTAACAAAAAGGCGCTTAGGCGCCTTTTTTTATGTGTGCAAATCTGCACATAGTACGCAATAGTAGTAACGGGTTTATACACCATGGCTCATAAAAAAAGGACGACAATTGTCATCCTTTTTTATGTATCATCAATTAACTACGATACCGATTAACACATCATTATTAACTACGACGGCGTAAGCCTAGTGCACCTAATAACATCAATGCGAAGTAACCTAAACTACCACCGTCACTGTCTTGAACAGGCTCTGGTGTTGGCGTAGGCGTTGGTGTTACTGGCGCAGGGTAGCTTAGTGCAATGATCACAGGGTCATGGTCAGAAGCTGAGAATGCACTTTCAGACTTAACCAAATCACCAGTGTATTTACTACCATATTCAAACAGGTTAGATTCAACTGAGTTTATGTGCCAGTCGTCAATATCGACTAACTTAGCTGCTAAGCTCGCATTACCTAGTGCATGGTCTAAGTTACCTAACTCACCGTTGTAGCTGTATGAGTAAGTCGTTGCACCATGAGCTTGAGTGTTTAAGTTAATTAACCCATAACCTTTATCAATTACACTGCCTTCACGCTCGTACACTTTACCGTTTAAAGTGGTCCAAGACGCGGTGCGGATAACATGATCTGTGGTTGACGCATCATAGTCAGTCAATACAGCAACTGGATCTTCTTTGCCATAAGCATTTAAATCACCAATAACCAGTATATCGCCTTCGACATCTTTTAATGACTCACCCAATACTTTAGCCGCTGATACACGGAAAGCATTACACTTGCCTTGCATGTCTGCTGGCTCAGCATTTTCATTAAACTCAGCCCAGTCTTCGATACAACCTGAACCTTTCGATTTTAGGTGGTTAACAACGACGGTCAGTTTTTCATCATTAATACTAAACGTTTGCACTAAGCTGTGACGTTGGAACTTATCAGAACTAGGGCTTTTCTCAACCACACCATCTTTCTCGCGAGTTTGAGCGCCTTCTGCAGCATGTTGCTCAGGCGTTGCAATAACTTTTGCTGCGCCGTCTAAAGTGATGCGCGCTGGGCGATATAACATACCAACGGTAATGGCATCGGTACCAATAAACTTACCGTCGTATTTGTCCGCATCTGCAATTTCGATAAAGCGATATGCTTGCTCATCGGTTAATTCAGCATTCAGTGCATCAACTAAATTTTGCACTGCACTTAGCTCACCAAAGCCATTGTTAGCGATTTCCATTAAGCCAACAACATCAGCATTCATGGCCACTAGCGCAGACACAATCTTAGTGCGTTGCAGAACCATTTCCTCTTCCGTTAGCGCGCCACGGTTACTGTTTGATGGATTGGCATCACCGCCAACAGCATCGTTAAAGAAATTCAATACGTTAAAGCTAGCGACGCGAATATCACCCATGTCTGCCACAGTCGGCGCATCAGTGCGATCATTTACACGGATAAAATCACCCGCAGTAATGGTGTTGGTCGCTAAAATTCGGTATGAGTTGTAGCTATAACCAATCACGCCTTCAAGGTTTGTGAGCTGATCGCCCACACGGATATAACCGGTCTCAGCATTAAAGTCAGGGAAGTAAGGCACTTCACCGTCTTTTGCTTTGAAGTCAGACTCTACAAATAACTGATTTACCGCATTGGCTTTACCGAGTGCGATTGCATCGGCTGAATTCGGTTCAAACACTTGAGTAGGCTTCATTAATGGCGCTTTATGAGACAACATCATATTATTGCGGTATGAATCATAATCGAAACTAAAGGTACGAGAAATTTTCATCTCGCTACCAGCATCTAGCTTCACTTTCATGCCTTCAACACGTTCTAATGCTTGTGCAAGCGTTTCACCATCGGCAACATAAAATGCACTGGCAGCAGGTACGTCACCCATTGCTCCCACTTCAAATTTTTGATCGTCTTTAATGTCTATCTGAGTTGAGCCGTAATACTCGCTGACTTTACCTTGCACACACACTTCAGCGCCGGGCTGAATCGTGTCTGGTGCCGCTTGGTTCATGAAAACAAAAATACCGTCAGAAGTATAAGGTGAGTTATCACCTTGCATGTCTTGAATAAAGAAACCTTTGTATAAACTGTCACTTCTGGCAGTAACTATCCCTTTTACGGTTACTTCGTTAGCGGATGAAAAACTCCCCTCGGCAAGTAAAGGACTTGCATCTCCAGCACCTTGAACGTCATAAATATTAGTTAGCGTTGCACCATTACAGGTAAATGTAGATGGCTCTGGCGCAACCGCAGCATCAAGCGAACCTAAACCACTGAAAGTGTCTTTTTCTAATTCAACCCACTGGGTAGCATCATAGGTAGTGTTAGCCGTTAAGTTATCTAAATTACGTTGGAAGGTGGCATCTAACCCCCAGCCACTTGGCGTTGGAATTTCACCAATTACATCAACTAACACACCGTCTTTTAATAGACCAACAGCATCGCCACCATTAAAGTACAAGTTGCCAGTCATAGAGTCTGTGGCTGCCGGTAAGGTAATCGCTGCACTTGGGTGCAAAATCACTTTGACACTTTTTGCTGCTATCGAATCGGTTAACTCAACCATATCTAGCGCTGCTGTATCGCCGTCTTTATAACGAACTAATTTGTAACCTGTTAAATCAACCGCAACATCACTGTTGTTGTACAGTTCAATCGCTTTATTATTTGCACTACCCTCAACGTATTCACTTATCAATACATCTGCATTTGCCATCATAGGCAATGCTGCAGCAACTGCGAGTGAAACCGCCGTTAGTTTAGTCAGTCCTTTCATTTTGTAACCCCATATTTTGTAATATAAATGCTATTTTTTTGTAATATGCGGCGCGATTGTCCCAAAGTTTGTTTACAGAAAAAAGAACATAGATCACATTAATGAGGTAAATAAATTTGATATCTGATTGATTAACAAGTAATTTTATCCTTATAGAAAAACGACATATGAGAATAAAAGAAATACATCAAATAAAACAATAACTAGACTCAGAACACGACTAGACATAATGACAACTTAACAAGATAAGTTTTGTAACAATTCTGTTGAAAATAAAATTAAAAATAGAATTATTTGTTTCATATTGGATTTTTTGGCGTAACATCAGCTTGAAAATGTAAGGCTTTTAGCTAACTATTACGCTAATATTGGCTGATTGACATGGCAGACACCGGATGAGCTGTCGACATAGATAATTCATTTAAGTTATTCGTGTTATTGTCGATATTGAACATGAACCAATGCCATATTGGTCACAAAAAAATACTGCCACGCTGACTATTAGTATCAAAACACTAACGGCTCATCTAGTATTCAAATTTATTGTATTTACAGGTTTAGGTACTAAAACCATGAAAGAAGTTGATTTTAGAAATATCGATAAACTCTTCATCAAAATGTCCATTAACGATAAGTTTTGGACGATTTTCGGACTATTCCTCATCATTTTATCAAGCGTATCGTTTAGCAGTTACTTTAGTAAAATAGACAACATTGAGCAGCAATCTCTGCATGTTTTAGAGCAAAAAACGGCCGCTACAGTACAAGCACTTGATGCGACCAATCAGCTAGATCAAGCCTCAAGTCTCGGCTTACAAGTATCGGGTCGTTTGCAAACCAGCTCACGCCAACAAGATACTGTTACTGCCGTTTATACATTAAATAACCAATATTATGCGATGAGTGAATCAGTCTATGGCCAAGAAGCTACGGCTAAGCAAGCGGCATTAGTTTCGTTATTGCTATCATTCTTGTGGGTGTTACCGTTTGCATTGGTGATTTACTGGAATGCCACCTTTATTGGTGGTGCCCTATGGGTGTTGTGGAGTACCACAGAAAAAATTGCCAAAGGTGATTTAACCTCTCGTTTAGGTTTCCATCCTGGTCGTGATGAGTTCGGTACCATTGGCTGCGCACTAGACAAAGCCATGGACACATTAACTGAACTTGTCGTTGCTGTGAAAAAAAGTGCCGGAACATTGCAAACCACTTCCAGCTCATTTGCCAATGATGCAGTACAAAGTGCTGAACAAATTGACTTACAGTATGCTTCGCTCGACTCAGTCGCTACGGCAATGGAAGAAATGACCGCATCTGCGGCAGAAGTGTCGAATATTGCCCGTAATTCGACCCAAAGAGTGGAACAAGATTCAGAATATACACGCCAGAGTTATGACCGAGCAAAACGTGCCATTAATGAGATTAAGCAGTTATCTAGCTACATTGAACAAACTTCAAACTCGGTCACGACCTTAAAAGTCAATGCCACCAATATTAATGAAGTCATTACCACGATTAATGCCATTTCAGATCAAACCAACTTACTGGCATTAAACGCAGCCATTGAAGCGGCGCGCGCTGGTGAAATGGGTCGTGGTTTTGCTGTGGTTGCAGACGAAGTAAGAACCCTTGCCGGTCGTACTCAAGCAGCAACGGTTGAAATTCATAAAATGATCGAATTACTGCAAACTGAAACACTTAATATCGACAGTATTACTCGCGATACCGTCAAGCAAGCACAGACCAGTAGCGATCTAATTACCAATATTGGTACCGATATTAATGCCATTTCAGAATCATCGAAATCGATTATGGACATGAGCTTCCAAATTTCAACGTCATCAGAAGAACAAAGTGCCGTAGCCAATGATATTGCTAAAGAACTGACTGAAATAAGACAGAAATCAAATATTATTAGAGGTTTATCGCAACAGTCTTCAAGTGGTGTTAAAGAACTATCAAAAGCATCAAGTGATTTAGGTAAGATTTTAAGCCAATACCGCACAAATTAACTTATTTACAAATAGGTTTACTCCTATATCTATGCAAGATTAAAAACGACGGGTAATGGTTAACATTATCCGTCGTTTTTTTATTCTGCCATCAGCTAACGTCCGCTATTACCTATACTTTACATACTGTTTATGAGTATACTTTTCACGCTAAATGGATCTATACCTTTTAGCCCGTTCAGGTATAATCCGCCCACTTTGACATCCCCACCAATATCGTTAACTTTATGTGTGAGATCATATGACAGTTGAAACTTTTAAACCCAAGCAAACCACCACGTTAGACATTCCGGTAAAAACACTTAAGGCCAATAGCCTGAACACAGAAACCACCGGTAATCGTATTGGATTTGTTTCATTGGGTTGCCCCAAAAACCTTGTCGACTCTGAACGGATCCTGACACAGTTGCGCACTGAAGGTTATGATGTCACCAACAGTTACGATGATGCCGATCTGGTAATTGTCAATACATGTGGCTTTATCGATAGTGCAGTACAAGAGTCTTTAGAGACCATAGGTGAAGCATTAGCGGCAAACGGTAAAGTGTTAGTGACGGGTTGTTTAGGGGTAAAGAAAGACGAAATTATCGAACTTCATCCTAATGTTTTAGGGGTGACTGGCCCTCATGCTTATGATGAAGTGTTAAAGCAAGTTCACCTGCATGTTGAGAAACCAAAACATAATCCATTAATTGATTTAGTGCCTGATCACGGCATCAAACTGACCCCTAAACATTACGCCTATTTGAAAATATCCGAAGGCTGTAATCACCGCTGTACTTTCTGCATTATCCCTTCAATGCGCGGTGATTTAGACTCTCGCCCTATTGGTGACGTATTAGGTGAAGCGCAGCGTCTCGTGAATGCTGGCGTGAAAGAATTACTGATTATTTCACAAGACACCTCGGCTTATGGCGTTGATGTAAAACATAAAACTGCTTTTTGGGATGGTATGCCAGTTAAAACCCATATGCAGCAGCTTTGTGAGCAGTTAGCCAAACAAGGTGTGTGGGTTCGTTTGCATTATGTTTACCCTTACCCACATGTGGATGACATCATTCCACTTATGGCACAAGGTAGTATTTTACCGTATTTAGACATTCCGTTTCAGCATGCTAATAAACGCATACTTAAACTAATGAAACGTCCTGGTAGTTCAGACAAAGTATTAGAACGCATTGCTAAATGGCGCGAGATTTGCCCAGAATTAGTGATTCGTTCGACCTTTATTGTTGGCTTCCCGGGTGAAACTGAAGCAGAGTTTGAAGAGTTACTCGACTTTTTAGAAGCCGCACAACTTGATCGCGTCGGTTGTTTTAAATACTCGCCGGTTAAAGGTGCTAAGGCCAACGACTTACCAGACCATGTCCCTGATGATGTTATGGAAGACAGATTACAGCGCTTTATGGCTGTGCAAGCACAAATTAGTGCCGACAAATTGCAAGCTCGAATTGGGCAAGAATATCTCATTCTAATTGATGAAGTAAACACCGAAGGCGCAGTAGGCCGCTCATACATGGACGCGCCAGAAATTGACGGAAAGGTCTATTTAACCGACGAGTTTGACGTCCAGCCAGGTGATCAAGTATGGGTACAGATTATTCATGCCGATGAGCACGACGTGTGGGGCGTGAAAGTCGAAGATTAATCCTCCTCAGTTGTAATACATGCTCTACATAAAAGCCGATATCATTGATATCGGCTTTTTGTTTGAGCTTATTTACTCATCAAGCAATATCATCACTACTCTCTTCACTGTCTAAGCCACAGCCTAATAACAAGGCCCCCATTGCAGACATTGTCATCAATCGACTTATTTTTTTGTTAAACATATTTACTCTATTAACCATCTAGTTACATTTGCAAGAGTTATGACACCCCTTGCCTGTAAACGACTATCAGGAAAGGTAAAGTAAAGATATAAAGCGTCAAGAGCCAAGTTGAAGTTAAAAAAAGCCTCTTAATCAATTAGATAAGAGGCTTTTATTGTTTGCATTTAAACCATAAATGCGTTGATCAGCAAAAGGGGTTAATTCCCCGCAATTTTCATCTCGCTCAGTAAAATTCCACCGGTACGGATTGATGAACGTAAATCGCGATCTTTACCTACACCTTGTATTCCCATAAACATGTCTTTTAAATTACCCGCTATGGTGATCTCTTCTACTGGGTATAGCACTTCGCCATTTTCAACATAGAAGCCAGCCGCGCCGCGAGAATAATCACCCGTAACGCCATTAACGCCTTGGCCCATTACTTCGGTAACAATTAAGCCAGTATTCATGGTTTTGACCAAGTCATCAAATGTTTGGTTTGAATGGCTTAAGGTCCAGTTATAAATACCACCAGCATGACCAGTATTGGTCATACCTAGCTTACGTGCAGAATAACTGGTTAATAAGTAAGTTGCTAATTGGCCGCGATCAATAATACGCCGATCTTGGGTAGCGACACCTTCGCTGTCATAATTAGCGCTGGCTAAAGCACCTAACAAATGTGGCTGCTCTTCGATGCTAAACCAGTCTGGGAATATTTGGGTATTCAATGCCTCCATTAAGAAGCTCGACTTGCGGTAAATACTGCTGCCACTGATCGCACCAATTAAATGGCCCATCAGGCCGGTAGCAATTTCTGGCGCAAATAGCACCGGCATTTTCGCGGTGGCAATTTTACGTGCATCTAAACGGCTTAAAGTTTTGTTTGCCGCTTGCAAACCAACGGCTTCTGGAGACAATAAATCACTGTACTTACGCGCAACGGTATAGTCATAGTCACGCTGTAAATTGCCATCAGACTCTTCGCCTATCACCACACAGCTCAAACTGTAGCGAGAGCTGCAATAGCCATTAAGAAACCCATGGCTATTGCCATACACTCTGGCAGCTGTATGCGCATTAGCGCTGGCGCCGTCTGAATTTCGGATACGACTATCAACTGATAAACTGGCTTCTTCAGCGCGAATAGCCAGCTGTGCCAGCTCTTCTGCATCGATATCGTGTGGATGGTATAACTCTAAATCGCGAATATCTTGCGCCATCAAAGCGGGATCAGCCAAGCCACTAAAAGGATCCTCTGAAGTATATTTTGCAATACCATCGGCGGCTTTTACCGCTTGGCGAATCGCCTCTGGGCTTAAGTCCGAGGTTGATGAGCTGCCTTTGCGACCATCGCGGTAAATGGTAATGCCTAACGCACCGTCTTTATTAAACTCAACGGTTTCAACTTCTTTTTCACGGGTAGAAACCGACAAACCTTGCTGCTTACTAATAGCCACTTCAGCGGCCGAAGTGCCTAACACTTTTGCGTATTCTAACGCGACAGCGACAGCATCTTTTAACGCAGATAATTCAGAATCAATTCTAGGTGTTGGTTCAGTTGCGCTAGGCGCTGAAGAAGGATGAGAAGCCACAAAATTACTCTTTGATTAGTCTAGTTGCCGCTAGCATATCAAATTCAATTGGCGATTGATAACCGTGCATTTATATCGCTCACTATCATCAATAAATTCTGCATATTCTAGGCCAAATAAATGCTATCATTAACGCATATTGACTTGAGGTTTATGACTATGAAAATTGTTGGCGATTCTGAACTGTTTCAGCAGCCCTATGATAATGATGACAACTATGTCAGCAGAACAGGCGTTAAAAAAGAAAGTGAGGATGCTCAAGCACTTGGCATGCGTTTAGTGGCCCTGAGCAAAACTCAATTAGACAAAATGGGTTTAGATGAATTCTTATATGATGCGATTCTAAAATCAAAACTGATTAAGCAAAAAACCGAAGCCTATCGCCGCCACTTGCAATACATTGGTAAATTGATGCGTGGATACGAGCATGAACCTATTGAAGCAGCACTCGATAAAGTGTTGAACAAAAACAATAATGAAGCTGCTCAAATACAGATTTTTGAAAAGATGCGCGAGCGTTTATTAGCAAATGGTGATGACGAGGTTCAAGTACTTCTGAATTTACATCCACAACTTGATCGTCAAAAACTGCGTCAACTGATCCGCCAAACGAATAAAGAACTGGCTAAAGGCCCAGAATCAAAATCGTCTAAAGAGCTATATAAGTATTTAAGAGCTGAAATCAAAGACTAGGGCCATTTCAAAAATAGTCTGTTTAATAGAATAAGGATATTGCTAATGCGGCTAAAAATGATGACTCGCACACTAATGTTACTATTAACTTCAGTGTTGCTATTTACAGGTTGCAACGGTGCTGCGGATGGCACCGATGCTGACACGTCAAATGGCAGTTACAGTATTACTGTAGGCTATCAAAATGTCGTCAATGGCCAATGTGATGCCAGTACTGAATCTCTGATTTTTGATATCGATGGCAGTTTTTGTGCCGTTGCACATCTCAAACTCGGTAATGCTAACGTCAGCGGAGCCCTGATTACATTCAGTACTAGCACTGCCACAGTCACACCCGCTAGCGCATTAACATTATCTTCCGGCCTTGCGACTACGATTGTCACGTCTGGCGGCATCGAGGCTGGCATTCTTAGCGCAACTTATTCACCAAGCGATGCTGACTCAGTTAGCGCGAGTCGCAATTATCAATTTAAAGAATACACCACAAGTATTCCTGCTGAAGCGATTCAATTAACAGCTTCAATTACAGATGCTACAGGTCCAATTACCCGCTTTAATCTTGATAAAACAGTGCAACTTAGCGCGTTACTTACCGACAGCAATAACCAAGGTATTGCTAACCAAATTGTCACATTCAATGCCGGTAGTGCGACGTTAACGCCCGCGACTGCTCTGACTAAAGCTTCAGGTATCGCCACTCTTAATTATACTCCGTCAGCATCAGAGTTAGGCGCCAGTTTATTAACAGCCACAACAGAATATCAAGGGGTAACCCTCAGCAGTACTAGCGCTTATGAAGTGTTAGCGACTGACGACATTGCCACTGCCGGCATCGTAAAAATGGGATCCATTGATGCTAATGGTGAGTTTGTCGAAGGAGAATTAGCCACAACACTAACAGCAGCGGATGGTAGTTATACCATTAGCGCCGGTGGCACTTTTGGGGTTACCGCGACGCTCGTCAGCGAAGACATAGCTGGCAATATGACTCGCTTACAAAGCCCGACCAGTATTAGCTTTAGTTCAGACTGTTCCTTCAATGATAATGCCTCACTCGATTCACCTATCACCAGCTTATCTGGCTCAGCAAGCTCAACATTTTCTGATGTTAGTTGCAGTGGTAATAGTGAACGCAATGACACTATCATCGCGACCACTACTGTTAATGGCAGTAGTTTACGCGCAAGCTTACCTTTTATCTTAGCCCGCCAGACCTTATCTAACGTGAGTTTTGTGTCAGCTGACCCAAGCCAAATCCGTATCAAAGGTTCAGGCGGCACAGGCTCAACTGAATCATCTTTAGTCACCTTTTTAGTTTCTAGTGCGAATGGTCAACCTGCTGCTCAACAACAAGTAAACTTTAGTCTAGATACTACCGTTGGCGGTTTACAGTTTGCTAATGGCGCAGTAACAGATAGCAGTATTACTAACGCCCAAGGCTTGGTCAGCGTTCGCGTTCAAGCCGGTACGATTCCAACACCGGTTCGGGTAATGGCATCAACAACTGATGCTGACACGAATAAAACCATTACCAGCCAATCAGAGCAACTCACCGTCAATACCGGAATACCACAGCAACTAGGCTTTAGTATTTCAAGGTCAAACGGTAATCCTGAAGCGGGTGACTACAATGGCGAGCAAGTGACCATTACCGCTTATGCCTCTGACAGTTTTGGTAACCCGGCACCAGATGACACGACCATCAACTTCACCGCTGAAGGTGGACAAATTGAGCCATCGTGTACTATTGCAGATGGTCGCTGTTCAGTTATTTGGACATCGGCATCGCCACGAGTAAGCGATCACCGTGTCACGATTATGGCTTATGCCTTAGGACACGAAACTTTTTTCGATACCAACGGTAACAATGTGTTTGATGCTGCTGATGGCGGCGTGGTTAATGGTTGTTTAAATGGCACAACGTCAATTGCGTGTAATGGTGATGGTATGGATGTTGAAACTTACCATAACAGTGGCTTTGTTGATTTACCTGATGCCTTTAGGGATGACAATGAGTCTCGCACCCATGACTTAGGTGAGCCATATTTTAATATTCAAGCCAGTACTGCGTATCAAGCGGCTGATGGTAAATTTAACGGCCCTCAGTGTGAAGGCAGCTTATGTGATAGCACTGCCACGACCACCTATATTCGTAAAGCATTGGTGTTAACTATGTCAGGCTCTAATGCGACGTTTGTTGTGAGTCAAGATGACGCTGTGATTAACGATTACACCAGTGATATTCAACCTATCGGATTAAATGCAATATCGACGTTTACTGTGGTGTTAACAGATAGTGCCAAGCAAATATTACCTTCAGGTACCATCTTAACCGTTGCCAGCACTGAAGGTGAGTTGCAGTTCTCTGGCTACAGCGTACCGAACGCAACATCGGCGGGGGGAACATCAACCACCTTTACCCTCAAAAATATCGGTACACCTGGCACCAGCCAAGTAACACTGACAGCAACGACGCCTAAAGGTGTGGTCACTGAACTGAAGTTTTATGTCAGCTTGTTATAAAAGACTGCTCTAGAGTGACTAAACAGCCTGCTCTTTTAGCAGGCTGTTTTTATTATTGGAATTCGTTGATAAGTTGTTACAATAAGCACGTTGTGCACTATGGAACTCCACTGTGCATAACGTTGAATCCAAATAGGTAAACAGGGCTAGTTTACTCATTCGAGGGCCAGAATACGCCTCTCGACGCATACTAAGGAATAATAATGCGCAAACTTTTTATACTTTCTACTTTGACCGCAGGCGTGCTTCTTAGCGCTTGTGCCGCTAAACCCCCTATCGTTGCACAAAACAAAACTGTGGTAGTGAATGACCAAACCATCATTTTTGGTGGCATATACGACAAAGAAAAAAACAAGCTACAGTTAATCGCTAATGGTGACACGATCATGCAAGGTCGATTCCCACCAATGACCCCAACCCAGCATCTTAACGCTAAGTTCAAAGGCATGGCTGTAAAAGGTGATTGCTATTTCGGTTCGGTATTAGGCGATCAAGGCGGTAGCTTTGGCGTGGTAGCGAGTATTATCCAATCTGCAAAATCAAGCACCGCTGATAAGTGCGATATCTTTATTGATGGCACTAAGCTAGAAACATTGTACTTCTAATCGAGTAGCAGCCATAAGCCCTAGCCCTGCTTACCTCCTGATGACCAAAGTGCTAAAAACATTGCACTGAGATGGTGCGATGTTTATTAGTTTAAGCACTAAAGCAACTCAAAATATAAATACCACATGTGTTAGTACTTTGTTTAAATAAGACTTTAAAGCATGGTCTGATCTTTGCTTTCACAATAATGATAATAAAAATGCACTACTGCTTAGTCGACACTGTTACTCCATTAAATGACTTAATTAGTCCTTGCTGAGAATTAAATGCTTCCTTTACACACCTCAATGCGTGGCCTACGTTGCTTTTGCGTCGCAGCTGAATGCTTAAGTTTTAAAGAGACGGCTAAAAAGCTGTACCTCACACCATCTGCCGTTAGCCACCAAATTAAGCAATTGGAAGAAACCCTCAATCTAAGCTTGTTTATCCGTCAAACCCGCTCGGTTGCATTAACTGAAGTTGGTGCACGGTTTTACCAAGCGATCGAGCCAGTGATGCAGCAACTGGTCAACACTGTCAGTGAATTTAATCAATCAGACAGAATGCTCGAAGTCAGTATTTCAATGCCTGAGTTTTTCGCTAGCGAGCTGTTTATGCCTAAACTTATTGGCTGGTCATCCAAATACCCCAATATCAACCTTAAACTCGAAACGATTAAATCGCGCAGTGATGTGATAAAACACACTGATGTATCGATTATGCTTTCGGGTAAACAGCAGCCTAGCGATAATGTATATGACCTATTTCCAATAACGTATATGCCAGCATGTAATGCACAGCTCCACTCTGAGCTATCATCACAAGGCTTTAAAGCGTTAACCAAGGTGCCGTTGATATTACATAAAGCCAGACCCTACGCATGGCATCAATGGGCTGACAATATCGGCTTTGAGCAATTCAAACCCAAACAAATTATTCAATTAGACAGTATGTTCAGTGTCGCGCGAGCAGCAGAGCAAGGGCTTGGTGTAGCATTAATACCCCTGCCTATCAGCCAAGCGTGGTTTGATAACAAAATCCTGATTCCATTATTCCCCCAGCCACTTTATAGCCATGACCGCTATTACCTCACCCGCCATTCCAATGAACAGCAGCGCCCAGAAGTGCAATTGCTAATAGACTGGATCCTTAAAAGCTTTCACGATGAAAGCCGTTAGGTGTCAAAAGTTGAAGGGCTTAGGATATCTGGCTCAGATTGAGATAAAAGCAGTTTTCACATGAGCCATGAAAATGATTAAAAATCGTGGTGCAGCTAAAATAACGGCTTGTCATAGGTTGAATTAAGCAATCCTAGCGATTAAAACTCGCAGTAATGTGACTTTTTTATACCTATTTACACACAACTTGCGCATCACTGGCGATATAAATCACAACACGCTTATGAAGTTCGTTATTGGTAACGTAACCACAACTACCGTGATACACCGCTAAATCTTTAGCGTCGATTCTATAGGTATAGACCCCATCTCGTTGTTGCGTTAGAGCATAATGAAGCGTATTACTCGTGCCTTGTTCAATTGAGCCAAAATCCAAATGAGTACTGGGTAAATCAATTTCAGCCAGAGTGATCTCGGCTCCCGAATTATTTACTATTGTGATACTCGGTAAAATATAAAAACTCGAGTAATAGAGCACAACCAAAAAAACAGTTACCGAAAATACAATTTTATACAAAAGTTTCATTATGTTTCCGCTGATAAAATACCGCTGTATGCAGTGGCTAAATATAGTGAAGAGGCAGCGAACATCGTCTGTCTCGTCCTTCTTGTTTTTCTTTTGTATGGCAAAGTCTAGCAATTTTTTGGCGGTCAATATCATGCTTGATATTTAAAAATGGTCAGCGCAAAAAGAAAGCGAGAGGAGCAACATGTCTAGTTTGATAATCTAAGATTCACTCCAAAAAAGCAAACCTCAGCATAAATGACTATTTTTGCCAACAACTTGACTGTGGCATCAAGTCATAAACAAAAGTACGGGCCACCGATCAGCAGTATCTATTGAGTGATGTTAAATAAAGCATCGCAACAATCAATCAAGATAAACACGATAAAATACCTAAGTCGCTCACCATCACTGCACTAAGCTCGATTAACTTGTCGATATAAGTGAATTTTTTTAATCTATTAATGCGTTTTTTATCGTTTGTCGGCTTTAGTCCTTTTGACTAAAGTTCATCTGTAGCGCGGCGCTACGTAAACGTTTAAGGGAGCGACATCATGAAAAAAAGCATAGTTAACGGCCTAATGAGTGCCACATTAATACTGACAGCATCGACAAGTGTTATGGCTGACGAACAAGGCCATCACATCAATAGCAATGCCTACAAAATGGTATTAATTGAAGATGTACCAGGTGTTAACGCATTGCAATCTGGTGATGTTCAGCAAGGGCTCACAGCAACATTGTCTGCAAGTAAATACACAGTGGATGACTATTCTCGCAATGTGAACTTATGTGCAGGTTACGTACAATTATCTGACATGGAAAATGCCGAAAAAGCCTGTGATGCTGCAGTGAAAAGTGCCCGTACTCAAGTCGCAATTGCATCAATGGTAGAGCGTGCTTATGCCTACAATAATCGCGGCATAATGAAGTTAATCAATAATGACAAATTAGGTGCATTAGCTGATTTTAAATATGCGGCAAAAGTGGATAACAGCAGTATTTATCAGCATAACGTTGAACGTTTACAAGCATCATTAACCAGCACACAAGACGGAATGATGTAATTGGACCCCGACCAAAAAACCGTCACGGTTCAATGCAATCAGCCAAACAGTTTTTTGTTAGTACATCTTGCTGAATGTGCAGTAATAGACAGGTCAATCAATACGATACCTGTCTATTTTTGTTAGCAGAATTTATTGACCGAACGTGAGACTGCTACAGCCTTTTTGTCGTTTACACTCGATACTAAGTTTACACACGATACTATGATGGAGTATTAACATCTTGCTGTTTACGTGCAATGGCCACTATTGCCATAGTGACAAAAATGGCGAATAGGCCCCATAGTTGCAGCCATTTAGGCAACACGGCCGACCAACCTGCCCCTAATTGATTTAACTCGAGCATCCCCATAATTGCTGGCACAGCAGGAATAACTTGCGATGCCACTACCAATGGCTGTGGAATCAACGCAATTGGCCACACAAATCCTGCCACAAATAAAATTGGCATAGAGACAAGTAAATACAATTGGGTGGGTAATTCACGCCGGCGGAACAAACTACTGAGATAAATACCTAACGAACCCGTAGCCAATAAAAAGGGCAACATAAATAAGCCTACTTCAATCACAGAGGCAACCACGCTGACTTTATACCAATAAAAACAAGCGCCTAAGTAGAAACTACTGAATAATGCATAAATCATCATAAACACACTAAGCCTTGCAAGCACTAAGGTCACTGGCCGGACTTGCTGCCAGTAGCCCTGTTTACCCCATTGGCCTGCGCCCAAAATACCTGTGCCAATTAATAAGGTTTGATGCAAAATTAATAAAAATAAACCCGGTACCACATAGGGGGTATAACCCAAACTGGGGTTAAAAGCCGGCACCGAATTAATATGGATAGAATTAACAGCTTGCTGCGCTAACTCTGGGTTTTGTCCACGGGCGAGCAAACCTATCATTTGCACGTGTTTACTGGCATCAATACCTGCAGAAACTAAGCCTTCAACAATCGCAGAATAAATTAAAAAGTAACTCGCATCACCGCCGTAACTTAATGTCGCGCCTTTGCCCAATAACAAATTACGCCTAAAATCTGCTGGGATAACCAATAAACCGTGCGCTTTACCAGCATCAATCCAAGCTTGGGCTTGGTCAATACTGTTTACATTAGCGAGTACTTTTATCTTGGCACTGGCATCGGCATGACGTGTCACCAATCGGCTGAGAGATGAATTATCATGATCAACGACCACAATCTGCTGCTCTGTCGGCACCTGATGCAGATACGGTAACGGATAAAGTACTGAGTAAAATAACACGCCACCAAATAAGGTCACGACTATGGCTTTATCAGCCAGTATCGCTTTGCATTCTGCAACCATTAACTGCCAGAAGTTCATCACTTGACTCCCAGACTAATTGACTTGCTCACGGGAACTTGAGGCGGTATTTTCTGAGCATGACGCCCCAACACATAAAGCAAAGGGATTAATAGTAAAAAGCCCCAATATGAACTGATTTGCAGTAACACTTGTGGCAAGTTCACCCCGTAGCTCACCACACTGACATGAGAGTCGATATAATGACTTGATGGCATAATCAAGCGCCACCATTTAGCCAATAAAGGCATATCATTAACTGGAAAGGTAATCCCCATAAACGCAAACGCAGGAGCAAATAAGGCAGTACAAAAGCTGACCACCCGCGCACTGTCACGCATCAGCATAAAAATAAATAACACGATCAACCACAACGCCATGAGCATGAACATCTGCGCCAATACCAAAAGCCATAACGAACCCGCTATCGGCATCGCCAAATAATGGTATAACCACAGCAGAATAAAGCCACCATGAATAAGCATAATGGGACTGTAGAACAGGATTTTAACCCACACCTTAGCCCAAAAATCTTTGGCTAAATAGTTACGCTCACCCTGCGGGAGCAGCTCCGCATTGACACTATTGACAAAAACCAGCATCGACAGCAACTGCCACAATGCAATCAATATAGGAGGAACCAGAAATCCGACATAGTTATTATTGCGATTAAATAGTGCCGTGGTTTGATTACTAATAGGCGTTAAACTCACATCGACTGTGGCTTTATTGGCTCCTTTGAGCAATAAATTTACTTCACCAATATGCGTTAAGCCCTCAGCAAGGCTGAGTTGTAGTTGGCTAGAGAGTAACTTGCCAACTAATAAAAATTGACTGTTATAGCGAATATCAATCGTGGGTTGTTTGGATGTTAATAGGTCTTTGTTAAGCTGATAAGGCAAAATAACTAAACCATAAACTTCCACTTTACGCATAGCGTCAATCGCTGATGCTTCATTAGCATATGCGCGAGGAGCAACTACGGCATTTGCCGATAATTGCCGGGTAAGCATACGACTAATTTGGCTATTATCTAAGTCAACTACGGCAACCGGAAGCTGTCTTGGCAAACCTGCACTGAACAACCACCACAGCGCAAGTACGCCGATGAGCGGAATATAGCTCACCAAGGCGAGTTGCCAAGGCGAATGCCATAACACTGTCCATTCACGCCGAAATAGATGCCTCATCAGCAAGCCTTATTAATGTTCGTTGAGCTTGTCGGCGCGAAATAATACCGACATCCCAACGCGTAAATCGGCTATTTTCTGCTTCGGTGTCAGTTCCACCTCGAATGTACGCATATCAAAATCATGGCCACTTTCAGTGGAGCGCCAAGTGGCAAAATTGCCCATCACACTGATGTGCGACACGGTAAATTCAACTTGCTGCTGCAATGCAGGGATATCTAACATCACGCTTTGATCTTGTTTAAATTGCAATAATTGATCTTCTCGCACTTGTAATACAGCCCAAGCATCACTCATATCAATAATGCTCACTACCGGAAAGCCACTCGGTGCTAACTCACCCGCTTGTAACAGTACTTCACTCACCTCAGCTTTTTTAGGTGAACGCATTTGGCTATCAGCTAAAATGGCATTCACCTCGTTAACTGCGCCTTCTGCCATACGAGTCTTGCCTGCCGCAGCCGCTTTGGTTTCATCGCGTGCGCCTTCGTCGGTCATTTGATACATGGCATAAGCTGCCTGTTCAGTATATTTAGCGGCCTGCCATTGGGTATAAGCTTCATCGCGCTTTTGCCTTGCGACAACACCTTCATCAAATAGATTTTCAATGCGCTGATATGTTTTTAGACTAAGCTCGGTGGCAGCTTGAGCTTTTAACCATTGCTCTTTAGCGGCTGTGACTTGTTGTTGTCTTGCGCCATTATTCGCTTGTTGCTGCATTGCGGTTGCGGCTTCTAGACCACCTTGAGCCTGCACTAGCTTAGCATCCAATTCAGGACTGCTGATGGCAAACAAAATATCGCCCACATCAACCTGATCGCCTTTGCGCACTAAGACCTGCTCTACCCGCCCTGGCACTTTAGAAGAGATGTTGTATTCACGAGCTTCTATTTGCCCTTGTAACACGCTAGGTTGCGGCGTAAAGGCCAGCATGACGCCATAGCCCAACAGTAATATAAGTAACACGAATGCAATGACCGCGATGATCTTGTTAGCCCGCATAAGCAGCCCCCTGAAGTTGAGTTCGGTTAATAAATTCATCGACTTGACCACTAATGGCCATCACTTTGGCATAGGCTTGAATATAGCGATATTTAGCCCCTAATTGCTGAGTTTTAACCGCCGTTAAGCTTAACTCTGCATCGATCCTATCAATTGATGTGGATAAGCCTTGATTGAAAGATAACTCTCGTAAACGTAAATTTTCAGTCGCTAACGCTAACGACGTATTCAGCGCATCGGCTTCTTCTTTAGCTTGCAGCATTTGCCGATAACTTTGATCGATCAGTAAACTTAAATCCTGTTTTGTTTGTGCTTTAGTGTATCGAGCTTGCAATAAAGCACTTTTGGCGGCTTGTACTTTACCACTGTGCCCATCACGGCTTATCAGCGGTATGCTCATACCCACACCTACCATCCAATCAGGTTCCACTTGTGAAAATAAGCTGTCATCTTCATACAAGGTATAGTTACCGTATAAATACACTGTGGGGTAATAACTGCCCTTTTCTAGGTCCACTAAGCCATTGGCTTGAGCTTCTTTAGCCTCAAGCAGTTTTAATGCCGGATGCTGAGTTAACGTCAGCTGGCTAAGTTGTGGCAATGACGGTTGCTGTTCCAGTAAAAACAGCGCTGAAATAGGATCGACTGAGGGAATATGCAACATCCGCGCTAAAGCTATTTCGGCCATCTCATATTGACGCTGGCTTTTACCCCTATTGACCTTGGCATTTTCTAACGCGACTTGGGCATTTAAGCGTTCAACTTTGGCTATTTGCCCTTGTTGCTCCAATTTTTGTGCATGGCTGACATGTAACGCTAACGAATCTACCAACTGATTTTGAGTATCAACTAAGGTTTTTGTCACCGACACCGCATAGTAACGATCAACTAACTGCAGAAATAACTCCCGCCGAGCTAGGGCCAACTCTTGTTCAGTTTCAGAAACTTGTGCTGCATGTATCCCTTGCGCAGCAGTAATTTTACCACCAGTGTAAATCGGCCACATGGCTTGCAAACTGGCACGAAATACATCTTGCTCAGTAAAAGGGGTAACAAACAATGAACTAGGAATACTGGCTAGGGCACCGCCAAGCGCTGGCGGTAAGGTACTGCTATCAAGCGAGGCAAGTGGATTAAGATCATTGAGGTCAAGTTCAATCGGTTTTTCAAGACGGGTATAACTACCGGCAATATTCAACGATGGGAAATTCAGTGCATCACCAGCGTCTTCTTCGGCTTTGGCGCGGTTAACATGCTGGGTTTTGGCTTGCAGATGATCGCTTACTTGGGTTAATTGCTGCCAAGCATTGCTAAACGTAATGGGCTCAGCGAAAACACTAAGATGAACAAAAAAAACACTCGAACACAACACCAAGCTCAATCGCCTCTGGCTATGTGGACTACTATGACGCTTTGCAACCATAAACACCTCTAGAGTTAATACTCTAATTCCTTGATGAAGTATAACTTAAAACAGTTATTTTCACAGCCACATAGATTATTAACCTGACTATACATATCCTTAAATAAACAAGACTATCAAAATAAGCCTTAAATATACAACGGCTTACCAAGTCATAACACTCAGTAAGCCGGCTACTTACGGCTAAATAGGCTAACGTTTAAGCTGTACCGCCAACCGTTAGACGATCAATTTTCAATGTTGGTTGCCCCACGCCAACAGGCACGCTTTGTCCGTCTTTACCGCACACGCCTACGCCTTTATCTAGAGCTAAGTCATTACCAACCATGGAAATTAATCCCATGGCTTCAGGGCCATTACCAATTAAAGTTGCACCTTTAATTGCCTGAGTTACCTCACCGTCTTCAATCAAATAAGCTTCAGAAGCTGAGAACACAAACTTACCTGAAGTGATATCGACTTGACCGCCACCAAAGTTGGGCGCATAGATGCCTTTCTTCACTGACTTGATAATGTCTGCAGGGTCTGATTCACCGGCATTCATATAAGTATTCGTCATCCGTGGCATAGGTAAATGAGCATAAGATTCGCGGCGACCATTACCCGTAGGCAATTGTCCCATTAAGCGCGCATTTAACTTATCTTGCATGTAGCCGGTTAAAATACCATTTTCAATCAAAGTGGTTTTTTGAGTTGGCACGCCTTCATCATCGATACTTAATGAACCACGACGATTTTCCAATGTACCATCATCGACTATGGTGACTAATGTCGATGCCACTTGCTGGCCCATTTTACCGCTAAAGGCGCTGCTGCCTTTGCGATTAAAGTCACCTTCTAAGCCATGACCTACCGCTTCGTGCAATAACACACCAGGCCAACCGTTACCTAACACTACGGTCATTTCACCTGCTGGAGCATCAATGGCATTAACATTCACTTGAGCTTGGCGCACTGCTTCACGAGCAAATTCAAAACTCTGTGGTAAGCCAGTTTCATCTGTGGCTAAGAAGGCACTGTAATCGTGACGACCACCACCACCGGCACTACCGCGTTCACGCTTGCCGTTGTCTTCTAAAATAACACTACAGTTAAAACGCACTAATGGACGAATATCTGCGGCCAATGTACCGTCACTGGCAGCGATCAATATTTCCTCATGTACGCCAGATAAACTCACCACAACCTGAATAATACGGCTGTCTAAACTACGGATATACGCATCGGCTTGCTTTAACAAGTCGATTTTCTTCACTTCGTCCATAGCCGCAATTGGATCGGCACTGTCATAGAGTTTATGTGCCGCTTGACGCTTAAAGGCTTGTACCTTGTGCTGCTCACCGGCACTAGCAATGCCGCGAGCGGCTTTTGCTGCGGCATCAAGAGCGGCTGGAGTAATCTCGTCGGCATAAGCAAAACCGGTTTTTTCACCGCTAATAGCACGTACACCCACACCACGCTCAATGTGGAAACTGCCTTCTTTGACTATGCCATCTTCTAAAACCCAAGACTCATGACGGCTACCTTGGAAATACAGGTCTGAAAAATCGATATTGTGTTGATGAATGGTATTTAAGTAACCTTGCAATCCGTCTAAGGTTAATCCATCTTGCAATAAACTCTGCTCTACTTGGGTTAAAAATGGCATTAAAATTCTCTTTATTAATTGGTAACGCGTACTGCGAATTCAGTGTTAGTCGTGGCTCAGCCAGTATTATTTCAGCTGTGGCTCTCTAAATCGATTATGGCCCATCAGCGGCATTTGTTGACGAATGCGCTGTAATTCCGCTAAATCGACTTTAGCCTGTACCCAGCCACATTCCGTCGCTCGTTCAGCAATAACTCTGCCCCATGGATCAACAATCATACTGTGCCCCCATGTTTCTCGACTGCCTTGATTATGCTGTCCCCATTGGCCTGCGCCCAATAAATAACATTGAGTTTCAATCGCTCTGGCTTGCAATAACACTTGCCAATGCGCTTCCCCAGTCACTTTGGTAAATGCAGAAGGTAGAGCAATATAATCTGCTCCAGCTAAACGTAAAGCCCGAAACATGTCGCCAAAGCGAATATCATAACAAATGGCTAAGCCGACTTTGCCAAACGGAGTATCAATCACACTAATATGATCGCCTGGATGAAAGGTATCACTTTCACGATAGGTTTTGGTGTTATCACTCACCTCAACGTCGAATAAATGCAGTTTATCGTAATGACCTAGGGTGACGCCATGATCATCAAAAAAATAACAACGGCTGAAGACTCGACCATCATCGGCACGCATAGGAATAGTGCCGGCAATAAAATACACTTGATACTTTTTAGCCATCGAAGCTAACGCGTTTTTAAGTTCGCTTTGATGCTGGCTACCTGCATATTCAAGCTGCTGGCTTTCGTGACCACCAAACAATAAACAACACTCAGGTAACACCACTAATTGTGGTTCATTGGCTTCTCGGGGTAAGTCTTTAAGCTGCGAGTCGACAAACGCGAGATTGGCTTGGACATCGCGACTGCTTTGGCATTGTAATAAGCTGATTTGCATCTCTCACTCCTGGTAGCGAAACGACATGAGCCAATGGCTCACCTGCGTGTTGGCCCCTTGATAAAGCGTCAGTGTACATTTGCGCCTTTATCATTCGAGAAACCTGATTAGTTGGTATTGAGCTAATTGCCCCTGTGGTTTTGGGCGGTACATTATCTTGCCTATTCTGCTCTGGGGCTTGAGTTTCATTTTCGCCCTTGGTATCACTTTTAAGCTTGGGCTCGATATTAGAATCAACTCCAGTTTTAATCTGAGTTTCAACACTCGACTCATTGGCTTGCGGTAAAATAGCTTGTGGAATTTCAATTTCTTTACTCTTACGCTCAAGCTCTTCAAGTTGTGGATTGTCCATGGTGCCGGTCACTCGAAAACGAATTTCAGAAATGACTTCAATCACGGGCTCTAACACTTTTGTCAGGGCAAATGCCCCTAAACCTAAAGTCCATGCACTGGTGCTCAATAACACCACGGTTGGTACACTCGACGCAAGCTGCGGCACAAACCGAATATCATAATTTAAGCTTTGACTGGTGAGATCGGTATAACCGCGTATGCGCATATTGCCCGCAATAGCATCCATTTCTGAATCTGTGGTTTTCACTACACCATCATCAATCGCAAGGTTGCCGTTGAAGCGATTAAAGTATAAGCCTTCACCGAACACATCCGAGAAATCTAATGATAATTTGCGTAATAATGAATCTAAACTAAATAATGAAAATACCCGTGCACCTTTATCGCTTATTTCCGATAAATGGCCTTTACCTAACTCAAATTTTAGCTGGCCGTTAAGTGTATCGAGCATGAAATGATAAGGTGCACCTTGCCATGATAACTGACCATTGAGATCTAATGGCGCATCTTCTAGCCCAGGGTTGATGTTCAATATCGTCGAGAGGTCATCAAACTTATCGGCCTGTAAATTGACCTCAAACGAGGTTTTTTCAGTGCCATTATCAACTGACCATAAGCCATTTGCCTGCAATATTACCGTTGGCTTAGTCAGTGAAAGAGTCTGGAATTGGTAGCCTTGTTCTACGGGTAATCCTTGCAATACTAAATGACCGAGCGATAAATTATTTACACTAAAATCATCCACATCTATCGCTAACGTAGGCAGATTTTGTAGCATAACAGTCGGGGATAAATCATCACTTTTTGTTGCACTGGCTGTTGGCAATAAATGCAGTTTGCTTGCTACAACTTTAATGCCTTGATCGCGCCAATTAGCATAAAAATCGATACGGCCATCAAACTGTTGTGACTGAGCATCAAAGCGCCATACATGTTCGGTTGGCTTAGCATCGAAATGCAATTTATCGAATGATTGCCCAAGTACCGTTAATTGGCCAATATTGGCATGAATACCGGCTAATGGTGGAAATGCCGGAGTCGCAAGGTTAGCATCAACCGCAGGCGAAATGGGTTGTTGCAACTCAGTATCAGGCAACTCGGCGACAGTTAAAATACGGTCTCGTATCAAAGAGGTCACGACTTCAGGTTCTGCTGTCGCACTAAAGCGATTAATCAGTGGTAGCCACTGCGCTAAGTCGACTTTAGGCAGATCTACATGTATGTGCCCATACTGCTTATTTAATCTGTCACCCAATCTAAAATGGCGACCTATCATCACATCATAAAAAGCCAGTTGACTGCCATTATCGGCATTAAATCCTCCCCAAAACTCCACATCATTACCCAGTTTAATGCTCAGTGATGATTGTTTGTTATCGCCAATCAGTTCTGCACTGAGCGTTTTCGGTTCCGCTGCCGATTTTTCATAAGGGATAGGTAAATCTAATGATGTTCCAACAAGATCGGAATTTGCAGAAACTTGTAAACTGTAGCCACTAGGATCAAAAATCATAGTTAACTGGCCATTCCAGTCCATGTTTCCGTGATAGGTTTCAGTCAGTGGATTGTCTAAACTGTCAGGTAGGGCATCAAGATCCCAGCGTCCTTTCAGCGCAACATTTAATGCAATATTGTTGTTGCGCTTACCGGTACTCAAGCTAAACGTGAGAGGCTGTTGAAATAATCGAGCCTTAATATTTTTACCTTCAATTACTTGATTAACAAAACTCACTTGCCCTGTCACCCCCTGTAAATCTAAACCGGGAGTATCAATAAACACTGGGTTATTATTAAATGTGACTTGACCTTTAATGAGTTGCTCGCCGCCTTCATATAAGGGAATCGCCAGATCCAATCGAGTATTAATATGTTGTTGGATTTGCACTACGTCTAACGTAGACCCGACAGAATCATGTAACGGTGAAGCATTAATTACTTTAGTTGCAGCTTGAGCATCAGTATTAATATCGGCTTCAACCTTTAACAACGACGCTTCCCCCAAATGTGGAATAGACACTCGCGCGCCGTCTACCGTAACGTCATCAAGTTTGCCCTGATCAATATGTAAATCCATCATCGCATTTTCAAACAAGGCTGATAAAGTAAGATCGCTCACAGCAGGCCAATCAGGTTGGAACTTAAAATTGCCATTATTAAGAGTAAAAGCGGCTTGAAAGACTCCGCTGCTGTCTTGATAGGGGTAGCCACCTAAATCCCCATGCCAGACTAACTGCGCATCATTCACTTGCCCAGCGACTAAGCCGTCATTAAGGTAGCTAATTAAGTTTGGACTCATCGCCATTAATGGAAAATATCGCCCAAGATGAGCCACATCATTAATGGTCACGTGAGCAGCTAATCCCATATGAGTCTGTTCAGCAAACTCAAGATTAAGGCCCGCTTGCAGAGTAAGATCACTATTACTCAATTCAATATTAGCCACGGTCAAGCGCTGCTGGCCAACATCATATCGGCCCATGACGGCACTGCTATTAAGTATTATTGGCTGACTAAAATTATCGCTAAAATCGAGCTGGTATTTTTGCTCAGGCAAGCTAAATTCAAGTTGATTATTTGCCCAGGTTAATTGGGCATCGAAAGGGCTGATACCTGGTATAGACTCATAGGGCTGCCATTGTAATTGCTGTGCTTCAACTTTAGCGATAAGGGCTTTTTCTGCCTGTTTATACAGCCGAATAGGGCCAATTTTTCCTTGAGGATTAAGCTGCTGCCAACTGCGTACTTGCTGCATGCCTAAACCTGGCACTAATGGCAACATAGGCTTAAGCAAGGTCGGGATAATTTGATTCGCATATCCAAAAAAATCACCATCACCACTGCCAATAGCCAAGGTGAGTAATGGCCAAGTTTGATCATTGGTGGATAAATCTAAATTGTGACTGTCGATTCGCCAACCATCAGGTTGTGGGATCCATTGCAATGAACCTGAATTGATTGCAAACTTTTGCTGGCTGTCCGCATCTTGCCATTGTAACCAGCTAGGTTTAAAAACCAGTATGCCATCTTCAATTTGACGATGTGCAAACGTCATCCATGCATCAAGATTTATGACCCCTTGAAACTCAATATTATCGGCGTCGGTTTGCGCATTATGTTGTCTAGAAGCCCATTTTCCTAAGTCTAATGAGTCTGCGGCCACGTAAAGTTGACCAGCTATAGAATCCGCTTGATAACCATCACCGCTAAGATCAATACGTAACGTTAACTGTTCTTGCTTTGACTGCTGTGGATCAACATAGATGATGCCTTGTGCTTGGTGACGATTAGTACTGTTTTGCCACAATAAATTATCGATAAAAATCGGCCGATAATCATGCTGTTTACTCACCAGTTGCAGGGAAGCATCGGTTATTGAAAAATGACCTAATTGCTCCAATAACAGGGCATATAACCAGTCAAGAGTGGCTTTATCGCTAGGCTTGGTATTATCGTCAGTAGCAGTTAACTGATCGAGATTGAGCGCCACCTTAAGACCATCAAATACAACGGTTTCAACCTGCGGGCTCAAGGTTAGTAGCGACTGCCAAAAATCGAGTTTGATATGCACATTGTTGCTGACAACTGTAATTGGCAGATTATCCTGTGGCGGTAGGACTAAATTGTTAATGGTCAATGCAGGCCCAAATGCTTGCCATTCAGCACTGAGCTTATCCATCTGCACATGCAGTTGGTACTCACTATCAAGATAATCAATTAACTCAGTACGGACTTCAGGAATATGAGGCAATAAACCACGAATAAGGCTCACCGCCAATGCAAAAAGCACCAGTGTAATAGCCAAAATCTGCCAAAATACTCTGTTGATCGTTCCCGTACGAGTTGTCGACACTACATCATCACCACATCATATTTACTTTGAATGTATAACGGTTCATTTTGCAAACGAATACGTTTACCAATGTAGACTTCTAATTCTGCCAACAAATGTGATTCATCGCCGCTAAAACTCATGTACACAGCCGGTGAGCAATACAATAAAAACTCATCGGCTTTATAAGCTCGATCTAATCGAATAATTTCGCGAAAAATCTCATACGACACAGTTTCAATCGTTTTCATGGTGCCAGTGCCTTTACAAGATGGACACTCACCACATACCACATGCTCTAAACTTTCGCGGGTACGTTTACGGGTCATTTCAACTAAACCCAAGCCAGAAAATCCACTCACGCTGGTTTTGACTCTATCTAACGCCAAGGCCGCATTTAAACTTTCTAACACCCGTGCTTGGTGTTCCTTACTTAACATATCAATAAAATCGATAATGATAATCCCACCCAAATTACGTAATCGCAGCTGTCTTGCAATCGCTTGAGTGGCTTCAAGGTTAGTATTAAATATGGTTTCTTCTAAATTACGATGACCAACAAATGCACCGGTATTAATGTCGACTGTGGTCATAGCTTCGGTTTGATCAATAATTAAATATCCACCCGATTTGAGTTCAACTTTGCGACCTAAAGCGCGTTGAACTTCATTTTCAACATCATACAATTCAAAAATAGGCGCTGGGCCGGCATAATGCTCAATTTTGTTAGCAATCTCAGGCATAAACTCTTGCACAAACTGTTGAAGTTCAGCATATGTACGGCGTGAGTCAACTTGAATATGATCAAGCTCTGTTCCCACAAAGTCACGAATAATCCGTACCGGTAACGCTAAGTCTTGATAGAGTAATATCACCCCTTTGCGCTTGCGACGTTCGCTGACTTTGGCCCACACTCGGCGCAAAAATGCTGCATCTTGAGCCAGCTCATCTTCACCAATATTTTCAGCGGCTGTGCGAATAATAAAACCGCCATCATCATCAACATAAGGAAGGGTAATATTTTTGAGGCGTTGGCGCTCTTCTTCCAGTTCAATGCGTTGCGATACCCCAACATGGCTAGAACCAGGCATAAAAACTAAATAGCGGGAAGGTAAAGTAATGTCGGTAGTGAGGCGGGCGCCTTTAGTGCCAAGCGGGTCTTTGACCACTTGCACCATAATGTCTTGGCCCTGACGAACAAGCTCGGCAATATCGCGCACCACAAAGTTACCTTTTTCAACATCGGCAACACATTCAGTATGCGGAACAATATCGGAAGCATGTAAAAAGGCGGCTTTGTCTAAGCCAATATCAACAAATGCGGCTTGCATGCCTGGAAGTACACGGCTGATTTTACCTTTATAGATATTGCCGACCAAACCTCGCTTCATGCGACGTTCAATATGCACTTCTTGTAAAACACCATGCTCGACTAATGCTACACGCGCTTCTGTTGGCGTCACATTAATGAGTAATTCTGTGCCTTTTTTACGTTGAGTTTTTATGTTCATAGGCCACCAGTATCTGGGTCATGCTCCAATCGTAATGTTGACAGCAGTTGCACCACCGTAGATGACCGATTAAAGCAAAAGTTAAGTTTGCTGCATCATGCAGGCTAATAATTCACGCGTTTCTACTAGCGGTAAACCAACGACGGCTGAATAACTGCCACTAATTGATTGAACAAAACAGCCACCCAAAGCTTGTATGCCATATGCGCCAGCTTTATCCATTGGTTCGCCTGATGCCACATAAGCGTCTATGTCGGCAACAGATAAGTCACAAAAGCTGACTTGGGTTCGACACAGGCGGCTAAAGGTTTGCTCACCATCTGTTAACGCCACCGCGGTCATCACTTCATGAGTTTTACCAGATAATAATGTCAACATACGCTTGGCATCATCTTGGTCTATTGGCTTACCGAGGATTTGATCGTTCAATACCACTATTGTATCTGAACCGAGTACTTTTGGGGCGATAATATGGCCACTCAGGGCTAAACCCGCTTGGGCTTTTTCAACGGCTAAACGGCACACATATTGTTGCGCTGTTTCAGTTAACCGGGGGGTTTCATCGATATCGGGTGCGACTAGCTGAAATGAGAAATCTGCCTGACTAAAGCCAGCTTGCGCCAGTAATTCTTTTCTTCTTGGTGATGTTGAAGCCAGTACCCATGCCATCGGTTAGTTACTCTTATTAGTGTACATTAAAACAATTCTTACGTTATCAGATTGATTAACGTACTTTGTAATGGCGGCGCATGTTACGCAGAACCCAGAACACCCACCACCAAATAAATAAACTCGAAATAGCGGGTAAAAACATCTCAACATCAAATGGTGTCGCACCGACAACAACAAACTGAATCCAAAATATCACCAAATGATAAATACAGATAAAACATGCTAGGAGTAATGATTGTTGCCAGCGAGGATAGTTACGTAACTGTTGAGACAACAACACGACAATATAAATCACTAACGACAATGCGAGTGAACGGATGCCTAAATGGGCCCCCAATAACACATCAAGCATGACCCCTAGCAACCACGCAGTGAGAATACTGTAACGATGCGGTAACGCCATCGCCCAATACATCATGACCATAAGGAGCCAGTCTGGTCGCCATGCTTCGACCACTTCCGGTAGCGGCATGATCTGAAACATCATACCAATAAATAAAGTCAGCCATACCACTAAGCGACCATTAGCAATGTGCGCGCTCATTGGTTTTCCTCGCTTACTGTTGGTGAAGTCGTTGTTTGTGAAGGCGGAGTACCAACTTGAGATGACGATGCATTATCACTAGTCTGGTTAGGTATGGTTTCCGTTTCACCATTCGTTGCAGCACTATCAGCCGCCTCGTTCATCAGCCCTTGGACCTCAGCAGGCAACGTAAAAGGTTTGGTTTCATCAGGCCAAATAAGCAAAACATACCGAATACGATCAAGCGCAGCTAAGGGCTGGGCATTAATAACGGCATAACTCTGACCATCATCACGCGATACACTGATAACACGAGCGACGGGATATCCCTCAGGAAAACGATTTCCCAAACCTGACGTTACCAATAAATCACCCACAATAATGTCAGTACTTTTAGCCACATTGCGTAATTCAATTTGGTCGATATCACCGGTACCGTTGGCAATTGCCCGCACATCGTTACGAGTAACACGCACCGGAATACCATGAGTGCTATCTGACACCATCAACACGCGACTAGTAAACTCACTCACTTCAGTCACCTGCCCTACAACACCTTTGGCATCCACCACTGGCTGACCGACATAAACGCCGTTCTGTAAACCATGATTTAACACTACAAACTGCCGAAAAGGATCGCTGGCAACTTCCATGACTTCAGCGACCATTTTACGAGAATCCATGTGCACAGGAGAACCAAGTAATGCGCGTAAACGCTCATTTTCTTGGCGGACATGTTCAAAACGCTGTAAACGTTCTGACATCACCAGTTGTTGGCGTAAGAGTTCTTTGTTTTGCAGTTCGAGCATATTACGCGTGGCAAAGGCTTCGGCAGACCAGTCGAGCATCATACCTGGCACATTGGCCAAAAACTGCAGTGGACTTAATAATGAGGATAAAGACTGGCGAACAGGATCAAGACGGTAATTAGTCATCAGCAATGCCACCGACAAAATAATTGCCAGTGTCAGTCGGAATTGACTAGAGACGCCACGAACGAAAATTGGTTTCATAAAGTGTTCGCAACTCTGTTAACCCATAAAATGCCATTAACAAAGCCGCTCAGCAGATGATAATTAGTTCTCTTCAGAGAACAAATCACCACCGTGCATATCAATCATTTCAAGGGCTTTACCGCCACCACGAGCAACGCAGGTTAATGGGTCGTCGGCAACCATCACCGGGATTCCTGTCTCTTGCATTAATAAACGGTCTAAGTCACGTAGTAATGCACCACCACCAGTCAATACCATGCCACGCTCAGAGATGTCTGAGGCCAGTTCTGGTGGTGATTGCTCAAGGGCAACCATTACCGCACTGACAATACCAGATAATGGCTCTTGTAATGCTTCTAAAATTTCATTGCTGTTTAAGGTGAAGCTTCTTGGTACACCTTCAGCAAGGTTACGACCACGCACTTCAATCTCAAGTACTTCGTCACCTGGGTATGCAGTGCCTATGGTATGCTTAATACGCTCAGCCGTTGCTTCACCAATTAAGCTACCGTAATTACGGCGAACATAATTAATAATCGCATCGTCAAACTTGTCACCACCAATACGTACCGATGAAGAATACACTACACCGTTTAACGAAATAATCGCCACTTCGGTAGTACCGCCACCGATATCAACAACCATTGAACCTGTTGCTTCAGATACCGGTAAACCAGCACCAATTGCTGCTGCCATAGGCTCTTCGATCAAGTACACTTCACGAGCACCTGCACCCATAGCGGACTCGCGGATGGCGCGGCGTTCAACTTGAGTTGCGCCCACTGGCACACACACCAGAACACGAGGACTTGGACGAAAGAAACTGTTGTTATGCACTTGCTTAATAAAGTGCTGAAGCATTTTTTCAGTCACATAGAAATCAGCAATTACGCCGTCTTTCATCGGCCGAATAGCTTGAATATTACCAGGCGTTCGGCCTAGCATTTGTTTTGCTTCTCTGCCAACTGCAGCAACTGACTTTGGCCCATTGCTATTGCGTTCGCCACGAATGGCAACCACTGAGGGTTCGTTCAACACGATACCTTCATCGCGAACATAAATAAGAGTGTTTGCCGTACCTAAATCGATCGATAGGTCGTTAGAAAAAATGCCGCGCAACTTTTTGAACATGTATCAGGCCTGTATTCTGTTGAGTCAGAAGAAGAAAAATCAGCTAACTTTATCAATGACACCCCCATTCTACAATACCGAACAGGTTAACAATTGCTAATCTAGCGTTTTTTTTTGTAAAAGCTGTTAAAAAATCAACATCCGCGCAGTTTTAAATCAAAAAAGCCCAAATTTGATGCTTTTTCATGCATATTATTGCCCCACCTCACGCCAATAAATGATCCTATCATGGCCTCGGTAACGACCAAAGAAGGCACTTGCTCTTGGGTCATAAAGCTGGGCCGGACTTGTTTGGTCCCAATTCCAATACCACTGAAGCCATGGCTCTACTTTTAACGGGGCAGTCACCTGACCTCGATATGCTGTAGAACCTTTATTTTGCCATAACAAGGTTGACTGGCCGTTGTTAACTAATGCGCCATTATTGGTACGAGTAACGAACTGATCAGACGCTAATAATGGCGCGTATATTTCACTGCCGTCAAGCGGAACGATAACTTGAGTACAGCTATCGCCAGTATTCGTTACCCAGCTACTGCCATTCCAATACTGGGCATAGGTTGGCATGTCTAATACTTCATTTTCAGGACCATAAGTATTATCCATTACAACTCTGCCGTGGCGTAAGTCTTGCGTCGATAATCGTTTGGCGTTGCAGTTGTTGCTGTCGGCGCAAATACCACTGCTGTCTGCGCGCATATCAGCTGATGCAATAAACGACACACTACCATCGTTATCAAAGGCTTGTACACCGATAGCTAATTGACTAAATGGGCCATCCACACCAGGGGCCACTGTACGATTGAAATTAGCTTGATAAGATAATCCTACGTTTGCTTGGCCCAAAACCCAAGAGCCAGCATTAACCGGTAAAGCACTTAATCGGCTGCTTAAATCAATGCCATTATTGGCATCTTCACCCACTAAGCTTGCACTCGCTTTAGCAAAGGCGCCTTGATAGTTCTGAGTGACATAAGTGCCAGTATTGACTGCATCTAAGGTTAAGGCGAGAGCAAAAGGTTGATCCATATAGCTAAAGCTGCCGCAAGATGGCAGCACACTCGAGCTACTCACAACAAAGCGGTCGGGTACAAAGCGCCCTATATTAGGCGATGCCGCCTGTGGAATATTATAAAAGCTTGAGCCTAAATATTCGCTCGGTGGATCAGCGGTAAACTTAAACACGCCCACTTCAGTCACTGTCTGCGACACGGTATTACTGCTCGTGGTTTGCGCAACATGATTATATGCCGTCGTACCTACAGCACCTAGCACACCATCCGATGGTGAAATAATTTGATTGCCTAATGCTATATTGTTATGGACATAATTAGGGGTATTTATATTATCGCAGTAGTTTGTATCATCATCCGCTTGCCATGCTTTACCTTGAATAATTAACTCAAATGGCTCGCCAGCTTTTTTATATCGATTACACGTACTACTAATACTTGCAGAACACTCTGCAACACTCTCTTTGGGGGTAACGCATAAACCTACCGGAAAGCTAACAAACGGATCGGAACCAACCATTACCAAGCCTTGTTCATCACCTGTACCAGTATACTTTGCATCTAGCTGCATTTTTCCTGCATCTGGATAGTTGACGTTAATATTGGCTTTTCCTTGTGCATCAAATGCCAACGCAAGCGTGGTTGCGGCGCTACTCTGCTTACCTACCACGGTATTATTCACTGTTACTGATTGACCACTAATTGGAGTCGTCGGCTCAATATAGGTACTCCAAAAACCGACGTTTTTGGTGATGCTAGCAAACGTTGGGATACATTGCAGAGTACTATCCGATTTTTTCACTGCACTAATAGAAATATTACCTGTTGGTTTGTTGGCCAACTTATCCGGTACCTCAAAAATAAAACCGCTATCGGCAAAAACTAAATTACAGTTAGCCTCGCTTGCGACACTGCCATTAACACGGCACAAGGTTTTACTGAATGCTTTAGTGCTTGGCGTAGACCCGGTGACACCTAAAGTCACAGTGCCGGGAGTATTATGTCTTAGCTGTAAATCTGATTTTTGCCCCCCAGTAAACGTTACTACATTGCCACCAACCCAACCGCCACCGCCTGTCACTGTTGCAGGGCTGAGCGTCGCCGTGACAGTATCAGGCACAGTCGCACTGCAATCTGCGTTAGCACAGGCTTTAATCGATAATGTTTTGGGTGCACAAGTGATCCCTTGACCAGAATAGGAATACTCAAAATGATCAATTTGTACTCCAATAGGGCTAGAGTTGAGCGCACAAATCTCAACATTATCAATTTCATGATTATTAGTGGATCCGCCAGTTGATCCCGTTAACGACAACAAAAAGTTCTCAGGTATCGCAGCTTGTGAAGAGATGCCGGCAGCATTAAATGCGGGAATAATTTCAACAAAACCGCTACCACTATTGCGTTCAACCTTAACGATTGATTGATTAGGGAGTAATGAGTCAACAGTAATACGGTACCGATGCGCAGGTGAAACATTATTGTTATCCACTTTCGGAGATAAGCAACTACCGGTATTAGTGGTGCCATTACTACAAGTCCCGCGTAAATAAGGGTAACCAGAAGTACCAGAACCTGAACCTCGAATCGATACCGATTGTGGACGTCGGCCTGGACCGCTAGGACCACCTTCAGCAGAAAAGTTACCGTACTCGTCAATCCCGAAACCTAGCCAGCCACCAGCAAAACCATTCACATTAGAACGTGCACCATATCCCATTGGACCACCAGCAGAGCCAGGCTGCGGGGTAATAGAAGCATCGGATAATACAAAAGCAATACCGTCGGCACCGTTACCACCATAGGCATAATGATCAAACTCAATTTCGACTTTATTATTAACCGCAGGAAATAAACGCTGATAAGTTGTCGATGTTGCTTGGTTAGTTCTCGCTTCAGTTTGTCGTAAGCGGCCGTTAACTATTGAAGGGGTAAAGTTACCCGAACTTTGAGCCACAACCCAGTCACTGCCTAAGCTTGCCCGTTCAAAATTATCAGTAAAACACTGGCGCACAGGGGCGAGTTTTTCTATGGCAATAAAACTATAGTTTTCCCACACGTGACTACGGTCACTATCACTGAAGGTATCTTCATCATTAACCATACTGACTGAGTTACTGGTCAATTTACAGCGTCTTAACCAACCACCATCACCACCCAAACGACTGTTTTTACTGGCTACCAATGTTGGCACACTAGTAAAACCATTTAATGGTGTGAGTAAATTAGTACATTGAAAATTGACGTCTTGGGTATTGTTCACATTTGTCTTAAAGGTGGTCGAACGACCAAAATGATAATTGACATTTTTACCTTCCAGCACTAGCGGGCCACTGCCAGACGTTACTGATAAGTAGGCAATTTTTTCATATTGTAAATTATTGGCATTTAATTTACTCGGCTCGCATTTCCCTGAGTTACTGGTCACTTCAGAAGTATCCATCGCAAGTTCGACACCACTTGAGGTAAATTGCGATGTGCTGGTTAACCAGCAATTATTATTTTGGGTTTGTAGTTGGTTAAGCACCACATCTTGGGTACTGGGTAAAGATACGCTGATATATTGATTGTTCGAGCCAACTAAGGCCTTATTCTGCAACACTGAACCAGCCATTAATTTAGTGCCATTGGTTAAATCAAATTGCCCCTGGGTCACTGCAATCCAGTGCACTTCTGGTATATCGGCCACAGGGACATTATTACCAGCAGGCGATTTTCGCTCCCAAGTAAAACCGCTTTCACTGATTGAAGATAAAAACACACTTTGAGGGCCATCGTTGGCAACAGGGTTATTTTCTGACACAGTCGGCATCACAAAGACTAACGGTACAACGCCAGTTTGAAATGGCTCATCAAACACCACACTTTTGGATGTAACACCTGAACTCACAGATGACTTGCCATATTGAATATGAAAAGCCAATCCGGATGACTTGGAATCAATAATGGAAGAAGAAGAGTTCATTTCTAAATAACGAGAAGAAACTCGCCCATTGATGACCGAACTATTACTCAGTGATAAGGTTTCATTACTATAAATATTTGCACTAATATTAGCCGCGCCCGTCAAACTAATATTGCTGTAACCCACTATCAGTAATTTATACAGATTGGCTGAGTTAACCGATGTCCCATTAAAAAGGCTATTGTCTTTAATAAATATCCGAACATCACCTACTAATTCTACTTTTGAACTATCATTGAGAGTTAACGATTCAAAAAAATAATCTCCTGTGGTTAAAACTAATGTTGCCCCTCCACCGATAGCTAAAGATTTAAAACGATATTCACCTTGGCTGGCAGACATAGTTAATGTACATGCCGAATATAAACTAACACTATTAAATTGGCTCTTACCGTCTTGACCTAACGTTAAACGGTCATCTTTATTGCAATAACCAATGCCACCATCTGCACCTGTACTCGTTTTAAAGGCATTTCCCCCTGTAAGGTTTAAACCAATAACATCAGCCCCAGTAACACTACACTTATGTCCCCCGCCATTTATGTCATCACAGCTATCATTTGGAAGCCCTGCACCATCATTTACAGAGCAATATTCGAGTGACACTCCAAGAGTACCGCGAATTTTGGCACTGTTATTTAATACCAATTGAGTAGATGTAATACCTGAACAAGATGAAGGTCTAGGATTACCATATTGATGATGACCTTGCGCAACATTTGCCCATGTAACCGACTCATCAATAACACTAAAAGCCATACAGTGGTTACTTATTAGCATCAAGGTAAGCACACAAAATATTTTTTGTAGTCTAATTACCACGGGCTTCTACCTCTACTTGGCGACTCACTCGCAAACATGTTGAGCTATCTGAGTTACCAGCACAGTTACCTGTCTCGCATACCGCTAAACTGTTAATTCGATACTGAGTAACACTGGCCACAGTTGTAGCATTACAGCTAACCAACACAGTACAGTTATGAAATCCATTTCCTCCTGTTGGCGGCGACCAAGTTGAACTCACATTGCTACAACTTCCATTAACACCACTAAGGGGGAACAACTGAGACAGAGCAGCATCAGCGCCACTATTGGCACTAAATAAAGCTCGAGTCCCCCAGACTTCCATATTAACCGACTCATCGGCATCGCTAACAATGCGGATTAAACTCGCCGCCAGCAAAAACATCACTGTCAGCACAAAAATACCAATGATTAATGCACTGCCTTGTTGAGAATGTTGCGGCAATTTCAGTTTAGGGTACATTCATCACCTGCACTTGATGTTGATATTGAAATGTTTCGCCATTCACCCTAAATCTAGGCTGTAAATGCACTATAGCATTAGTCACTAATGTTGCTGGCGTTAAAATGATTGCCGGATTAATGGTTAAAGTATTAGTAATATTTTGTGCCATCAAGACGCCATTCCCCATATCCGCTGGAGAGGGCTGCACAGCCTTATAGCCATATTGTTGGTATAAGCGTAAATCAACATTACCCGCGGTGTTAATAAAACAGTAACTGAGTGGGCTCTGGGCAACATACAAGCGTTTTAATGGCGACGCTTCGGTAAAGCGAATACTTTGGGTTAAGCTAATCGTCAGGAGATCTCCGCTTTCAGCCACACTTTGCACCAGAAAACGCTTTGCTGTTAATCCTTGAGGGTTATAAACCTCGCTAGCGGTTAAAGGGTAAATCAGCACTGATTGAGCAGCATTAATTGAACGAACACTTTTAATCGCGGTTAACGTATTTTGCACTGGTTGCGGGAAAAACGGCGCATCAATATACGATGTACTGGCACTAATAGGTAATAATTCCAGGCATTGATAACTGCCATCAGTCGCTGTTAGCACTCGCATACTATTGGGAACTGCGCGGCGAATATCGCGGGTCATCCGTTCAATGCCAAAACGGCTTTGACTGAGTACCTGATCAACTGCGCTTGATTCAACAAAAATGCGAGTACCAAAAACAACAAAACTGCTTATTCCAACCACAATAATCCCTAAAATTAAAATAACCGTAACCATTTCAATTAAGGTAAATCCCGCTATTTTTGGATGGCGATACTGCTGCATTAGTAGTTACTCCTTACCGCTTGGTAAGTGATCACTTCACCAGCAGGGGTTGTAACATCTACAGTAATTAATTTTTGCGCCTGCGTTGACGAGTCAAGATAGGCTACTGACACGTTCAAGCGATAATTGGGATAAGCTTGGGCATAGGTTTGGCTTGAATTGAGCATGTTTTGTGTTTGATCTAACTCATCATAATCATCAACATCGTTGAAATCGTCGCGGTCTTCACCATCAGGGCCTAGGGAACTGGCCGCGGTACAAACTTCCCCAGTAGGAGCATTGCACGCCGGAACACCACCATTGGGATTGGTCTTTTGATCATAACGCTTGCCCCAAATCTCATTCATAACCGAATGCGCCAACTCAGCAGAGCGCACTCTTTGTAATGTCGTCGCAGCTCTATCTGCTTGAGGGAACAACATGCTAGTGATCATTACAATCGCGATGCCAATCACTATCATACCGATAACGAGTTCAATCAGGGTAAAGCCACGCTGACGTCGAGATAGTTGCAAGCGTTGTTGATGTTGATCATGTTGACACAATTGCGACTTACTGAGCATAAATATACCCCTCTGACTCAACCGCAATAGCTAATGTTTCATCTGCAACAGCATTAAAGCAATTACCTGAACACGCTGGAGATACCATACGGCCCTGCTCGTCAAAGGTGATTGAAAAAGCCTGACTCGCATTACTGGCTAACGCGATATAGGCACCACCGCTGAAGATTTGTGATTGCTCTATGCGAACTTGGTTTGTGCATAAGCTAGCGGTTCTTCCGCTAAAATGGCGCAAAGTATACCCGCTTGCTATCACATCAATTTGATAACACTGATCGGTATTTTGCATTGCTTTAAGCTGGACTTGGCGTAATTCGCTGATAAATTCATTACGTAAACTGTAGGCGCTATAAGAAGAGTCAGACAACAGACGTGGCAACACAGTCACGGCAATAATACCAATCACAATCATGGTGGTAACCAATTCAACCAAGGTAAACCCAAGCTGAATGTTGCGTTGTTGACTCACAGAGTGATGTCCTCATTGTATCCGTTGAACACTTCGACACCTAACAGCATTAAACCGTAGTAGTGTCATAGACTTATACTAGTTTATCTAGTATGGCAAATACAGCCAATACTGTCTGTTTATTTATTACCTTGTACCGTTTTACAGAAAAACCAAGTGAGTCAATTAATCTCTTTTTTAACTCAAAATATTCAAAAAAAAACCTGCCTAAGCAGGTTTTTTCTATTAACACTCATTAACAATCTGATGCAGCAGGCATTGGACTGTACGAAGGAAGAGTCGTTGCTGTTGCTGGGGTATAAGTAAAGGTACAAGCTAATGGCGCACCATTTTGCCAAAAACTTACAACTCCAGTATTAACAGCAATAGCCCAATCACCTGTTGATGTTACATTACCGCTTGCTGGAACAGCAGTTAAAACTTCAGCACTTATATCCAAAGCTCTGGTAAAGTTTGTCGTTGTAGAATCCATGTATCCAAAAATTGTTGATACATTGTCATTAGTACCAGTTCCAATTGTCACATTAGTAGCGCTAGTATTTCTTTCAACACCAGCTAAAGCTGCTTTAGAATAAATAAGCGTATTTGCACCTTGAATAGAGGCTTTCAAACCTTGTAACGCCGACGCGCGAGCATCACCTTGAAGATTTATAAACTTAGGCGCTGCTGTTACCGCTAAAATACCGAGAATAATGATCACAACCACTAATTCGATTAATGTAAAACCTTGTTGTTTTTGCATATTAAATAACCTCTATAGAAAATAAATAAGTAAATCAAATTAGTTGTTAGTAAATGATACGACCTGACCCGTACCGGCATTGTATGTAATTCCGTTTGCACCGACGGTATCTAAATCTGGAGTGGGTGTTGCGACTCCCGATGTTTGATTAAGCGCTAACGTCGCAACTTGATGATAAACGCACAAATCAAGCCCTGCAACGATTTGGCCATCAATACTCGTAGATGAGCCACCGACACCGTTTTGCATTCTTACGGTGTAACGTTGTTGACGAGCATCTTGGTTAAAAAGCACATTTCTAGGTGCGTTTTGTAACACTGCATTAAATACTTCCTGACATGTTTCATTTGTCATGGCTGTTGCATCGGTGTTGGTGGTCCCGGTAGGAAAACCAAACCGCGTATCTAACGACACATTCGTCCCGTCTAAAATCACATTACTATTCCGGCGACCATCAACTTCCCATTGTGCACGCACAAAACTCACCGCTGTGGCTAAACCGCCAGCAACACCATCAACACTGGCGTCTTCAGCATCATCGGTGACATTCAAAAAACGCGGAATTGCCGTTGCAGCCAATAAACCGAGAATAACAATAACAATGACCAACTCGATCAATGAAAAACCTTGTTGTTTCAATTTCATAATATCTTACTCTTCTCTATAGTGCCTACAACAGGGAAACATACTGGTTCAGCGATAACTTCACTGATATTAGCAGCTTATTTAAATTTTAACATGGATGATACAAATTTTATCTGTCACTCATCAAAAAAATGACTCTGCCCGTCTGGAGCTGATAACTCAAACTGGCTTTGTTATTTGAATAGTAGCGACACACATGATCATCAGACTGATAATCTACCGCAATATTGAGCTCTTGAACATTATTGGCCAATAACTGCGCCCACAACTGTGCACAACCTTGTACATCATTGGTATCAATAATTGGCCAACCTTGGTTAGATAAAGACACCCAATTATCGGTACCGACTAAATCGGCATCAAAATCGTCGTTAATCTTATCATTTCTAATAGTGTCAGCTTGAGAGTCTGAATCAAGATTGTCATCTGCGACCTTACTTGGTGTCACATTAGGCACCTTGTTATGCCAAGATAATTGCATCCGGTGTGGCCTGCCAGAAGCTAACCATTGACTGCGCACCATAGCTAAGACATTTAAAAAACGATTATGTTCAAACTCTAAACCACGGCCACCTATATTGGAGGTGGAATTAAAAGAACGTATGCCAACAATACTCAACAGTACTAACACCACCACAATAGCAATGACTCGCCCATACACTTTAATCAGGTCATCATCTGCTTTTTGTTGGCTCAACATACCGGAACCCAATGAATAACTTGCATTATATGCTAACCGCCTTTGACCACATTAAGCATATCCCACATAGGCAGATAAATACCCAGTGCCAGTATCAAGACAATGCCAGCGACAAACGCAATAAGAATAGGCTCTAATTTAGCCGTCAGATTTTTTAAATCATAATCGACCTCACCTTCATAAAAATCAGCAGCGTCATTTAATAGTTGATCGATTTGCCCCGTCTCTTCGCCCACCGCCACCATTTGCAATACTAACGGAGTGAATAATTGACTGCTATTAGATACCCTGAGCATTGATTCGCCTGATTCAATACCGTGGCGCATCGAGACAATTTTATCATGCATATAAGCATTATCGACCGCATCAGCAACCAAACTTAATGCTTGAGTCATAGGCACACCAGCACTGAGCATCATCGAAAAACAGCGACAATAACGCGATAACGTTGAGCGCTCAATAATGGAACCCACCACAGGAATATGCAGTTTCCATAAATCCCATTGCTTCTCACCCTTTTCCGAATGATGCCAATACCGAATCGCCACTACCACAGCAATTAACAGCACTATCATATGAGGCCAGAAATTAACAAACAGATTAGACGTACCAATTAATATTTTTGTCGCCCATGGCAACTCTGCGCCGAAACGAGAGAACATATCGGCAAATTTAGGGATAACCATAATGTTGAGAATAATCATTGCGATGGTAATGGCAATTAACACAAACATGGGATAACGCATTGCCGCTTTAATCCGTCGACGTGTTTCTTGCTCACGCTCGATATAGCCAGATAGCTGGATAAAGGCATCTTCTAACTTACCGGTATTTTCACCGACATGGATCATCGACACAAACAATGAATCAAATATATCTGGATGAAGATTCATTGCCGAAGAAAGTGGTCGACCTGAAGTAAGCTGAACTGAAATATCATCTAAGGCTGTTTTCATTCGATCGGAATGAGTGGTTTCAGATAAACCAGCAATAGCTCTTAAAATGGGAATACCCGAACGAGTTAATGAGTACATTTGTCGACTAAAAATTTGTAACTCTTCTAATGACACTTTACTGCGAAATAAGCTCATTGAAAATGACTGCTTATTTTTTACTTCACGTAATTCCAGTGGAATAATTCCACGAGAAAGTAAAGCGTCGGCAGCGGCACTTTCATTAGCAGATTCAAGCTGTGCACTAACAGCCAGCCCTTGTGAGTTACGACCTCGATATTGATATATTGGCATTGTTATGCACCAATATCTTGTTGACTAACCAAATCTTCCGACAACGGCACTGTCGACTCACTAACATCTTCAACCAGTTTTGATACTTCTTCGAGTGTTGTCGTACCAAGGAATAAATACTCCATCGCAGAATGGGCCAGTGGGATAAAATTAGGACTGCGCAGCGCTGCACGAGCAAAATCTTGAGGATTACCAGTACGCATGGCGTCAATCATGTTGTCATCAAGCTCAAGTATTTCAAAAATACCGATTCGGCCACGATACCCCGAACCATTGCAGGTTTGACAACCACGGCCTACTTTAAATGTCGCGCTGCTAATATCTTTTTTAGTCACACTACTAAGCCAACTGCGCTCCGCGGCGGAAGGCTGATAATCAATGGCGCAATTATGACAAACACGCCTAACAAGACGCTGAGCAATAATAACGCGCAGTGCACTCGCCACCAAATAGCTGGCTGCGCCCATATCGAGTAATCGTAACGCACTGGTCACCGCGTCATTGGTATGCAAGGTCGACAATACAAAGTGACCGGTTAATGCGCCTCGAAGACCAATTTCAACGGTTTCTTGGTCACGCATTTCGCCCACCATGATAATGTCGGGATCTTGGCGAAGAGTGGTACGCAGCACATTGGAAAAATTTAAACCAATCTTATGGTTAACTTGAACTTGGTTAATGCGTGGTAATTGATATTCCACCGGATCTTCTACGGTGATAATCTTTCTGTCAGCCGTATTAAGCTCACTTAAAATACCGTATAAAGTGGTGGTTTTACCGCTACCCGTTGGCCCGGTCACTAACAACATACCGTGAGGGCGTTTAATCTGTTTACGAATTCGAGCCACAATATGCGGTGGCATGCCAGTTTCATCTAAGGTGCGCAGTCCAGTTGTTTGATCTAATAAACGCATCACCACAGATTCGCCGTGATAAATTGGCATGGTCGACATCCGCACGTCGATTTTATGACCTTTGATTTCCATATGAAAACGACCATCTTGTGGCATACGTTTCTCTGAAATATCTAACCCAGCCATCAGTTTCAGTCGTAATACCAGGGCCGATGCAATATTAACTTCACTTAGGGTATTTTCATGCAATTGACCATCAATACGTTGGCGGATGCGCAAGACTTTATCGCCGGGTTCAATGTGAATATCTGACGCACGCATTTGCACCGCATCTTCGAAAATAGACTGTAATAACTTGACCACTGTGGTTTCGTTATCACTATCACTTTGGGTTAAATTAGCCAAATCGAACATGTCATCAGCGGCATATTCTTCATCGAGCTTACCGGCTATTTCGGCGATTTGTCCGGTGCGGCGGTAGAGGTTATCAAATGCATCGAGTAATTGTTGTTCTGGTGCTACGGCAATCATTAACTGTTTAGGCGCAACCAACACTTCAATATTATCGATAGCCTGTAAGTCGGCTGGATCGCTCATGGCCACTAACACATGATCAGCATGACTTTCTACCACTAAGGCACGATAACGCCTAGCTTGTACTTCAGGAAGAATATTGACCACGTCGGCAGTAATTGGGCGACGACTAATATCCAAATACGGTAAATTAAGTTGTTGAGATAAAAACTTAAGTAACTGATCTTCAGTAATACTGTTTAAATCAATCAGTGTACGGCCAAGCTTTTTACCTGAATTGCGCTGCTCCGCTAATGCTTGTTGTAGCTGTACATCAGTAATAATCAGCTCTTGAACAAGAAGATCTCCCAACCGCATCTTTAACTTAGGCTTCATCGGTTTTCTCCTAGCTGATCTAAACGCTTTTCAATAAATGTCATAGCTGAAGTCGATAACCCTTCATAGCTTAATGCTGAACGATAAGCCTGAGCGGCTTGCGAGTATTTTGTTTGTGAGTCGAGCGCATAAGCTAACCCCATCCACCAGCGAGATTGAGTCGATTCGGATACCAATAGGTTACGATAAGCCGCTTCAGCTAGGGTAAAGTTCTTCGAAGTTTGGGCCAAATCGGTTTGCGCTATCCACTTATCTCGAGCCCACGTTGAATTATCGGGGATCATCGCTAATGTCGCTAATGCAGCATCATAAGCTTTAATTTCGGTTTGAATCCGCGACAAAATCACATAAAACTCCCATTGTTGCGGAAACATACTGATGCCACTTTCGAGTAATCCCATCGCAGTAGTCATATTATTTTGCGCATAATAAATTTCAACCAATTGGATACGCGCTTTGTGTAAGCTCGGTTGTAAAATGATCGCTTCTAAATAGTAACCAGCCGCATCATCAAGTCGCCGTGCCTGCTCGGCATCCATTCCTTTACGGTATTGCAACTGTGCCATTTGTGCCTTACTAATAACGACCTCTTTTACCGACATCTGCGCAGGTTTTTTCTCAACAACAGCGGCTTCAGACGAGCCAGATGATTGAGTTGCAGTGATGGCTTTAGCGGTGTCAGCATTATTTGATGCAGGATTGTTCTGTGCCGTCTGGTTGGATGCAATTTGATCAGGTATCGGCTCACTCGCGCTGGATACACTGATCTTATCTAACGAGGTTTTGCTAGCAACTGTGGCGGCGACTACGGTGTGACTATTGACCGTTTCAGGCTCTTGCACGCTAGCTTGTTGTGCCGAGGGTGAAGAAGTATCAATCTGCTCAGCGTCACCCTTTGATGCTATGTCCACTTGAGTCAAATCGGTTAATGATGTTTCATTTGTAACAGGCATATTGTCTTGAGTCGTATCGGCTCTGACGGGCTGCCTTGACGCTTCAATAGATTTAGGCGTCATTGTCGAGCTGGCATTTAAGGCTAACTCAGAGGGTTCAGTCACAAGGTCGTTATGATTAAGTGCTTGGCTTAGCGTTAGCGATTCAGTGTCTGTGCTAGCAGCGTCACTGATTGCTTTAGGTTGATTTGCGATTTGCATATTGGCTTGGCGATACATTGACACACCAAACCACAAAGTAGGTATCAATAGTACTGCAACAACAATGAGACTAATAAGCGGTGAACGTGATTTAGCAACAGTTTGATATTGAATTTGAGGACGCACAAATTCACCCACAGCTTGTGTCGAAGGATTATCGGTTTCAGGCTGCTGACGCTGTTCTAAATCTTTCAGCATATTGATAATAACGCTCATTTAATCTCACTTATTTGTGTCACCCATTCACCACAACAACTGTCACTATTTAACCCAATAACCAACACCACTGCAGCAAGGAGCACAACAAGCAAGATGTTGAGCCGAGATACACTCACTTTATGTTGTAAATTAATATCTTCCGTATCGGTTATCGCAGCCAAACAATGCCGAGTTCGGACCTTTTTTTCACCTTGGCCGTAGCATAGCAATAAACTTTTATGTGCCAAAATATTCACCAAACGCGGAATGCCACGAGCAGCTTTGGCAATACGCTTAATATCCGCGGCAGTAAATAACTCTGGCCCTTGGTAACCCGCAATCGCTAGCCGGTATCGAATATAAGCGTGTATTTCGTCCCATGTTAACGGACGTAAACCATAGCTAAAGGTAATACGTTGTCGTAACTGCCTAAACTTAGATTGCGCTAAACGTTGATCTAATTCAGGCTGACCAAACAGCACCACTTGCAATAACTTACGATTTTCGGTTTCTAAATTAGTAAATAACCGTAATGCTTCAATACTTTCATCCGGTAACGATTGCGCCTCATCCAACACTAATACCACATGAAATCCTTGATGATTTAACGCTAACAAACGCTCATGGATAAGTCTTGTCAGTTGTTGTTGATCGACTTTATTTGGCAAAGACAAACCAAGTTCAGCTGCCACAGCCCAACGTAACTCCTTAGGATTTAAATAAGGATTGGGTAAATATGCACAATGGTATTGAGCGGGTAAATCGTTCAACAATTTACGACACACTAAGGTTTTACCTGTACCCACTTCTCCAGTGACCTTGATAAAACCCTCACCTGTTTCTAATGCTGTTTGCAGCACTTGCAACGCTTCCACATGCGGCGCCAACCCAAAAAAGAAACCGGTATTAGGGGTCAGCGTAAAGGGCAACTGACTTAAGCCAAAATGCTGCAAATACATAATTACCGGCTATCCCTTGTTAATGTTAAGCCAAACGTGAACGATCACTACTTTGAAGGATACCAACGCTCAATCAAATCTTGTGAGCGCTTTAACTCGTCCTTCCATGTGTCACCACCGACCACGGTTGGTTTTAACATAATAATCAATTCAGTTTTCTTTTTAGATTTACTGCGGCTGGTGAATGCTTCACCCAGAAAAGGAATATCACCTAAAAATGGTACTTTAGACACAGTTTCAATATTCTCACTCTTCATTAACCCGCCAATCACGACCACATCACCAGATGCTGCGCGGATAACGGTATCCGATTCGCGGATCTCACTTTGCGCTAATGGCAACTCCAAGGTTGAATCACTGATTTTAATCTCTTTGGTTTGTGAGGTCACATCAATCACCGAAGGATGAACATGCAGTATGACATTGCCATCTTCATCAATCTGCGGGGTCACATCCAAAGCAATACCAGAGAAAAATGGCGTGAGTTCAACCTGTGGCGTGGTCACCGGAGTAGTACCTGCCACTGTGGTGGATGAAACGTCCGTGACAAAGTATTCATCATTACCGACTTTAATCACTGCTTTTTGGTTATTCGATGCGGTGACTCGAGGACTTGACAGCACATCTACATCACCTTGAGTATCGAGCAAATTAATGATGGAACTAAAATCACTTCCAGTGAAATTAATCGATGTTACTCCGCCAATGGCAGACGTAATCGCATTACTTAGCCCCTGTCCTGCTGAAGTACTAAAGTTAATGTTGGTATTACCAGCGTGACCTAAGACATTCTCCCACTGGATCCCTTGCTGATAACCATCCGATAAGGTTACTTCAATAATTTTTGCTTCTAAAATGACTTGGCGCTGCAGATGGCTTTCTGCTATTTGTAAGAAACTTCGAATTTGTCGTAACTCATCAGGAAAAGCTCGAACGGTAACCAGACCGGCTTGAGGAGTGACTACAACTTGTCGCCCGCCACCGGTTTCACCCATGATAGACATTAATGTGGCTTGTAATTCACCCCAGAAATCCGTCTTAGTGGTTGAGCGAATAAAAGTACCATTAGTATTATCACTGCTATTAGCATTACCATTGCCACTATTACTATTTGAACTATTACTACTGTTACTGCTGCTATTACTATTGTTACTGCCATTACTGCCATTGCTTGAATTATTATTTTGGTCTGAAATGCGCCCTGAGCTCACGGAGGTTAATGACAAACCTTCACGCTGCATATAGATATAATTTAAGGGAAAAGTTTCGGTTCTCATTCCCGCGGGATAAACACGTAAAATACGCCCTTCACGCTTAACTTCATAACCGTAAATATCTTCAACGACTTGAATAACCTCTGCCAAGGTGACTGCTTTTAATGATAATGAAATGTTGCCTTGCACATCCGGATGAACCGCCACACTTAATGGGGTGTCTTTGACTAAGCTGGGGAAAAATACTCTGGCATCAACTTCGTTTGCTGATACGTCAATACGACGCTCAGCGGGAAGGGCTCTTGCCGCTTGGCCCAGTGTATTATCGCCATTAAGCTCACGCTGAACATCTTCAGGCATTGCCGCTGGGGGTGGCATAATAGTTTGACCCGCTGCAGCTTGTTGTCTTGACTCATTCAAGGCTGCTTTTGCGGTTTGTGGATCAGGTCTATCCGTCGTTTGACAAGCAACTAAGCACAGCGACATCAGAGGAGTAACGTATTTAATCACATTCATTTTTATTCTTATCCTATCGCTCTGTTATCGACTTAAATAGTTGAAGTTTTCGTCCATCTGACAAGGTGACGTAGTCTTTATTAATCTTTGATACTCGTAAGCCACTGCCACTAACTGTGTCACCCACCGACAGAATGATGTTATTAATCACCGCATAGGTATTCTGGCCGCTGACAATACTGTTTAACACTAAAGATTGATTATCGGTTTTGGTTATCGCAGCCACAAACCCCTGACCCGGTAGGGTCGGATCACGTAATGTTTGTGCATTCGCCGCTGACATTAATAGCATCATTAGGCAGGATGCATACGCCATGGCATTAATCTTGTTTTGCAACACTGATAAAGTCCTTATTCACACTCAGTGTGTAAAGTTCTAATTCAACTAACGCATCTGGATGAGATTCAACACGATAATCTAAACGTTTCCAGTACAATTTATCAGGCATACTTTCAACGGCTTTAATAAACGCTAAAATCGCGAAGTAGTCGCCTTGTAACGTCAGCTTAATACCGTGGCTGTAAAGGTTAACTTTACTGCCATCGCCCACTTGTAATAAGGCTTTAGGCGCTATGGAAGCAAATGAAATCAGCGATACACCTTTAACATTACCCAGCAGGTTAGCTAATACTGTTGGCATGTAGTCCGCAGGAACCATATCAACCATTTGTTCAGTAAGATCAGCATCAACTAATTGCATTTGTTCAGTAATCAACTTTAGCCGTTGATGATAATCTTGATTAGGGTCAAGTTGTAAACGCTCTTCATAGAGAGCCACTTGTTGTAAGGAAATTGAATTTTCTTGTGCTAATCCTTTAAGCTGAGTTTGCAAGCTTTGCTGCTGCTTCCAAACCGACTCTAATGGCATAAACAACAGCATGCCGACCACAACAAATAAAGCGAACATAATCAATGTACGCTCACGTTGACTTAACTCATTAAATTTTGACGACCATACAAGCCATTGCTGCTTCATTGTGCGAGCTCCTTAGCAATGGGCTGGCTGATTAATTTAAACGCCAGTGGTTGTGCTTCGCCGCGATCCATTGTCATCGCTGAAAACGCATACCCCTTAAGCGTTGAAGTGGTTTTTAGTTTATCTATCCACAGTGGAATGCTCTGTGGATTACGCCCATAACCTTCAAACTCAATGCGCTGAACATCAGTATCTTGTTGTTCAATGGTAATATGGCTCAACCATACATTGGCATCCGCCACTGCTGCCAAGTCGGTTAACATTGGGGAGTAACCTTGACTAATCAGAGTATTGCGCTGACTTAGCTCATCTTTTAACAGTTTTTTAAGATCTAAGCGCTGTTGTTCAAGCTCGACCTTTGCAACTAAGTTCGCATCAGGCTGACGAGCAGCGATTTGTAGTTCTAGCTGAGTCTTTTGATCATTTAAACGATTTCTCTCTCTGCTTACCTGCTCACTTAAGGTTTGCAAATCATGGCTATGCCACAGACCAATTGCATAAAGTAGTGCACAGCATCCTGAGAATAAGCCCAAAGCCAACATCATTCTTGCAAAGGTTAGCTTTTGTTTTTTAGGCAGTAGATCAGTGCTATATAAATTAACCGCGGTTTTTATCACACTTCACCTCGCGTTAATTCCTGTAACGCTAACTGAGCGAGTAAGTTCGATACGCCGTCGTGGGCAACGGCAAGCACTTTTTGATTAAAGTTAGCACCAACGAGATTAGCTAATGATGAATTGTCACCATCTGCCAATATGCTAATGGATCCCACAGGTGCCTGACGTAATTGGCTTTCAAAATAATCCATAGACCGTTGGATCTCCAAACTGAGATTATCGGCTAAGCCATGTTTCAACTCTTCTAAAGTTGCTTTATTCAGATGATTAAAGCCTCTGACGCGACGTTGCATCAATACTTCGCCAGCTTTAACAATTAATAACAACAATTCTTGCTCAGGCAAATGAGCCACCAGCATGTGGGCCATATTGTCGTTAACTAAAACATGGCTTAATGCCAACTCTTCAATGCTGATACCAGCAACGTCTAATCCATTGGCATCACAAGCACTGGCTAATTGAGCTAGAAACTGTCGACTGCTGACCACGACATTCACTTTTGAACTGACAATAAAACTAGACTCAAAATAATCTAAATGGATATTGGCCACAGGTTCTGACACCATATCTTTCACAGACCAGATCAACGCTTGAGTCACTTCATCTGGCTCAACATTCGGTTTTTCAGCTTGTAACAATTGATAATACTGATGTGACAGCACTAATTGCACTCGAACTCGACCAAACTGGCTTTTTAGTGCTTCAAAGGCTTGAGACCAATTATTTTTTGGTACTGAAAACTGGCTAATAACAGGTGCTAATTGGCCTTGTTGGAGTTTACAAGCCCACAATGAATTATCAGCGATAAATACGCCGACACTACCCATCAACTCTGATGTTTGCCAAAAGGCGAGTTTACTCAAAAAACCATTGTTCATTGCGTTGCCCATATTCGCTAACATATTAAGTGTGTAACATCACTCATTCATAGAATTGGTATTAGAGACATGTCATCAAAAAACGACACGATAACTCTACTATTTAAGCATCTAACGTTAAGGCAATCTGCTTAACCTTGATTGCCAGTGTCACCAGTCACATCGATAAAAAATCAAGCTATAATAACGCAAAAACAACAAATAAATAACAACTAAGCCATATATTAACAAAGTGTATATACGTTTAAGATAGAGAGTAATCTTTTGATAAACAAGGTATAAGGCCAATCAATTACAGCAAACATAGCATTTTAACACCTAAACTTCAGATCTTTGCTCTAAAAACTCGCCTTGTGCAGCACTTACACCGAGAATTTTTAACGTTTGCCATTCTTCGAAACATTCAACGCCTTCAGCAATCACTTTCACTTCGGCTCGATAAAGGCCGCCAATCAGGCTACGGATGAATAATTGATTCTCGGAACGTTGATGGACTCGGCGTACAATAGAGCGATGTAATTTCACTAAATCAAAATGGTACTCCTGAATATAGTGAGTCCCGACAACAGATTGTCCAACATTATCTACAGCCAATTTAGCGCCCATTTTCCTCAGCATATCCAGAGTCTTAACTAGTGAGATATTTTCCTGATTTTTAACAATAATGTCTTCAGACACCTCAAAAATCAGTCGCGCGGCTAAGGGTCGATGCTCTAATAAAGTCGATTGTAACCAGCGAACAAATGCTCTACTGGTCAAACTATCAAGACTCAAGTTGATACTGTAGCTTGATGTATTGTCAGACATTAGCCTAAAAAGTACTTGTTCCAATACTTGTCGCTCAATCTGCGGCATCAATCCACATTTATTAGCCATTGGAATAAACAGAGTGGCGCGCACATCATTACCCTGTAAATCTCGGGCACGACTAAAAATCTCATAGTGCATAATTTGATTATCACTATCTACAATGGCTTGTTGTAAGGTGAAAAATCGTTTTGATACCAATGCATTTTCAATAAAACTGCGCCATCGAACAGAGCCTTTGGCGATTTGCTCATCGAGTGCACCTTTATCGTACATGAACCAGTTATTAACTCGTTGAAGTTGTGCCGCTCGGAGGGCCATCTCAGCTTCTTCAACAAGCTGTAACTGTAGATCGCCAGCTTTAAAAAAAGCACACCCTAAATGAAAGAAATTATCAGGATTACCAATGCCATAAAAAGGCAATGCGATGCAGGTTTTGAGTATTCGCTGTGCTAACTGATCGGCTTCAAGCAAAGATAACTGTGGTACAACAATGGCTAATTGTGAGTAGCTACGCCGCGCAAAAATACTGTCTTCATATTGCATTAATACCGCTGTAATGGCTTCTGTAGTCAATGAAAGCATGGCCTTAACGCCACCTTCACCGAATTGGTCTTCCACTAAATCAACATCATCAAACTCAATGAGCATCAATACACCATGGGCAACCATTTTCTGGTGGTGACTTAATCCATCAAGACGGTTTTGAAAAAATATAGGATTACCAATTTGGGTTTGTTTGTCTAAAAAAGTATCTTTACGGATAAATTGATCTAAACGGCCGCGTTCTTTATGAGCATCATCGAGTTCTGCAAGTAATTTACTGATGGCACGATTAATCATTCGAGGCTTACCGTTAGTAGGTACATCGGCAGCTTGTTTTAAATGACCATCGAGAATGAGCTTACTGCGCTGGGCGAGTTGCTCTATCCCATCTAGCTCTCTGGAATACCAACCGTAACCAAAGCGGACAAAAAAACCGATGCTAGTAAAACCAATAAGCAGAATAACGAGCTCATGCCAGCCAAAATTACGTAACGAAAATGGTGGCGGTAAAGTCATCGTCATGAGTAACTGCCCTTTACTTAGCGAGCTTTTATAAAGAGTTAAACTGCTTTTAGATGCAGAGGGTTGCTCATGATGAAATTGATAAATTAATTGACTGTTATGCGACAAGGAAAAATCAACCGCCTTATAAGCAGTCAGTAAAGGGGGTAACCAAGTAGAAAATTGTTTATTGCCATGTTGTTGATAGTCAGCAACTAACATGGTCTCTAATTCAGCCACCTTCTGCTGCTGAAAAGTATAGGTTAACTGAGTAAAACCCATTACCGCGCACAGTAAAAACACAAAGGCCACCGCAGCCAATGAAAGCAGCCAAAAGCTAGTCAGTTTTTTGGTAAGGATCTTGGTAAGCTTCATTTATCCGCTATCCTGCTGGATTTACTTATTTTATTAACAAGTTAATTTTCATCCAGTATAACCATTGTGCCAACAAGTTCACTAATCGTTTTTACTTATACGGGTATGATAGCTAAAAAAAAGGGGCCAAGCCCCTTACGTTAATCATGCGATGAATTCATTCAGACTCAGAGCAGCAGCAGATACCCAGTCCCGAGCAGCTTATACCTTATATTCTGTCGGTAATGTGGTGATTTTAGCCACACCAGAATCAATCGCAGCTTGCGATACTGCTCGAGCAACCAGCGGCAATAATCTTGGGTCCATTGGTTTTGGCAGCACATATTGAGCACCAAAGCTCAACGATGACACATTGGGATAAGCAGCCAATACCTCTACTGGAACCGGCTCTTTCGCGAGGTTTGCGATAGCATAAACAGCCGCTAACTTCATCTCATCGTTAATGACCGCAGCGCGCACATCAAGTGCACCTCTAAAGATAAACGGGAAGCACAATACATTATTGACTTGATTTGGATAGTCACTTCGACCCGTACCCATAATGAGGTCTTTACGAATGTTATGAGCTAATTCAGGTTTAATTTCAGGATCAGGATTTGAACAGGCAAAAATCACCGGATTAGGTGCCATTAACGCAATATCATCCGCGGTTAATAAATCCGCCCCCGATAACCCTAAAAATACATCGGCATCTTTTATTACATCCTGCAGAGTGCGTTTATCGGTATTATTGGCAAATAAGGCTTTATATTCATTTAAATCTTCACGGCGGGTATGGATAACGCCTTGTCTGTCGAGCATATAAACATTTTCACGTAATGCACCACATTTAACGATCATTGTCATACACGCAATGGCAGCAGCACCGGCACCTAAACAAACAAAGATAGCATCGTCAATTTTTTTGCCCTGAATTTCGAGGGCATTCAACATACCTGCAGCCGTAACAATAGCGGTGCCATGTTGATCATCATGAAACACAGGAATATTACAGCGCTTAATCAGCTCTTGTTCAATTTCAAAACATTCAGGCGCCTTGATGTCTTCTAAATTAATGCCACCAAACGTATCGGCAATCGACTCAACAGTATTGATAAAGTCTTCAGTGGTGCGATGTTTCACTTCAATATCAACCGAATCAATATTCGCAAAACGTTTAAATAGTAATGATTTGCCTTCCATCACAGGTTTTGACGCCAATGGACCTAAATTCCCTAGCCCTAAAATAGCAGTGCCGTTGGTTATAACCGCAACGGTATTACCTTTATTGGTATATCGATAAGCATTTTCAGGATTAGAAGCGATCTCTCTAACAGGCTCTGCAACACCGGGACTGTATGCTAAAGCAAGATCGTGACTTGATTGAGCAGGTTTAGTTAGGCAAATAGCCGTTTTTCCTGGTACTGGAAATTCATGATAATCCAGAGCTTGTTGACGAATATCTGACATTGTATACATCCTGAAATACGCTATATATGACGGAGAGGATGATGTAGGGAGCCCATCAATTAGCACCTTGCTAACCCTCTAAAATTTTAATAACAATACGCTAATACTCAAACGATATAAATCAAAAACTCAATGATAGGAGGTGTTGTGAGTAAGAATAGAGGCTAGGTTTTATTAATCTAACTAATTGAATATGAATATATATAAATCAATAAGTTAAAAGTGTAGGAAAATAACAAGATTTACGATAATAAACGGATAAAGACGACGATATTTGCAGTTTATTTTGTCTAAATAACAATAAAGCTCTGTTTATGCTTTTTTACATTGTTTACTACTAAAAAATTAGTTTCCGCCTCAGCACAACACTATTTTAGGATAACTCAGGTTAAGAAATGGAATTATGCTAGTTGTAGAAAATAAAAAAGGCGCCGAAGGCGCCTTATTCAAGTCAATTGCAATGCAATTACTTTTTACCAAGCATACCAAAACGCTTGTTGAACTTGTCAATACGACCACCAGTATCAACAACTTTCTGAGTACCAGTGTAGAATGGGTGACATGCACCACATACGTCCAAGTGTAGGTTTTTACCTGCAGTTGAGTTCACTTTGATGATGTTACCACAAGTACAAGTTGCAGTAATTTCAGCGTAATTTGGGTGTATACCTGTTTTCATTTGGAGTACCTTAAATTGAAGGCCATGTCGCTCTCCCAACCCGAAGTTGAGCACCACATGCAGTTAATAACAATATGTTTTAGGCGCGGAATAATACAGGGTCTCAGGTACACAAACAAGTAGAATTTCTACACAGTACTAGGAAGACTTGTGCGACAACACTAGCTCATCATAAGTAGCTTGGGCATTAGATGAATTTTGATATTGCTGCACAATCTCCTCAGATGGGCACTTTAAACGGCTATCAGACATCAGTAAGTATATTTTCTGATTAGCAAACGCATTGGGGTTGGCATCATAAATCGCCAGCATCGCACCAAATACGCTGATTTGCCATTGTCGGTAATAACGATCAGCAACCCGCCATAAGGTATCTTGAGGCAATTTATCAAGTAAGCAGGACTTGTTCAGTGCAGGACTTTGCCGATCGGTTTCGGCTAGTGTCATCTTGGTTTCAACATTAACCAGAATTGGCTGAGGCAGCGTTTGAGTTTCATGAATGGCAGCCAGCAGTTGCTTACTCTCTAATTCTTTACTGTCGGCATTAAGCGAATCATCGATCTGTGTTGCTTGCGGCATCTCCATGGATGCAGTAACAGGCAAATCTGAAGGTGATACTTGTTGAGACTTATCGCCTTGGCTGGCCACTACATTATCAAATGTTACTTTATCTGCAGCAACATTTTGATAGCGCGATAGCATCTCTACTGATGGGCAACGTAATGCGCTCCCGACTTTTAATTGGCTAATTTTATCTTGGTAGAATGCAGATGGATTGGTTTCATAAAGGGCAAGCATTGCGCCGTAGATATTTGAATTCCATTGCTTACGATAGCGCACCGCTATTTTCCATAAGGTATCACTCGCTAAATGATTAATCTGGCAATCACTCAGATTTCTTTGCGTTGTCGCGACTTGAGGTGTAACGCTGGTCTGGTGACTTATTGGCGTAGGTTTTAATGTCGATAATGTCGCAGACGACTTCATCGTTTTAATGGCTACCGGCTGGTGTTTACTCTGGACAACAGATTGAGAAAATAAAGCTACAGGGGAATATTGCAGCCATTTAGCATTACGAAATTCCGATACAATTAATGCCGCATCTTGATCGCGAACTTTTTCAGTGCCTGTTAATACAAAAACATCATTATCACGTCGCTCAACATCGAGCTTTTCTAGCACGATATTATCTTTATAAATTTGGCGTAAGTAAAACGTCAGCCGCGATAAATCATGGTGATCGGTTATAACATTCACGGTTAATTTAGGTGTTTGGCCACTTTCAAATGGAATGGTATCAATACTGATATGACTGACTTCAGCGATCACAGTTGAAATACTGTTAAATGCAAGTAATGCTAATATTGTTAGCATCTTAACGCGTTTCATCAATACAATCCTTTCGATTATAAACCGCTTCCATACAGCATACAGTTACGCTGTAAAAACCATGATACTTTGTGCATTTATACACTGATTGTTAAAGTGTTAATGCTACGTTTATCACGCTGTAATTTATTATTATTGTTTACTTTTTTAATTTTTAAAATGCCTAACATCACAAATATTAACATGTGCAACTATATAAACTAACATAATCTGCTGCAACTAATTACTGACAGAAAGAGCAAATACTCGACTACATAAGCGTTTTTATCACAGATGATCAGCATCAAACTTATTGATTGGCATGTTTTGCCTCAATCGCCTCGAATACTTTTTTGTCGACCGCTTTATTATCATATTGCGCCAAAATCATTGTTGATGGGCAATTCAATGGCACATCTTTAAGTAACAAGTGGATTTTTTGCTTAGAGAATGCCAATAAATTCGCCTCAAATATAGCTAACATCGCACCGTAAACGCTCGTATTCCACTGTTGTTTATAACGATTAGCTATTCGCCATAAGGTGTCACTATTATCACGTTCAAGCAAACAGTTAACTTGTTGAGTAGGTACAATAGTTGATGATGGCACCGATGGCACTTGAGCCACGCGATGATCAACTTGCTGATGTTTGGAAGTACTCATTACTGGCAGATTAGCGTCAGGTATTGGCCGATGTTCACTGTTGACCGCTATCTTTGCACCATTGAGCGAATATGGCGCATCAAAAATAGCCACAACAGCCAAGGTGACCGCTCCTGTCGAAGTGGCTTCAGTAATAATTAACTGCGCATTTGAGTCACTGATGATCTCGCTACCATTAAGTTGAAGTAAAAAGCGATTAATGGCCTGCACCGTTAACTTTTGCTGCTCAACCTTGTTATTCTCTAACTGGCGGATATAAAATCCTAATCGCGACACATCATCATTTTGTGCCACCACATTAACTTTTAATTGCGGTAAATGATTTACTTCAAATTGACGACTATTAATACTGACATGATTAACTTGAGCCATTGCAGTAGCAATATAGCTCAATAATCCAAACCCTAGGATAATAGCCTCAATAAGTCCTTTACGCATATATGTTGCCCTATCTCTTTGATGACACTTAGAGGTAAACTGATCCGCAATCCACTACAGAATTGAAAATGATGAAACCTTATGCCCGTGTTTGTTGAAGTTGCCTTACCCGTCCCATTACGCAGAAACTTTAGTTACCGCGTAAAAGACCAGCAGCAAGCGGGATTACAAATAGGACTTAGGGTAAAAGTACCGTTTGGCTCTCAACAACTCATTGGCTTAATAACCGCAATTACAGACAGCTGTGACTTGGCACCCCATCAAATAAAATCTGTTACAGCTGTGTTAGATGATGCCCCATTGCTACCTGATTCGCTATATAAATTAACCCTGTGGGCCGCCCGATATTACTTTACCACTCAAGGGCAAATGCTCAGTCAAGCGCTGCCAGTGGCATTGAGAAAAGGCTTAGAAGCAACGCCACAAGCCGTGGTTGAATATCATTTAAGCCCGCAAGGACGCAATGCTGACCCTAGCGTATTAACACGCGCTCCGGCACAGAAAAAACTGCACGAGTTATTGCTGGCAAATCCCATCAGCCATGATGAGTTCACCACTCAACAATTAAGCAAGGCGGCATTAAAAGCATTAGAACAAAAACACTGGATTGAACGGCAAGAAAAAGTGCTCTGCCATGATCTAAGTTGGCGTCAACAACTGATCATGAATGAATCACCCCACAAGCTTAACAAACAGCAAGCTGTCGCAGTATCTGTACTCACTCAGCAGCAAGGTTTTCATTGCACTTTATTAGAAGGGATTACTGGCTCAGGCAAAACTGAAGTTTACTTAGCCTTGCTTGAGACTATTTTACAACAAGGTAAACAAGCGCTCATTCTTGTGCCTGAAATAGGCTTAACCCCGCAAACCATTAATCGCTTCAAACGCCGTTTCGAAGTCAATGTCGCCGTGATCCATTCGGGCCTAACCGATAATCAACGCCTAGAAGCTTGGCGTCAGGCTCGTGTCGGTGAAGCGGCAATTATTATTGGCACTCGCTCAGCACTCTTTACTCCTATGGCTTTTCCTGGGTTAATTATTCTTGATGAAGAGCATGACAGTAGCTTTAAACAACAAGAAGGTGTGCGCTACCACGCCCGAGATTTAGCCGTAATGCGGGGACACCTTGAAGATATTCAGGTGGTTTTAGGTTCAGCAACGCCATCATTAGAAACCTTACAAAATGCCTTATCCGGACGCTATCATCACCTTGAATTAAGTGAGCGCGCTGGCGCAGCGCAAAAAGTGAAACAAGGTATTATTGATATTACTTCGCAACCCCTAAAAGCGGGGATGTCAGCATCATTAATTAACGAAATGCGCATGCACCTTGATGCGGGTAATCAGGTGCTGCTATTTTTAAACCGCCGTGGTTTTGCGCCCGCGCTACTGTGTCATGAATGTGGTCATTTACATGAATGTGATCGCTGTGATGCCTTTTTTACCGTCCATCAGGGCTTAAACGAAATATGTTGTCATCATTGCGGTAATCAATACGCTATTCCGCGCCAATGCCACCAATGCGGCAGCACTATGCTAATGGGCCATGGTTTAGGTACCGAGCAACTGGAACAAGAAATCGTAAAACTGTTTCCCAAATATCCTGTAGTGCGAATAGACCGCGACACCACGCGGCGTAAAGGTTCACTTGAGCAGCAGTTGCAAGGCATACACATGGGTAAATATAAAATCCTCGTTGGCACACAAATGCTGGCAAAAGGTCATCACTTTCCTGATGTCACCTTAGTGGGTTTACTTGATGTTGATGGCGCCCTGTTTAGTGCAGACTTTCGCGCACCAGAACGATTTGGCCAGCTATACACCCAAGTATCGGGCCGTGCTGGCCGCGCTGATAAACCCGGTAAAGTACTCCTGCAAACCCATCAAAGTGATAACCCAATTTTGCGCGACCTGTTGAAGCGCGGTTATGGTGAGTTTGCTCGTAGTCAGCTAAAAGAACGTCAACAAGCATTATTACCACCGGCATGGCACATGGTATTAATTCGCGCTGAAGCACATTTAGCTGAAGATGCTGATGCTTTTTTAACACGCACTAGCGAACTACTCCCCCAAGATAAAGACTTTGAAATTATTGGTCCGATTCCGGCACCGCTTGATCGTAAAGCAGGCAAATACCGCCGCCAATTAATACTGCAAGCCAAAAGTCGGCAGCGTTTACAAACCGAATTTGAACGGGTTTTAGCGCTTATTGAACAAATACCAGAAAGTAAACGTTGTCGCTGGAGTATCGATCGTGACCCACAGGATTTGATGTAATCGCCTGCTGTACGGGAAGTAAACCGACCTTATACCGGTGATAAACTTCACTTAGGTTCATAATCAACATAAAAAAACCAATATTTCCGTTAAAGCAGATAGCAATCACCCCCTATAAACGGCTAAAATATGCGGTTCCGTCATGTCATTCATTTAACGAATTAGTGCAAGCAAAAGCCCATGAAATCACATATTGAATCTTTACTAGAACAAACCATCGAATCCTTCAAACAGCAAGGGATTGTGCCGGCTGATTTTCAAGCCCGCATTCAGGTCGATCGCACTAAAGATAAAAGTCATGGTGACTTAGCGACTAACCTGGCAATGATGCTAACCAAAGTAGCTAAAAAGAACCCTCGTGAGTTAGCGCAGCTGATCATTGATACTTTGCCTGCATCATCTTATGTGGCCAAAGTAGAAATTGCTGGTCCAGGGTTTATTAATTTCTTTATTGATGACAATGCATTAGCTAATCAGCTACAACAAGCGCTAAACAGTGACCACCTAGGCGTGATATTACCGCCTAAGCAAACGATCGTGGTTGATTATTCTTCGCCAAACTTAGCCAAAGAAATGCACGTTGGTCACTTACGCTCAACCATTATTGGTGACAGCGTAGTGCGCGCGCTTGAGTTTTTAGGCCATAAAGTGATCCGTCAAAACCACGTAGGCGACTGGGGAACTCAGTTTGGTATGCTACTGGCACTAATGGAAGAGTTACGCGCAGCCAATGGCGAACAAGCCAAAATGGAATTGTCTGACTTAGAAAGTTTTTATCGCGCAGCTAAAGTCCGTTTTGATGAGTCGACTGAATTTGCCACTCGTGCTCGTCAACTCGTGGTCGCTTTACAATCTGGTGACGAATACTGTAATAAATTATGGCGCGAGTTTAACGATATTTCATTAAGCCACTGCCATGATGTTTATAAACGTTTAGGGGTTAGCTTAACCCGCGCCGATGTGCACGGCGAAAGCGCCTATAATGCCGACCTTGCTCAAGTAGTTAGCGATCTTGATGCCCAAGGTTTGTTGGACGAAAGTAATGGCGCTAAAGTGGTGTTCCAAGAAGCATTTCGTACCAAAGAGGGCGAACCTCTTCCTGTTATCATCCAAAAAGCTGATGGTGGCTATTTATATGCCACTTCAGACCTTGCTGCCATGCGTTATCGCTCAAACGTACTAAAAGCAGATCGCGCGTTGTACTTTGTTGACTTACGCCAAGCACTGCATTTTCAGCAAGTGTTTAGTCTCGCCAAATTAGCTAAATTTGTTCGCCCAGAAATGTCACTAGAGCACACAGGCTTTGGCACCATGAACGGTGCTGATGGACGCCCTTTTAAAACTCGTTCTGGTGGTGTAGTTAAATTAGTTGATTTACTTGATGAAGCCGATGTGCGAGCACTTGAACTTGTTCGTAGCAAAAACCCTGATATGGATGAAGCGACCCTTACTGAAATTGCTCGCGTGGTTGGGATCAGCTCGGTTAAGTATGCAGACTTATCTAAAAACAGAACCAGCGATTATATTTTCAGCTTTGAGCAAATGCTCAGTTTTGAAGGCAATACCGCACCTTATCTATTATATGCCTACACACGTGTTGCCGGTATTTTCAAGCGTGCGGCAGATATTGACCTTAGCCAAGCTAAGATTGTGCTCGAACATGAAAAAGAAAAAGACTTAGGCACTAAATTAGCCCAGTTTGGTGAAGTATTAACTCGCATGACAGACAAAGGCTTACCACATGTACTATGTGGATATCTTTATGAGCTTGCTAGCGAATTTTCGAGTTTTTATGAAGCTTGTCCAGTACTGGCGGCCGAAACAGAAGCCGAAAAACAAAGCCGTTTATTGTTGTCGCAATTAACCGCAAAGACCTTAAAAACGGGCTTGTCACTACTTGGCATTGAAACCCTAGAGCGGATGTAATCATGAGTCGTGACTACGCAAATCGCAAACCTCGGGCGGGCGCAAAAGCCCGCGCGCCACAACGAAAAAAAGCACCTAAACGCTCTTTTCCTTATTTTGCTGTGTTTGTGATACTCACATTATTGAGCGGCTTTGGTTACTTTTTATGGTCGATTAATGGTAGCTCTGACTCACCAGTAACAAGTGAGCCGGTTCAGCAACCGAAAAAGAAAACGGTATCTACCGCGACCGTAGAAGCGCCAAAAAAAGTGGTTAAGAAAGATCCAAATGCATTACCACCTAAGCCACAAGAAGAATGGACTTATCTGGAGGAGCTTGAAAACAAGCAAGTTGAAATTGACTTGCCTCAGTCTGGAGTGGTTTCAAGCGGTATCTATCAAATGCAATGCGGATCGTTTAGACAAGAATCACAAGCAAATGAAATGAAAGCCAGAATCGCCTTCCAAGGTGCTGAAGCGCAGGTTCGTCGTAGTGAAGGCACCAACGGAATATGGTATCGGGTAGTGTTAGGGCCTTATCCAAACAAACGCGAGGCGGAACATAACCGGCATAAGATGCAAAGCGCAGGTTTAAATGGCTGCATTATTTGGTTATGGGAATAACACCACAAGTCTGCTGATAACATTTATCTCATATTAGCCCTGTTCATTCGAACAGGGCTTTTTGTTAACCATCGCTTGATATTTAGCATTTTGGCCCCATATCCATTTTAACAATCAACAATTGCATTCACCCTAATGAGCCGTTGATGTATTAGGAAGAGGATTTACCGTGACTACTATCGTATCCGTTCGCCGCAATAATCAAGTCGTCATCGCTGGTGATGGCCAAGTGTCTCTAGGCAATACCGTGATGAAAGGCAATGCCCGTAAAGTGCGCCGCCTATACCACAATAAAGTACTAGCAGGTTTTGCTGGCGGTACTGCCGATGCATTTACTCTTTTTGAGCGCTTTGAAGCTAAGCTCGAAATGCATCAAGGCCATTTATTAAAGTCTGCTGTCGAATTAGCCAAAGATTGGCGCACCGACAAAATGCTACGTAAACTCGAAGCTATGCTAGTGGTAGCCGATGCTCAAGAATCACTCATTATTACCGGTAACGGTGATGTGGTACAACCTGAGTACGATCTTATTGCTATCGGTTCTGGTGGCAACTATGCCCATGCATCGGCCTTAGCACTACTGCAAAATACCGAGTTAAGTGCAGAAGATATTGCAGAGAAATCACTGACAATTGCAGGTGACATTTGTGTATTCACCAACCAATTCAAAACTATCGAAAAGTTAGACTACTAATTCGAGCGTTAATAAAGGAACAGTTATGTCTGAAATGACTCCACGTGAAATTGTTCACGAACTAGATGCACACATTATTGGCCAACAAAATGCCAAACGCTCGGTAGCCGTTGCACTGCGAAATCGCTGGCGCCGCATGCAGCTTGAGCCTGCATTGCGCCATGAAGTCACGCCAAAGAATATTTTAATGATCGGCCCAACCGGTGTGGGTAAAACAGAAATTGCCCGTCGTTTAGCCAAATTGGCTAACGCGCCGTTCATCAAAGTTGAAGCAACAAAATTTACTGAAGTCGGTTATGTCGGTAAAGAAGTGGAACAAATCATCCGTGATTTGACCGATTCTGCCGTTAAAATGACTCGCGAACAGCAAATGAAAAAATGCCGTTATCGTGCCGAAGAGCTTGCCGAAGAACGCATTTTAGATGCGTTATTGCCTAAGCCGAAAGATGACTGGGATACCGACAAAAAAGATGACTCGAGCACCCGTCAGGTTTTCCGTAAAAAGCTGCGTGAAGGCTTATTAGACGACAAAGAAATTGAAATCGACATAGCGGCACCTCAAGTAGGTGTTGAGATTATGGCGCCTCCAGGCATGGAAGAAATGACCAACCAGTTACAAGGGTTATTTCAAAATCTTGGTCAAAGCACCTCTAAGCGCAAAAAGCTTAAAATTAAAGATGCTTACAAGCAGCTCGTTGAAGATGAAGCCGCTAAGCTGGTCAATCAAGAAGACTTGAAAGAGCAAGCGATAGAACTCGTTGAGCAAAATGGCATTGTGTTTTTAGACGAAATCGACAAAATTTGTAAACGCGGCGAAAGCTCAGGCCCCGACGTGTCTCGCGAAGGTGTGCAACGTGACTTACTGCCATTAGTTGAAGGTTGTACTGTGTCGACTAAGCACGGCATGGTCAAAACCGACCATATTTTGTTTATCGCCTCTGGTGCATTCCAGATGTCTAAACCCTCTGATCTCATTCCAGAGCTTCAGGGCCGTTTACCGATTCGAGTTGAGTTAGATGCCCTAACTGCCGCCGATTTTAAACGTATTTTAACCGAGCCATTTGCGTCACTTACTGAGCAAAGTATTGCCCTCATGAACACTGAAGGTGTCACCATAGAGTTTACTGAGTCAGGTATTGAACGTATTGCTGAAGCCGCATGGCAAGTGAACGAGCGTACTGAAAATATTGGTGCTCGCCGTTTACATACTGTGATGGAAAAGCTGATGGAAGATATCTCCTATGATGCTTCTGAAAAATCAGGTTCCACCTTTGTGATTGACGCTGACTATGTCAATGACCACCTTGATACCTTGGTACAAGATGAAGACTTAAGTCGCTTCATTTTATAATCATTATTTGAATCAAGCGTCCTCCCATTTGATTATGACAGATGGGAGGCTCGTGACCTTTTCTATATGAATAAACATCACGAATGCACGTTTCAACAATAGGATTAACAGCAAAGTCGCGTATGATGATAATCTGCGATTTAGTGTTAATCCTTTTTTTATAGGTATTCCCATGACTCAATCAACGCCGACTGTCACTGGCATTAAACTTAAGCGCCAATCTAAGTTACTCGAAGTGACGTTCGATAACGGCCAAACCTACAATATCAGCTGTGAAATGTTACGGGTATTCTCGCCGTCTGCAGAAGTGCAGCGTCATGGTAATCCAATATTGGTTACCCATAAGAAAGCCGTTAATATCAAAGCGCTCGAACCGGTTGGTCATTATGCGGTTAAAATCATCTTTGATGATGGCCACGATACCGGCTTATATTCTTGGCAGGTACTGCATAACTTATGCAGTAATCAAACTGAGCTATGGCAGCAATATCTTGCCAGATTGCGGGCAGAGAATGGCTCACGAGAACCACTGATTTCTATGAATATTAAGTATTCATAGACTTTGTTTTACAATGGCCTACGGCCACACCAGCTTTTTCAAACTTCGTTTGAATTAACATCGCAAGGTTCCACCCTGCACTTTTTAAGATATGACCTGCGGCCACTAACGTCGTGGCGCTTCGCCCATCCGGAGCAACATCACAAGGTTTCAAATTGGGTGATAACACATCCCAAGTTATCGATGTGTGCGAGTGACGTTTAGCGCAAACACTTCTGCAACACCTTGCAATGTACATCCTTGATAATGTTTACCCGAAAACAAACGAACCCTTACCTTTTCGGTATTGGAAAGCTTGTTTTAATTCATACCATGACTGTTATCAATTGCCTGCCGCAGGCCTTAGTGCAAGCACTTCTGTGACACGTTACACTTTTTATATACAAAAACCCCCTGTAGCTCGGCCATGACGTCCATGTCATGGACGGTCACAGCCGCGCTTACACCCGATATTCGATCTCTTCGATTTAACCTCATAGGTAATAAAAATCATCTCGTCCGAGTTAATAATTAAACCTTCAAACCGTCATCCCCGAGATCTTTTATCGGGGATCCAGATTTTGCTTTTTAGCCATAGTCACAAATAGAGCTAAATCGAAGAGAGCATAATTACAGGTGTAGATAAGTCAGCAACGAATATCCATTTATCTTTCGTATTGGAAAACTTGCTGTAGTTCATACCATGACTGTTATCAATTGCCTGCCGCAGGCCTTAGTGCAAGCACTTCTGTGACACGCCACACTTTTTATATACAAAAAAATCCCTGTAGCTCGGCCATGACGTCCATGTCATGGACGGTCACAGCCGCGCTTACACCCGATATTCGATCTCTTCGATTTAACCTTATTTGTAATAAAGTCCGCTTTATTTAGGTGAATTGAATCACCACACTCAAACCGTCATCCCCGAGATCTTTTATCGGGGATCCAGCCTTTTGCTTTTGCTTTTTAGCCATCGTCACAAATAGAGCTAAATCGAAGAGATAAAAATTACAGGTGTAGATGAGTCAGCGAGTATCCAAAACATGGATGTTTTGGTTAAGCCCACATGGAAGTGCTTGCGGCGTCTCGCTGGATTATCTGCACGATAGCCTGCGGCAGGCAATTAGTTGAAATGAAGTTTTGAACTTATATTAATGTAATTAATAAGTCGTTTGAAGAGGCTTTAATGTTAACTTGTATAACGAAATAAGTAAGGAAAATAATTACTTAAAAGTAGTCCATAAAATTGTAATTCACTTTAGTATTAAACTCACAGAGTTTACTTTAAATATTGAAAATAATTCCCAATATTAATCAGTATTACTTTTATTAGATGTCTAATGGTATAAGTCTATTCAATAATAAAAAAAATTCTGCCATCCAAATAAAAATGCCAGCATTTCTGCTGGCATTTTTGATCAATTGTTAACTAGTTTAAGCTTAAACTGCGGCTTGGAAAATCACGCTGTCGGCTTTCTTAGTGTAAGAATCGATTTGGTCGAAGTTCAAGTAACGGTAAGTATCAGCTGCTGTTGCATCTAATTCTTTGGCGTATTCTTGATACTCTTCAACTGAAGGTAAACGACCCAGTAGCGCTGCTACTGCGGCTAATTCAGCTGATGCTAAGTAAACGTTTGCGCCAGTACCTAAACGGTTAGGGAAGTTACGTGTAGACGTTGATACTACAGTCGCACCTTCTGCAACACGTGCTTGGTTACCCATACATAGAGAACAACCAGGGATCTCGATGCGAGCACCAACACGACCGAAGATTGAGTAGTAACCTTCTTCCGTTAATTGATCGCGGTCCATCTTAGTCGGTGGTGCAATCCATAAACGAGTTGGTAGCGTGGTAGCAAACTTTTCTAACATCTTACCGGTAGCACGGAAGTGACCGATGTTAGTCATACAAGAACCCACAAACACTTCGTCAATCTTAGTTTGTGCAACGCTTGATAATAATACTGCATCATCAGGATCGTTTGGTGCACAAAGGATTGGCTCTTTGATGTCGTTTAGGTTGATTTCGATAATTTCAGCATATTCTGCATCTTTATCTGCTTCCATCAACTGTGGGTTAGCAATCCATTCTTGCATCGCAGTAATACGACGCTCAATCGTACGACGATCGCCATAACCTTCTGCAATCATCCACTTTAACATCACGATGTTAGAGGTCAGATATTCAATGATTGGCTCTTTGTCTAGCTTAATGCTACAACCTGCAGCTGAACGCTCAGCAGATGCATCAGATAATTCGAATGCTTGTTCAACTTTAAGTTTTTCAAGACCTTCAATTTCTAATACGCGGCCAGAGAAAGCATTAATTTTGCCTTTCTTCTCAACCGTTAGCAGACCCATTTCAATTGCTTTTAGTGGGATAGCATGAACTAAATCACGTAAGGTAATACCAGGTTGCATTTCGCCTTTAAAGCGCACTAGCACTGATTCAGGCATATCAAGAGGCATAACACCTGTTGCTGCAGCAAATGCTACTAGACCAGAACCTGCTGGGAACGAAATACCAATCGGGAAACGAGTATGTGAATCACCACCAGTACCTACGGTATCGGGTAACAACATACGGTTTAACCAAGAGTGAATAACCCCGTCACCTGGACGTAAAGCAACACCACCACGGTTCATAATGAAATCTGGGAGTGTGTGGTGAGTGGTAACATCAACTGGCTTTGGATAAGCGGCAGTGTGACAGAATGACTGCATGGTTAAATCAGCACTAAAGCCTAAACATGCTAAGTCTTTTAACTCATCACGTGTCATAGGGCCGGTAGTGTCTTGTGAACCGACTGAGGTCATCTTAGGTTCGCAGTATTGGCCAGGACGAACGCCTGATACGCCACATGCTTTACCAACCATTTTCTGAGCTAAAGTATAGCCATTGTTAGAAGCGGCGATGTCTTGTGGACGAACAAACACTTTTGATGCTTCAAGTCCTAAGGTTTCACGCGCACGGTCAGTAAGGCCACGACCAATGATCAACGGAATACGACCACCAGCACGAACTTCATCTAACAATACTTCGGTTTTAAGCTCAAATGTAGAGATAACTTCATCAGTGCCGTGACGCTTAACTACACCTTCATAAGGGTAGATATCGATCACATCACCAGTATCCATTTGATCAACGTTTAGTTCGATCGGTAATGCACCCGCATCTTCCATTGTGTTGAAGAAAATTGGCGCAATTTTGTTACCTAAACAGAAGCCACCAGCACGCTTGTTAGGCACATAAGGAATATCATCACCCATAAACCATAACACTGAGTTAGTGGCAGATTTACGTGAAGAACCCGTACCAACCACATCACCAACGTAAACTAAAGGATGACCTTTACCTTTTAACGCTTCGATTTCTTTGATTGGACCCACTACACCTGATTGATCAGGCACAATACCGTCACGGGCATTTTTTAGCATTGCTAATGCGTGTAGTGGAATATCTGGACGAGACCATGCATCTGGCGCAGGAGACAAATCATCAGTGTTGGTTTCACCAGACACTTTAAACACTGTTAAGGTAACTTTGTCAGCCATTTTTGGACGGTTTAAGAACCAATCTGCATTAGCCCAAGCCTCAACAACCTGCTTAGCAAAATCATTACCCGCTTGCATTTTTTCAACAACATCGTGGTATGAATCAAACATCAACAATGTATTTGAAAGTGCGGTAACCGATAGAGGTGCTAATGCTGCATTATCTAGTTGGTCAATTAACGGCTCAATGTTGTAACCGCCTTGCATGGTGCCAAGCAGTTTAACAGCGTGTTCTGCGCTTAAAATAGGAGATGACACAGTGCCTTTAGCGACTGCATCAAGGAAAGCGGCTTTAACATAAGCGGCTTCATCTACTCCTGGTGGAATACGATTTTCGAGCAAGTCGAGGACGAATGCCTCTTCACCTGCTGGAGGTGTTTCAATTAACTTAACCAGTTCAGCCACTTGTTGTGCATCTAATGGCTTAGGGACTACACCCTCTGCAGCACGTTCTGCGACGTGTTTACGATATGCTTCTAGCACGGCAACATTCCTCTTTGTTTGACGCCTAACGGCGAAACTCAGCGTCATTATGATTACGCTGATAATTCCACTGGTTCGGGCTTGAAATCCGACCACCAGTATACTACAGCTTTATAAAAGTATGAATCAGCTCACACTACCAGAGGTATGAAATCAATGCGATTTATCAACCTAAAAATCAATTTAAACCCAAGTTCAATAAATTAAAATTAGACAATAGTTTGAAACAGCTAAAAAAATATTTAAATACATTAGCTTATGCGGTACCCGCTGATTAAACTATATACAAAAAGATATCTTGTTTTTTGAATGAAATATTTTTTAAAAAGTCTATTTTGATTGCGCCATAACAGCATCAAAGCAATAATTAGCGCTTAAGGTTATGCTGTTTATGGAGTCTGAATTGTGTCTACCCAAATAAAAGCCGTTATTTTTGATATGGATGGAATTTTAATTGATTCCGAACCCGCTTGGCAGTTAGCTGAGCAAACTGTGCTGAATAGTTTTGGGCTTAACCTCAGCCTTGAAGACGTGGAGCAAACCACAGGCTTGCGTATTGATCATGTTGTTAGCTATTGGCACCAACGTTTTCCATGGCCAAATTACGACAATACAGCGACGGCGAATACCATAGTTAATGAAGTAGTAAGCCAAATAAACGCACATGGTCAACCCATGTTAGGTGTGATTGAGTCGCTAGAGGCGTGCAAACGTTTAGGGCTTAAAATAGGTTTAGCCACCTCTTCATCGTCATTAATTATCAAAGCAGTGCTGCATAAACTCGCCATAAGTCATTATTTTGATGCTATAGAATCTGCTGAAAATTTAGACTATGGTAAGCCTCATCCCGAGGTATATTTGAATTGTGCTAAAGGCTTGGACATAGCACCAAGCCAATGTATTGCGATTGAAGATTCATTTAATGGCTTAATTGCTGCCCGTGCTGCCAGCATGCAAACGGTGGCAATTCCTGCGCCTCACACCGCGACACAAACCAAATGGGTTATTGCGCATCATCAATTGGCGCACGCAGGATTATTACCCGCATTGCTTAACAAGGTCGCTGCGCTGCTAGAGCGGACTGCGTCCTGCTAGGTTATAGGTCGCTGCGCTACTAGGGACACTGCTAAGATTTAATAGCATCTGCAGTGTCCTAGCTTCTAGGCTGTAAGCTTGTATAGCCTCTAGCCTCTAACCTCTAACCTCTAAGTTTTTGGCTTAGATTGAATAATAACTGCCTAAAAGTTTTTGCCGACAAATAAATAAAATGCAGACTGGCCGCTGTCATTAAATCCAAAACCTAATGCCGCGGGTCCCCAATCGGTATCGGTACCTAAATATAAACTACTACCGAAAATCAAATCACCTAAATCGACATCATCACGATTAAACCATGCATTACCAGCTTCAAGGCTAGTGCCTAAGTACAAAGGCAAATCGGTGATCAGCACATCGCGGCCAAGATCGTACTGGTAAATCACAGCACCAAAGACTTTATGGGCGCCGACCAAGGTATCTTTGCGGAAACCAGATAAGTTTAAGAAACCTCCTAAATCGGCAACATGCAAAGTAAAGTCGCCATCATTCTGGGTGGTTGCCAATTCCATTTTACCCACAATGGCATGATTACCGAGCTTTAATGCGCCTTTCCAATCGGCCTCAAATTGCCAGGCTAAATCATCGCTGTCAGTATTACTGACATTGCTTAAGCCTTTATATGACTCATCTCTTAAATAGCTGGTAAAAGTCAGTCTATTGCCTTCTGTTGGGAAACTAATGCTGTTGAGATTATCGTAGGCAACCTTAAAATAGCCGCCGGTTGAATGAAAATTAATTGAATCAACCAAGCCAAATTCACTGGTAACACGGCCATCTTCGGCGATAACACCAAATTCCATAATGCCATCAGAATTAAAGTTATAACCGATACCTAATACAATTTGTGCGACTTTATTCTCGAGTTGAAAATAACGGATATCTTGATCGTACAGATCCCAGTTTTTCATTTCATATTGAAATCTCGCTAAGCTGTAAAATGTTTGATCACGATCTAAGGGTTGATAAAACTCAGTCGCCACGCGCTTTTTAAAGCCAAGTTCTAATTCGTTACGCCACTCACCACCATTTTCAGTTAAGTCAGTCATGGTATACGCCAAACTTAAGGTAATCGCCGAATCTAAGGTGAAATCATCTTCCCAATTAAATCCCGCTTGAAAATAGTTTGGTCCCCATGATTTGGCCTTAGTGGTAATGGTCAGTATTCGCCCTTGATCAACATCTTCAAACTCAGCATCAACACGCTCAAATTTATTCAATGAGTACACCCGATTTAGAGCAGAATCGAGTTCCTCTTTACTCAGAATAATACCTTCAGTGATCCCTAAACGCTCACGCAGTAATTTCTCACTGACTTTTGATTGATTATCAAAAGCAATTTTATAAATGGGTTTTTTAAGCGGGTCGTTCCACAGTAAACTTTGTTGTAATTTACTTGCTTGATAGGCTAAGTAATCTTGTTCACTAATGCCAAGAGGTTGTAACTTCACTAATTCTAACTTAGCGGCATCTTCACCTAATTTTAGTGCCAATGGCATAATTGAAAAATCAGTGGTACTTAAATTATCAATGGCAGGACGAATTAAGATATCGCTCGATGTCAGCAAGGTTTTTTGCCGTGCAGTGCTAGCTTGAGTCAACATAGTTGATAGCTGCTCTAATACAGCAATGGTGCTGTCTAAGTTTTCTTGCTTAGTTAATGGCGAACCGATATCAACAGCTATGATGATGTCTGCGCCCATGGCTTTGACCACATCAATCGGCATATTATTGGCAATGCCACCATCAACTAATAAGCGGCCATTAATCAATGCTGGTTGCAATGCACCTGGTACCGTTGCCGATGCTTGCATTGCTTGCACAACACTGCCGCTAGATAACACCACGGCTTCACTAGTGGCTAAATCCGTCGCCACTGCTCGATAGGGAATAGCAAGTTCATCAAAATCACCAAACTGCTCAACTAAACCCGTCGAGTGGCGCAATAATTGCGACATACTTTGGCCACGTAACAAACCACTAGGAGAAGTTAAACTGTTATTGTTATAGCCCACTGTGAGTGGAATATTAAACTGATCACGTTGCTGTTTATCACGGTAGCTTAATTTATCGCGCGGAATAGTGTCTGAGTAGCCTTTAGACCATTCTCCACTGAGCATAATTTTTTCAATTTGGTCGGCGTTATAGCCTAATGCATACATGCCAGCAACATAGGCACCAATACTGGTACCTGCAATGTAATCAACAGGAATATGATATTTTTCAAGTACTTTCAACACACCAATATGTGCAGCGCCCTTGGCTCCGCCACCACTGAGCACTAAACCAATGGTGGGCCTTTCTTTAGACGCTTTTTTTGCTGCATAGGCAGGTTGCACCGCCAGGCAAAGGCACATACTGCTAGCCAAAAACCATATTAATAAGTTAAGGCGTAAGGTTGATTGCATAAATCATTCCGAAAGTAAGTAAAAACAACGCATTCTAACAACATTTAACCAATAGCCATACAAATGGATAGCCGCTATAGAATGATAGTGGTATCACAGAGAACCCATTAGTGTTCAATGCTGATTTGTCGCTTAATATTTTGTTCAAGATCAGCTTTGGGCATCGGCTTGGCAAAATAATAGCCCTGAATAATATGGCAGCCTCGTTGGACAACTTGTGCAAGTTGCTCAGCGGTTTCAACACCTTCAGCAATGACTTCAAGCGAGAGATTTCGTGCTAATTCAATCACACTGCTTACAATAGCTTGGTCAGCTTGATGGGTGTCAATATGGATTAAAAATGAGCGATCAATTTTCAGAATATTGACTTGGAATGAACGCAAATACGCGAGCGAAGAATAACCGGTGCCAAAATCATCGATCGCAACATCAATGCCTAACTGCTTTAACGCGAGTAAATGTTGGCTGGCAATATCGACTTCTTTCATCAATACACCTTCAGTAATTTCTACCGACAAATATTTTGCAGGCATGCCAGTTTTATGTAATGTCGCAGTTAAAAAGTCGATAAAGTCTGGCTGCCTAAAATGCATTGCCGACACGTTAACCGACACTTTTATTTTACTTTGGTACTGCTGATGCCAGCTCGCACCGTCGAGACAAGCTTGAGTGAGCACCCAGCGATCAATTTCCACGATGAGGCCACAAGATTCGGCTATCCCAATAAACACATCAGGCCGGATCATGCCATCTTTTGGGTGTTTCCAACGGATCAAGGCTTCAACGCCGACAATACTATTATGCTTATTCACATCAATCTGCGGCTGATAATACAGCTCAAACTCATTGCAAAGTATCGCTTGATGTAAATCAGCTTCTAAGCGTAAATGGTATAAGGCTTCAGCATTTCGCTCCGCGGAATAATATTGAAAATTACCTCGTCCCTCTTCTTTAGCGTGATACATGGCTAAATCAGCATTTTTAATCAAGGTTTCGGGGGTTTGGTCATCATCAGACCACATACTGATGCCTATACTAGTCGAAATGAAAAATTCCCGACCGTATAATTTAAATGGCATTTCTATTTGTTGTAACAGTTGTTTGGCTATGTGGTTGATGGTATCGACGTCTTTGGCATCACGCAGCAAAATAACAAATTCATCGCCACCAAAACGACACAACAAATGTTCTTCAGACAAGCAAGACTGTAACCGACTTGCGGCTTCAACCAATAAGGCATCACCCATACTGTGGCCATAAGAGTCATTCACATGTTTAAATCTGTCCAAATCTAAAAATAACAGTGCTAAGTTTTCATGATGCTGCTTTGCTGTTTCTATGACTTGTCCCAGACGGCGAGAAAACATCGCCCGATTCGCTAAGCCAGTTAACATGTCATTGTTGGCTAAACGGCGCAGATGGAGTTCATTATGTTTGCGCTCAGTGATATCTGAAAATACCACCACATAATGTAATGCTGAGCCGCTCACGTTGAACATAGTTGAGATATTTATCCATACCGGACATCGGCTACCATCGTTACAATTAAACTCGCACTCTCCAGTCCAAAAGCCCTCCTTGTCAAACACATCATCCATGTCGAAAGGTTCTAGCGTCTCAAACACTAATTTGGCAAACGGTTTTCCGACTAAATCGCTCTTTTGAGCTGCAAGAATTAAATTGGCCGCAGCATTGCTAATTTTGATGTGCTTATCGCTATCTAAGATCAGCATACCCTCTGAGGTATTTTCAAACGCTTGAGCTAATAAATTGACCTCACTTTCAAGCGCTCTTTGCTGGGTAATATCGGTATACATACCAGCAATATGTATTAACTTTCCACCACTGTGATCGACATCAGTGGCACGACCTTTAATTCGCAGCCAATGCCATTGCTGATCATATTGATTGTGATAGCGATACTCGATGTCAATCACGTCTGTTGCACATGTGATCAATTCATTCCAGGCTTTGGAAATCTGCTCAATATCATCTTGATGAATGGGAATGTCTTCTAGCTTTATGTCGATATGAGGCTCAGGTCCCAGTACACCACCGCGATTGTCTAATGAAAACATTCGAGTATGCTCATGCCATTGCCATAAATCTGAATCGCTACCTTTTAGTGCCTGGCGTAAGCGATCATCACTTTGCAGTAATGCAGTATTCATTTGTTTAAAGCGGCTAACCTGTCGCTGCCTAAAGATCAATAGTGCCAATCCAGTTAGCAATATGATCAGTATTAATGCACCTTTAAATTGTTGTGATCGCCACCAAAACTGCTTTACCGTAAATCGATATTGAAATGGCTCATTCGTCCACACACCATTTTTTTTATACAAGAGTTCAAGCACATATTCCCCAGCACTTAAACCGGTAATATTAATTTGTGACTGCCCTTCCAGTAACACGTAATTTCCCGCATCGGAGCCATTCTCAACCAAACGATATTGGATGGTCATGGGTTTATCATCAAGGTAATCCAGTATGGCTATTTGGAAGCTAATTAGGCTCGCACCCGGTTCAACTTGCGATAACTGGCTTGGAACAAGATAAACCGCTGTTTTATCCTCATAAAATACAGATACAGATTCAAGTATCGCCTTATCATTGACCGTTCGTGGCGCTAACTTATCAAGATCGATGAGCATAGCGCCATCTGGGGTACCGATAAAAAAGCCTTTAGCAGGATCATAAAATTTTGCCGACTCATTAAATTCATCGGAAATAAAACCGTCTTTATGACTAAACGAACTGACTTTACCTGTCGTCTTATTTATCTTGATAATGGCACTGGCACAGCCAACAATATGATCGGTTGCAGTATCCTGTAAAAAGTACACCACTTTACAATCTATTTTCCACTGTTGATCCAGTGAGATTATCTTATTAGTTTGCGTATTGTATTGATAAATACCTTGTTGGGATGAACCAAACCAGAGCACACTTGGCGCCACTTGCATAACACTGGTAATCGTTGGAAGAATAGTAAAATTGGCAAATAGATTTAATTTAGAAACATATTCACCCTCTGTGGTTAAATAGCCAAAATGTTTATTTCCAGCTAACCATAGATGATGTTCAGTATCTCTTAATAGGGCACTATAGCGAGCATTAGTCAGTGACTGCTGACCGTCATTGATCTCTTGTAGCGTCAGCTCATCCTTACCATCTTGCCAATAATACAAGCCTTTCGTGGTCGCAAACCAAATGACGTCACTAAACAATTGATCACGATAAATATTAATGATTACGCGATCAACCAGCGACGTTTTGCCACCACTCCAATCAGCAAAGCGAGAACTAATATTAGTTAATTTATTGACCACATATAAGCCGCTGGTCGTCGCTAAAACAAGGTGCTGCTCATCTAGAGAACTAATTTTATAAATACTGTCATTAAGTTCAAAACCCTTAGGGATCAGCATAATTGATGTTTGGTCATGGGTATTCACTACTGACAAACCACCATCAGTACCTAACCAGACGGTGTCACCCTCACTGTATATCGACCACACCATTTCATTATCAAGCTGATAAGGCGGCTTTTTAGAATAATCATCAATTAAAAAACTAGGCTTACCGGCAATGACCGCAAGCCCATCTCCAGAGCCACCAATCCATAACAAACCATCGGAATCGACTGCCATATCATGGATGTAATCAATATTTGCACGTTGCTTAAGTTCGTCACGGTATATAATTAACTTATTGTTTTCTTGACTCCAAAAAATCAATCCTGCTCGACTTGAAATCCATAAATCACCGTTAAGATCTTGCTCCATTTGCTCAACATAATAAGGGATCTCTGCTACAGCCTGTACTGTAAGCGCATCAATATTAAGCTTAAAGACTCCTTTTGATGTCAACATCCATACTCGTTGTTGTTTATCTTGAAACAACTTATTAATGGTGCCATTTTTATCAGACCATGGAAATTGCCCAATGAAAGTCCCATCGGCATGATGAAGCTGTACCTCATGATTAGTCGAAAACAAATAATTAGTATTATGTAACTCAAGCGCATTTCGCCAAGGCAAATTGCGATCTAATGTATGGCTTGGGGATAAGGAAAGCTGCTGAGTGATGTCATCAAAATAATAAACCTGCCCTGAAAAGGCCAATATGAGTAAGCGCCCATCAAGCTGACGCTGAGTGGCCGCTACGTGAATACTGTTATTGATATTGGTTGCATCATTATCTTCAGGTCTAAGGATCAAACTAAAGTGATTATCTAAAATACTGTATAAATATAACGAGGAATTGGTGCCAACCAGTAAATGATCTTGACCAGAGTTAACCACAGTAGAAATGAACTCGTCATCCAGAACTGAATCAAAACCGACTTTATCGATGCGTCTAACTTTACTGTTACTCACCCGGTACAGACCTTGCTGAGTCGCCAGCCAAACAAATCCATAATGGTCAAAGCTAATATCTTGAATCGTGGCATTAGCTAAACCATCTTGCGCATTAAAGACTCGCTGAACAATATCTGCGGCATTCACAGGCGCAGCGGCTAACGAACATAGAATCAGACTAACAGCCCCAAAAATTACCGCTCTGATCATAAATTAAGCCTATACCTCAAAAAGATAATATTGATACTCATCGTTATAGCGTCCCCTAAACCGATACAAACTGATATTCTTGTTTAGTCACGCTGTAGATAAAAGAAACAGTATAACTTTCTACATTGAGAGGAAATAATGACATGTACATCTATGCATTATTTTTAACACATTTTGACAACGCTTTATAAACAATATTACTTTTTTATAATTATATGTTTAAAAAAAGTAATATGCTCCGCTAATGCTAGCTTAAAAAATCAAATTACAGGTAAAAAAAAGCACCCCTAAAGAGGAGTGCCTTGTGCTGTTCAGTATCAGTTTAGATTACTTCTTTTTCTTAACCGCTTTAGGGTTAGGTAAGTCAGTAATTGAACCTTCATACATTTCAGCTGCTAAGCCTACAGACTCATGCAATGTTGGGTGAGCATGAATCGTTAATGCGATATCTTCAGCATCACAACCCATTTCAATTGCTAGGCCAATTTCACCTAATAATTCACCGCCGTTAGATCCAACAATAGCACCACCGATCACGCGATGAGTCTCTTTGTCGAAAATTAGCTTAGTCATACCTTCACTGCAATCTGAAGCGATTGCTCGGCCACTTGCAGCCCAAGGGAAAGTCGCAGTTTCGTAAGCAATACCTTGCTCTTTCGCTTCTTTCTCAGTTAGACCGACCCATGCTACTTCAGGATTAGTATAAGCAATTGATGGGATCACTTTAGGATCGAAGTAGTGCTTCATGCCCGAAATCACTTCCGCAGCAACATGACCTTCATGCACACCTTTATGAGCCAACATAGGTTGACCAACGATATCGCCGATAGCATAAATATGCGGTACGTTAGTACGTAACTGCTTATCAACGTTAATAAAGCCACGTTCATCAACATTCACACCTGCTTTTTCAGCAGCTAAAGACTTACCATTAGGTGAACGACCAATTGCGACTAAAACAGCATCGTAACGTACAGGTTCTGTCGGCGCATTCTTGCCTTCCATTGTCACGTAGATACCATCATCTTTCGCGTCAACTGCGGTCACTTTAGTTTCAAGAATAAGGTTAAACTTCTTCTTAATTTGCTTAGTGAAAACGCGAACTACGTCTTTATCTGCAGCAGGAATAACTTGATCGAACATTTCAACCACGTCAATTTCGCTGCCTAAAGATGAATACACAGTACCCATTTCTAGACCAATAATACCACCACCCATAACAAGCAACTTACCAGGCACTTCTTTCAGTTCAAGTGCGTCAGTTGAGTCCCAAATACGTGGGTCTTCATGTGGAATAAACGGTAATTTAATTGGACGTGAACCTGCTGCAATAATGGCTTGTTCGAACTGAACAACAGTCACAGTGCCATCTTCAGCAGTCACTTCTAAGCTGTTAGGGCCGGTAAATTTACCAAAACCATTAACCACATCAACTTTACGCATTTTAGACATTCCGCCTAAACCGCCGGTTAATTGGCTAATGACTTTATTTTTAAAGCTACGTAATTTGTCTAAATCAATCTTTGGCTCACCAAAAACCACACCATGGTCAGCAACAATTTTGGCTTCTTCAATGACTTTTGCTACGTGCAATAGTGCTTTTGAAGGAATACAACCAACGTTTAGACACACACCACCAAGGGTACTGAAACGCTCAACAATTATGGTGTCTAAGCCTAAGTCAGCAGCACGAAACGCCGCAGAATAACCTGCTGGGCCTGCTCCTAGTACGACTACTTGAGTTTTGATTTCGTTACTCATGATTTCCTCTAATCTTGTTCATTCCGTGTGAAAGACGGATCGGCCCAAATGTCGATGTCGCCAGCTTGAAACTTACGTTTCACGTCCAATTTCCTTTCAATTGCGAACTAAAAAATTGGGATGGGCGCATTTTATACTCAAATCAATTTGTTTGAAACCGATCACAATAAAAAGGTCGCTCATATGAGCGACCTTTATGCTTATAAAATCAATGTACGAATGTCTGAAAGTATCGCAGACAAGGTGACACTAAAGCGTGCAGCCATAGCACCATCGATAACACGATGGTCGTATGAAAGCGATAAAGGCAACATTAATTTAGGTTCAAACTCTTTTCCATTCCACTTTGGTTTAATTTCAGATTTTGATACACCTAAAATGGCCACGTCTGGGTAGTTAACAATCGGCGTAAATGCCGTACCGCCAATGCCACCTAAACTTGAAATGGTAAAACAGCTACCTTGCATATCAGCAGACTTTAACTTGCCGTCACGCGCACGGATAGAAATGTCGGTTAATTCGCGCGACAATTCAACAATGCCTTTCTTATCAACATCACGAACCACAGGAACCATTAAGCCGTTCGGAGTATCAACGGCAACACCAATGTGGAAGTATTTCTTCTGAATAAGTGACTCACCATCACTGCTTAAGCTTGAGTTAAACACTGGGAACTCTGCTAATGCTTTGGCAACCGCTTTCATCATGAACACTAATGGCGTGATCTTGTAATCAGCTTTTTTCTTCGCAGCAAGGTCATTCTGTTGCTTACGGAATGCTTCCATCTCTGTGATATCAGCTTCATCAAACTGAGTAACATGTGGAATCGTAACCCAATTGCGATGTAAGTTAGGACCAGAGATTTTCTGGATACGGCTTAGTGGTATTTCTTCCACTTCACCAAACTTACTGAAATCAACCTTAGGCGCAGCAATCACGTTTAAGCCACCAGCACCACCCGAAACAGATGTTGATGCTGTAGCTTTAGGGCGTGACAACTCGTATTTCACAAACGCTTGCACGTCTTCTTTCAAAATACGCGCTTTACGGCCAGTACCAGACACCTTAGTTAAATCAACACCAAACTCACGCGCTAAGCGACGTACCGCAGGTGAAGCATGCACAACACCCGTTGATGCTGTCACGCTTGCACTCGGATGATGTGGCACAGGTGGAGTTGATGGGCGGCTTGCAGCCATGGGTGCTGGCGCTGATGCGGCAGGTGCAGATTCAGCAGGAGCTGGAGCTGCTTGTGCTGCTGGCGCTGAGCTAGTCGTTTCAATAGTGGCAATTAAGCTACCTTGAGATACTTTATCGCCCACTTTAACGGTTAACGACACTAATTTACCGGCAAAAGGTGCAGGCACTTCCATGGTCGCTTTATCTGTTTCAAGGGTAATTAAGCCTTGATCAGCAGTGATGTCATCACCCACAGACACTAGCACTTCAATAATATCCACATCACTAGCATCGCCAATGTCAGGGACATGAATCTCTTGTACCTGAATTGTCGTAGCAGAAGTTGCCGCTTGTGCTGGAGCCGCTTGCTCAACTGGTGCAGCAGCTTGTGGTGCCGGTGCAGAAGGTGCTGCTGCAGAAGCAGAGCCAGCAACTTCTAACATAATCACCAATGAACCTTCAGATACCTTGTCGCCAACGGCCACTTTAATCTCTTTAACTACACCCGCTTTTGGCGAAGGTACGTCCATGGTGGCTTTATCAGTTTCTAAGGTAATCAACCCAGTATCAACATCAATGCTATCGCCAACAGCAACTAATACTTCGATAACAGACACATCTGTGTCGCCACCAATATCAGGTACGTTAACTTCAATCACTTCTGCACTGCCAGTACTTGACGCAGCAACTGGCGTCACTGGTGCAGGTGCTGCAGCTTGAGCCACCGGCGCTTCAGCTTTTGGCGCTGGCGCAGCGGCTTCTTCTTTAGCAGGCGCAGCATCGGCTGCGCTCATCATCGCGATTAACGTGCCTTCAGACACGGTATCACCGACAGCAATTTTTAACTCTGCCAAGGTACCAGCAAAAGGTGCTGGAATGTCCATGGTTGCCTTATCGCTTTCAACTGTAATGATTGATGCTTCTTTTTCAAGAAAATCACCCACTGCGGCACAAATTTCAATAACCTGCACTGCATCAGTATCGATATTAGGAACCAAAACTTCCTTTAAATCAGCCATTTTGTATCCCCTTACGCGAACTGTGGATTGATCTTGTCAGCATCAATGCCATATTCAGCGATGGCTTTAGTCAGCACATCAACAGGCATTTCATTACGCTCAACAAGTGACTTCAGCGCCGCAATAACGATGAACTTAGCATCAACTTCAAAGTGGTGACGTAAGTTTGCACGGCTGTCGCTGCGACCAAAACCATCAGTACCTAGTACTTTATAATCAGTTGGTACAAAAGCACGTAATTGCTCGCCGTAAATCTTCATGTAATCGGTAGCAGCAATGGCTGGTGCATCTGCAGATAATATTTGGCTGATATACGCTTGCTTAGGTTTTGCTGTTGGGTGAAGCATATTCCAACGTTCAACCGTTTGGCCGTCGCGCGTTAGCTCGTTAAAGCTCGTCACACTGAACACATCAGCACTAACACCAAAGTCTTTCGCAAGGGCTTTAGCCGCTTTACGAACTTCTTCTAAAATGGTGCCACAGCCCATTAGCTGTACTTTACCTTTACCACTACCGGCAACAGACTCCAGCTTATAAATACCTTTAACAATACCTTCTTCGGCACCGGCTGGCATTTCTGGCTGAACATAGTTTTCGTTCATTGTGGTTAGGTAATAGAAGATATCTTCTTGATTTTCGCCATACATACGACGAATACCATCTTGTACTACCACGGCAATTTCATAACCGTAAGTTGGATCGTAAGAAATACAGTTTGGAATAGTGTTCGCCAATACATGGCTGTGACCATCTTGATGCTGTAAACCTTCACCATTCAAGGTTGTACGGCCAGAAGTACCACCAACTAAGAAACCACGGGCGCGCATGTCGCCAGCAGCCCATGCCATGTCACCAATACGTTGGAAACCAAACATAGAGTAGTAGATGTAGAACGGAATCGTTGGCATGTCGTTTACTGAGTAGCTGGTTGCAGCTGATACCCAAGATGACATGGCGCCTAATTCGTTAATCCCTTCTTGCAATACTTGACCGGTTTTATCTTCACGATAGTAAGCAACTTGGTCAGAATCTTGTGGAATGTATTTTTGGCCTTCGTGAGCATAAATACCCACTTGACGGAATAAACCTTCCATACCGAAAGTACGAGCTTCATCAGGAATAATTGGCACAATACGTTTGCCAATGCCTTTGTCTTTTAACAAGGCGGTTAATACACGAACAAATGCCATTGTTGACGAGATTTCACGGCCGTTTGAGCCTTTTAAAATCGAGTCAAAGATTTTCAGTGAAGGGACTTCTAATTCTTCAGTGAATTTTTCACGACGTTGCGGTAAATAACCTAACAATGCTTCACGACGACTCTTCAAGTATTTTACTTCTTCAGAGTCTGGACCTGGATGATAGAAAGGCAGATCCTCTAACTGGTCATCTGGGATCGGAATATTGAAACGATCACGGAAATAACGGATAGATTCAGCGCCCATTTTCTTCACGTTGTGAGCGATGTTTTTACCTTCACCAGCATCACCTAAACCATAACCTTTAACGGTTTTAGCTAAGATAACCGTTGGACGGCCTTTGGTTTTCTGTGCATGTTCAAGCGCAGCGTAAACTTTAACCGGATCATGACCACCACGGTTTAGGCGCCAAATGTCATCATCTGACATATTAGCAACCATTTCGGCAGTTTCAGGGTACTTACCAAAGAAATGCTCACGGGTGTACGCGCCACCTTTAGCTTTACAGTTCTGGTATTCACCGTCTACGGTTTCTTCCATTAACTGTAATAACTTACCACTGGTATCACGGGCCAATAATGGATCCCAATAACGACCCCAAATCACTTTAACCACTTCCCAGCCTGCGCCGCGGAATTCGCCTTCAAGTTCTTGGATAATTTTACCGTTACCACGTACAGGACCATCAAGACGCTGTAAGTTACAGTTAACGATGAAGACTAAGTTATCTAATTCTTCACGGGCAGCTAAACCGATAGCACCTAATGCTTCTGGCTCATCACACTCACCGTCACCTAAGAAACAGTAAACAGTTTGCTTAGAACAATCTTTTAAACCACGGTCAGTCAAGTACTTCAAATAACGCGCTTGGTAAATCGCTTGAATAGGACCTAGACCCATAGATACCGTCGGGAACTGCCAGTAAGTCGGCATTAACTTAGGATGCGGGTACGAAGAAAGGCCTTTGCCATCGACTTCTTGACGGAAGTTAGCCATTTGCTCTTCAGTAATACGGCCTTCAAGGAAAGAACGCGCATAAATACCAGGTGCGATATGACCTTGGAAATACACCAAGTCACCACCATCTTGCTCATTAGGAGCACGGAAAAAATGGTTAAAACACACATCGTAAATTGTCGCGCTAGACGCGAAACTTGAAATATGGCCACCAAGCTCTAAATCTTTTTTAGAACCACGTAACACCATTGCCAAGGCATTCCAACGGATAATCGCCCGAATACGGCGTTCCATTTCTTGGTTACCTGGCATGTTTGGCTCTTGGCCTGCAGGAATAGTGTTTAAGTAAGCAGTGGTCGCATTGTAAGGTAAGTGAGTACCGTTACGACGCGCTTTGTCGATTAATTTTTCAAGTAAAAAGTGTGCACGTTCAGGCCCTTCTTGCTCTAACACAGCTTGCAGAGCATCAACCCACTCTTGGGTTTCTGATGGGTCTAAATCTTGAAGCATATCTTCAGACATCTCGCAGTCCTTCTCTATATACGGATTATATTTCGGCTTTAGTTGCTGCTTGTTGACACAACAACTCAGTTAAACGCCGCTCTTTAAACGGCGCAAACTACGTTGCAACCGACTGTCTTCTTTTCTTACTGACAACATGACTTCTTCGATATAGCTTAAGTGCTCATTCGAAGCTTCACGTGCAGCGTCTGGGTCCCGGCGTACAATCGCAGCCAGTAACGCGCGTCTGTGATCATTTGCCATGGTGGAAGCTTCTTCGCGTCGGCTTAAAAGTTCCAGATTTTGTGCCACATTTTTATGCAGCACAGGGGTTAAACTTAATACTAAATGCAGCATAGCAACATTGTGCGATGCCTCAGCGACCGCACGATAAAAACGCACAATGGCATCGGCCTGCGCTTCTACTTCCGTTGCGGTTTCAACTTCGTTAATACGGTTTTTAATGTTTTGCATATCCGCATCTGTGCCACGCAAGGCAGCAAAATACGCCATCATGCCTTCAGTAGCGTGACGGAATTCGAGTAAGTCATACTGACTTTCAGAATCGTTATGCATTAACTCAACGATAGGATCGGCAAGACTTTGCCACAGTTGTTCTTTAACATAGGTGCCACCGCCTTGACGACGCATGAGCAACCCTTTAGCTTCTAATTTTTGAATCGCTTCACGTAGAGAAGGACGAGACACTTCAAATTGCACCGCGAGTTCGCGTTCAGGAGGTAGCTTCTGACCCGGCTGTATACTGCCTTCTAGGATCATCCGCTCTAATTGCTCCATGATCACATCAGAAATTTTTGGCTGGTTAATCTTAATATAAGCCATCTGGCGCCCTGCTCCCTAAACAAGCAATTGTCAATTGGTCTTACCAATTAATATGAGAGAGCGCACTTTATCAAATCATACAAGCCATGTCTAGTTATCAGCATATCGACAAAGAACACAGGTTTGTTTAAAACGCTCAAGCCCAGAGGATAACGTAAATTTATCCTCAAGGGGTCAGACCATTTATCCGAAAGTCCTAGAAACTAGAGCGCTACGCTGCTAGAGGCTATAAAATCTCAGCAGCGAAGCGACCCTAGCAGGACGCAGTCCGCCCTAGAAGCGTAGCTGCCCTAGAGTCTAACTAACCAACCCAAAAATGGTTAATACCGAAACCATGGTTAATAACAATACAAAATTACGCTTGCTTAATGCCAGCAATGCCAATGTCGATTGCACACTCAAGGGTGCATTGCCCGCTTCAGGTAAGGACTCCGCGGCCACAGCCGTATACGTGACGATAGTTTTAGCATCCGTTTTGACACTTAAGCCATATTGTCGCCAAGCACTTAACCCTTCACTAAACTGGCCACTTAATACATAACCAAAACTAAATACCCGACTTGGTAACCAATCAAATAACATCTGCAAATGATCAACCAAAGGCATTTCAAGCTTATTTTTACTGTTGTACTCGCTATAAAAACGCACGCTACAATATAATATTGCACCAACTGGGCCTAAAAATATCAAGTACAAGGCAACAGCGCCGTAATAACGGTAATTAATCCACGCCACGGTTTGGCCCACTTTACGGCCTAAATCCTGTTCATCTACCACATCCAAGCACTCGGTAGAGTCCAACTCGCTAGCGTAACGGTAACAAGCTTGAACATCACCGCGGCATGCCGCTTGAATATACTGTTTAAATACAATACGTAATGTTTGGTGACTAAAACAAATAATCGATATTAGCACCCAAAATAATAAGCTCAATAAATCAAATAAAATGCCATCAAGAAGAACACTTATCAAAAAGACTGATACAGCCGGCAACGCCAGCGCCACCGCTACGCCAAATTCCGATTTAAGCGATTGGCTGTCCCAAAACTGTTTTTGGTAACGCATCATCACAGTATCGAACTGCCAACTGCTTGGCAAAAGCTTCAAACGCTCTACAAGAATTGCCACTAATAATGAAAATAATGCCATGAATATCCTTTTAATTTATTGCGTTGTTGCTGTCATCATTAGAAGCGCTGCTTTAGTAGGAAAGGTGATAGCGGTTCCCCAACAACGACTCTCTCATAAACTAGTCTACAAGCTTAGGCCTCAATTACCTGCGATGGCCTGCTTATATCGATGCCAATCAAAACTGAACCCGGGATCGGTTTTGCGTCCAGGAGCAATATCGCAATGGCCAACAATATTATTTACGTTAAGCATAGGATACTGCGCCATTAACTCCAATGTTAACAGTATTAATTGCTGGTATTGTTGGTCGGTATAGCCACTACTGTCTGTACCTTCTAGCTCAATACCCAGGGCAAAATCGTTACACCCCTTGCGGCCATTATGCTCAGACACGCCAGCATGCCATGCTCTGTCATCACAACTTACATACTGCACCACCTCACCATCGCGGCGAATTAAAAAATGCGCCGACACTTGCAAGCCAGCCAATTCTGTAAAGCTTTCATCAGCATTAATATCAAGGCAACCTTGAAATAGCCCATCAATATGTCCTAAACCAAAACAGCCCGCTGGTAAGCTAATATTGTGGATCACCAATAAGCTCACCTCATTATCAGGCCGAGCATTAAAATGCGGCGAAATACATTTTCTCGCGCTAGCTAACCAACCTTGTTCTAATAAGCCTTTTGGCATATCACCCCTTAAACATAAAGATATCAGCAGTTCCAATGTAAATTTAACTGTATTAAACAGCAATACCAAGGCTGAAAATTGCCAGCTTGATAGTGTCAGTATATAGCCAAGTTATGGTAATCTTTAACAAATGCTTTCTGTAACAAACACTCCGCCCAATGCGGATACTGTTTAGCCTTATCACGATCTTTAGCAAGGACTTTGCTTATGTTAGAAAACGATATCCGTCATGCGGTGCAAACCGCACTTGATGAAGACTTAGGTCACACAGCCCACAATACCGTTAATGACATGCTTAATGCAGATATTACCGCACAACTTATTCCTGCAGATAAACACGTTTCCGGCGCGCTAATCACCCGCGAAGATGGTGTCTTTTGCGGCAAAGCATGGGCAGAACAAGTCTTCAATCAACTGGGCAGTGAAGTGGTACTGCATTGGCATGTTGATGACGGTGATTTAATTGTCGCGAATCAATTGCTATGTGAACTATCAGGCCCAGCACGCGCTATTTTAACTGGCGAACGTACGGCAATGAACTTCATTCAAACCTTGTCAGGTGTCGCTAGCTTAACTAAGTTGTACGTGAATAAGCTTGTGGGTACCCACACTCAGTTACTCGATACCCGCAAAACCATTCCAGGCCTGCGCACAGCCCAAAAATACGCAGTCACCTGCGGCGGCGGCAAAAACCATCGTATTGGTTTGTTCGATGCATTCTTAATTAAAGAAAACCACATTATGGCTTGTGGTGGCATCTCACAAGCTATTACCGCAGCACGTGCGTTAGACGGCACTAAACCGGTAGAAGTAGAAGTTGAATCTCTTGAGGAGCTCATCCAAGCACTTGATGGCGGAGCTGATATCATTATGCTCGACAATTTTGACGTCACCATGATGGTTGACGCTGTCAGCATGAATAATCGCTATAAAGACCAAGGCAATGGCGCTAAATTAGAAGTCTCTGGCAATGTCACCTTAGACACCCTAGCCACTTTCGCCCAAACCGGAGTCGATTATATTTCGGTCGGCGCACTGACTAAACACGTAAAAGCGTTAGATTTATCTTTGCGATTAAAGGCTTAACCCTTATATTGTCTAGGTTCTAGAGCGGACTGCGTCCTGCTAGGTCGCTGCGCTTCTAGGGACAGCTTTGCTGCTAAGATTTTATAGCATCTAACAGCGCAGCGTTCTAGAACCTAGGCTTTTAGCTTAGCGATAAACCTGTCACATCCGCCATCAAACAACGCCAACAAAATGACATTGTTGCATTTTTGTCAAAAAAATATTCCTCAACCTAATCTGTCAAAAATAAATTATCGTATTATGTACGGGAAATGTGAAATCAGAGCATTTTTAGACATTTATTTTTTATTAATACGCTAATACTATTCCATTTTGTAACGGTTTATACTAACGTTCATTGTAGGCGAGTTGGCCTTTCGGCCATGTACGGTAATCATTAGATTGTAAAACACGTTACATTATTAGTAAGTTGTTAACATTTGCATTTATAACGAGTTGTATAGAAATTTGTATAACCATTGCTATATAGCTCAGCAAATGCCCCTGTAACTTACTAACATTTACGTATTCGCTCTGTGTTTATCGCTCAGCCGAAATGCCATTAAGTAAACAATCTGCTAACATTATTTGCAGTTAACAAGGTTATTATCTATACATAGTGTTTTGTGCCATTGGGCATTACACAGTATAAATAGAGCTAACTCTTGGTAATGCAAGTAATATTGGCTCTATAAAAATCGTGGTCAACTAGTATCTGATATCTAGCACCACACAATTGTGCTTTACGGTTTAGGCAAATGGACTGCCAACTACTACACTTAGCTTCTATATTTAAGCATTTAACTTAAAAACCAGCTAAGTAGCAGTTATCGAGGACTGATACTACCCTAGCCTATTTTACGGAGAGAAAATGAAAAGTATCAATCAAATCAAAAACGCTAAGGGTTTCACCCTTATCGAATTAATGATCGTAGTAGCGATCATCGGTATTTTGGCAGCAATCGCATTGCCTGCTTATCAACAATATACCAAGAAAGCACGTTTTACTGAAGTTGTATTAGCTGCATCAAATATCAAAACATCAATTGATACTTGTTTTCAAACTCGTGGGGCGGGTGTACTAGCTAACTGTGATACTGCTGTTAAAGTTGGAGCTGATTTAACTGGTTCTGCAGCAGGAGCAAATGTTGCAAGTGTCGCAATAACAGCAACAGATGCAATTATTACGGCTACTGGAGATGCTACATCTGTTGATGGTGCAACATATATCTTAACTCCTACAGTTAAAGATGGCACATTAACATGGGCTCAAACAGGTACATGCATTGAAAAAGGTGTCTGCTAATTACGCTTTACAACTATCAAACCACTATGCGTTTAACGCATAGTGGTTTTACTTTAATTGAGGTGATGATTGTCATCTCTATAATTGCAATTTTAAGTGCAATAGCATTACCTAAGTATAAAACTTATGCTAACAGAACAAAGTTTGTTGAAGTTACAGCTTCTGTTGGAGTAGTGAAATCTTCAATTGATGTTTGCTACCAAACTAGAGGGTATTACTCATTACAAAACTGTAATAGCTTCAGTAAAATAGGTCTCGTTAAAAACGGATTGATTGCAGCCCCTTATGTCAATGATGTAGATATTCTAATTGATGGAACCATTACTGCAAATACAATATCTACCGATGGATTTAACGCTGAGACTTTTATCTTGTCTCCAACCCCATCTTCAAGTACTTTGATTTGGAAAGTATCGAGCACATCATCTTGCATCGCTGCAGGTTTCTGTTAACAATTACTAAAGATATTTATATATGTCATCAACTGCACTCCACTTAGGTTTATCGACTTTATTTATCCGCAAAGGCCTCTTAAGTGAAGAGCAAATATCAAGTTCAATTTCTGATTCTCGCAAGCAAAAACAATCTCTCGTCACAACTATTATTCATTTAAAACTTCTATCTGCAAGAGAAGTTGCTGAACTATGCTACGAAGAATACGGCACGCCATTACTTGATTTAAATGAATTTGATATACACAGCATTGCCGATGAGTTGCTGAATAAAAAACTGATTGAAAAGCATAAGTGCTTACCACTATTTAAACGCGGTAATCGTCTATATATTGCGACCTCTGATCCGACCAACATTTCGGCGCTGGAAGATTTTCAGTTTAGCCTTGGGTTACACGCAGAAGCCATTTTAGTTGAAGATGACAAGCTCCATAAAGCATTAGAAAAGATCATTGAGGATGATATTTCCGGTCTTGATTTAGGCGGTGCAGATGAAGAAGCGCTAGCTAACATGGAGGTTACTGATACCGACAGACGTGATGAGCCGACCGGTGACAGCAGTGACGATGCGCCAATTGTTATTTATATTAATAAAATCCTCACCGATGCTATCCGTAAAGGCGCCTCAGATTTACATTTTGAGCCTTATGAGAAACGCTACCGCATTCGTTTTCGTATTGATGGGATTTTACATGAAGTCTCCGAGCCACCAGTCAATCTATCCAACCGTATTTCGGCCCGTTTAAAAGTCATGTCAAAACTGGATATAGCCGAGCGCCGCGTGCCGCAAGATGGCCGCATCAAAATGAAACTGTCACGCACTAAATCCATCGATTTTCGTGTTAGCAGCTTGCCCACCATTTGGGGCGAGAAAATCGTAATGCGTATTTTGGATTCATCGTCCGCTCAGCTGGGTATTGAAAAACTCGGTTATGAAGATGATCAACGCTTATTATACGAAGAAATGCTTGCCAAACCTCAAGGGATGATTTTAGTCACAGGTCCTACTGGTTCGGGGAAAACAGTCTCCTTATATACCGGTCTCAACATTCTTAATACTGAAGAGCGTAATATTTCTACCGCGGAAGATCCTGTCGAAATTAACTTGGAAGGTGTAAACCAGGTTCACATTAATTTAAAGGCTGGCTTAACCTTTGCTTCAGCGCTACGGTCATTCTTACGTCAAGATCCTGATGTGGTGATGGTCGGTGAAATTCGCGACTTAGAAACTGCTGAAATAGCTATTAAAGCTGCGCAAACCGGTCACTTAGTGTTATCCACTCTGCACACCAACTCGGCAGCAGAAACCTTAACCCGTTTAATTAATATGGGTGTGCCGGGTTATAACATTGCCAGCTCAGTAAATTTAATTATCGCCCAACGACTTGCCAGACGCCTGTGCCCAGCGTGCAAACATGAAGAGACCATTCCGGTAGCTGAAATGCAACGCTTAGGTTTTACTGAAGCGAATATAGCCAAAGGCTTTACTGTGTTTAAACCGGTTGGTTGTGAGTTATGCTCTGGTGGCTATAAAGGCCGAGTGGGTATCTACGAAGTAATGAAAATGAGCGATGAAATTGCTCGAGTCATTATGGAAGGCGGTAATTCGTTGCAAATTGCCACCCTAGCAAAACAGCAAGGCATGCGTGATTTACGCCAATCCGGGTTACTTAAAGTGATTCATGGCGTCACTAGTATTGCCGAAATTAACCGTGTCACCAGCTTTTAATTCATCTATAGTTTAATTAGTTATAGTGGTTCAACTATTTAATTGATTATGCTCTATTAGTAATAATCGGTTAACGTGGTGCAACGGAAAAATAAAAGGATTGGCTACATGGCCACAGCGACAGCAAAAAAAAAGCCAAAAGCAAAAAAAATAACCAAACACCAACCTAAAGTATTTACTTACCAATGGAAAGGTACCAATAGGGATGGCCAACGTACCTCGGGTGAGTTAAAAGGTTCCACCATTGCAGAAATTCGCAGCGTATTGAAAGCTCAGGGTGTCACCCCAAAAGGAGTACGCAAAAAATCGCCTCCTTTATTCAAATCTGAAAAAAACATCACTGCAATGGACATTGCGATGATCACTCGTCAAATTGCTACCATGTTATCAGCAGGGGTTCCTTTAGTCACCACCATAGAACTGCTTGGCCGCGGCCATGAAAAAGCTAAAATGCGCGAATTATTAGGTACAATTTTATCTGATGTCCAATCCGGTATTCCACTATCAGACTCACTCAGACCTCATCGACGTTATTTCGATGATTTATATGTCGATTTAGTCGCAGCCGGCGAACATTCAGGTTCACTCGATGCAGTATTTGATCGCATTGCCATATATAGAGAAAAGGCTGAGCAATTAAAGTCTAAAATCAAAAAAGCCATGTTTTATCCTGCTGCGGTAGTAATTGTTGCAATACTAGTGACTTCGCTTCTACTTTTATTTGTGGTCCCCCAATTTGAAGAAATCTTTAACGGCTTTGGTGCTGAATTGCCGGCGTTTACTCAGCTTATTATTGGCATATCCCGCTGGCTTCAAGCATCTTGGTATTTTTTTGTGATAGCCATTATCATTGCTATTTGGCTTTTTAAACGAGCCCATCGAACATCGCAAAGTTTTCGTGATCGAATCGATGTGTTAGTTCTTAAAATCCCAGCTATTGGTGAAATACTACATAAAGCAGCAATGGCTCGTTTTGCTCGTACCTTATCAACAACCTTCGCTGCTGGCGTGCCACTAATTGATGGCTTAGAATCAGCCGCGGGGGCGTCAGGTAACTATGTCTACCGTAAAGCTTTACTCAAAGTTCGCCAAGAAGTGATGTCTGGTATGCAGATGAATGTTGCTATGCGCACCACAGGCTTGTTCCCAGATATGCTAATTCAAATGGTGATGATTGGTGAAGAATCTGGTGGCTTAGACGAAATGCTCAATAAAGTATCTAATATCTATGAAATGCAGGTTGATGATGCCGTGGATGGGCTATCAAGCTTAATAGAACCGATTATGATGGTGGTGATTGGAACTGTTGTCGGTGGCCTAATCATCGGTATGTATTTACCAATTTTTGAAATGGGTAACATCGTTTAGTTAAATCAAATAACCCTCAAAACAAAAAAGAATAACAATGACTGAATCAATTTCAACTTTTGTTGCCACAATGGCCCAGTATCCATTGGCGTTCATTGCAATTAGCTTTATTTTTGCTGCTACCATTGGCAGTTTTCTCAACGTCGTTATCCACCGTTTACCGGTAATGATGAAACGTGAATGGCAAAGTGAATGTAATTTTTACCTCAATGAATATCATCCTGATATTGTCGAACAGGTCGGTAATGACCGTTTAAACAAACCTATTGATGCTTTTCCTGCAAAATACAACCTTGTGGTACCTGGTTCTGCTTGCCCAAAATGCAAAGCCAATATAAAGCCTTGGCATAATCTGCCAGTATTGGGTTGGTTAATGCTTGGTGGAAAATGTGCCGATTGCAAAACTCATATTTCAAGCCGCTATCCCATTATCGAATTACTCACAGGGTTATTAGTCGCAGTATTAGCATGGCACTTTGGCCCAACATGGCAATTTGTTTATGCCAGCATTTTAACGTTTGTGTTAGTGGCATTAACAGGCATCGATTTAGATGAAATGCTATTACCGGACCAACTCACCTTACCAATACTATGGCTAGGATTAATCATTAACCTTAGAGGGATTTATACTAGCCCAGAAGACGCCATTATCGGTGCTGCCGCTGGCTATTTAAGCTTGTGGTCAGTATTTTGGTTATTTAAGCTGGTAACAGGCAAAGAGGGCATGGGTTATGGCGACTTTAAGCTATTAGCTGTATTCGGTGCTTGGTTAGGCTGGCAAATGCTGCCACTGATTATTTTATTGTCCTCACTTGTGGGTGCTGTTGTCGGTATTAGTATGATTATCACTAAGCAAATCAACAAAGGCAATCCAATCCCCTTTGGCCCTTATATTGCTGCTGCCGGCTGGATAGCGTTAGTATGGGGACATGACATTCTCAATTGGTATCTTAGTACGTTATGATGGCAAAAAAGTATATTGTCGGCTTAACAGGCGGCATTGCCAGCGGTAAAACAACTGTGGCCAATCTATTCGCACAATATGGCATAGACTTAGTTGATGCTGATGTTATCGCTAGAGAGGTTGTCTCAATCGGTTCGGATGGGCTAAATGCAATAAAGCAGCACTTTGGCCGGGGAATATTATTAGCGGATAACAGCTTAGATAGAGCGGCTCTACGAGCACAAGTGTTTAATAACCCTGAGCAACGTTTGTGGCTTAACAATTTACTTCATCCAATGATCCGCCAAAGGATGCTCGACCAAGTACAAGCATCGACTTCGGCATATGTAATAATGGTAGTACCCTTGCTATTTGAGAATCATTTAGATAGTTTAGTTGATACTACTTTGGTCGTAGATATTGCACCGGAGTTACAGGTTTCAAGGACGATGCAACGTGATGCTGTCAGTAAAGAACAAGTTGAGCATATTCTCGCCAGTCAAATGACCCGGGAACAGCGACTCGCTCTGGCTGATAATATTATTGATAATCAAGGAGAACATGAGCAGTTGCGCAGTCAAGTATTTCGTCTGCATCAACAATACCTACAACAGGCAACCGATTTAGAAACTAACGTCAATGACTGATTTAATTTATGAACAACCATTAAATGAAAAAATACGCAGTTATTTACGTATAGAAAACCTTGCCTTACAGTTACAGCTGCATGCTGAACAAGATCATCAATATCAGTGTTTTAATCCTTTATTTTCGCTTGCAGAGCTAACAGAACGTTGTGATTATCGTACCGACATCTTAAAAGATATCGAAAAACAAATTCAATTAATTTCACAATGGCGTACTCATTCAAGTGTTGATAACGATCAAGTAGATAAACTCACTGACAGGCTTATCGCGTTAAAGTCACCTTTGCAAACACAAGAAAGAATTGGTTGTAGCCTCAAACGAGATAAATTTCTTACTTCTTTGCGTCAGCGTTTTAATATGACTGGAGCATACTGTAATTTTGATTTCCCTCAACTGCACTTTTGGCTAGGCAAAGACTGGCAATATCGACAACGAGACATAAACAACTGGCTTGCAGAATACCAACCCTTACTAGCGCCTATCATGTTGCTTTTAGAACTGATTAGAGCCACTGAAGATTTTAGATTATCTCAAGCTCCGGTAGGGTTTTATCAAGGTAATTCATCACAGCCGTTATCCTTAATCCGCGTAAAGATAAACTCAGACCAAAATTGCTATCCTACCGTCAGTGGTAATCGAAATCGTTATGCGATTCATTTTGTCGATTTTGATTTACACCGCCATACCTGTGAAACTATTGATTTCTCACTAGCAACCTGCAGTTAAACCCTTTAACATTCCATATAAGACTAACAACCAAGAATCATTATGCCGTTAACAGTAGTAAACTGCCCAATTTGCAAAACCAAAGTTGAATGGAAAGACGAATCGCTATTTAAGCCTTTTTGTAGTGAACGTTGTAAACTTATCGATCTTGGTGATTGGGCAAGTGAAAAACATGCAATCCCGATCAAGAACAGTATCGACCCAGATATGCTTGATGACATTGGTTTTGATGAAGGTGACTTCTTTAAACAATAAGTTCAAATAATAAGGAGTCGAAACATGCAAAAGAGAATTCATGTTGCTGTTGGTGTCATCATTAATCAAGATAGGCAGATTTTACTTGCTAAAAGGCTTGGACACCTTCACCAAGGCGGAAAATGGGAATTCCCAGGCGGTAAGGTAGAAACAAATGAAACGGTTACTGAAGCGTTAATTAGAGAACTAAAAGAGGAAGTTAATCTTGATGTCTCTCATTCAACTCCCTTCATGGACATCATTCATGATTATCCAGATAAACATGTCAGACTCGATATCCATTTAATTACTGAATTCTCAAACCAAGCTATAGGTATGGAACAGCAGCAAATTGAATGGGTACCAATCCATAGTATTGCAGAATATGACTTCCCCGAAGCTAATAAGCCTATCGTAGAAAAAATATTAGCTGAACTCTGAAATCGACCCGAACCTTCTATTTGAAAGCCTATTTCTAAAGAATAACACCCATTACTAATCAAGTAATGGGTTTAAAACTGTCTTACCAGCCACCAAAGTTCACACTTATTTTATCTACTAATGAGCATCGCATTGGTAAGGCCTAGGTGAGCGTCTAGCGAACTACACCTAGCATCGATGTTCTGATTGCTTAGGTTTCAAAGCACAAAACAAAAAGGCCACCTTAGTCGGGTGGCCTTGCTGTGTTCTTTGGCCCCTAGAACTGACCGACATATCATCCACACGGGTCAATGGTTTAGGTCCAAGAACGGCTTTCAGCCACAAATTGCAGACGTAAAAAAGCCCGCTACATAATAGCGGGC